>DASXNR010000319.1:0-7459 GCA_036494925.1 Acetobacteraceae bacterium
TGGTCGCCGCGGCACGATCGGCGAGCGCAGGGATCAGCGCGCGTGCGTCGTCCAGCAGGCGCTGCTCCTCGACAGTCGGCGGGACGTGCATGTGCGTCGATGGTTCCTGCCGCGTTTTCATCGAAAAGATAACGCCTGCAATTGCCCCTGGCAACGTCCGATCTGTGAGGTAGTTCACTGTCTGGCGAGCGAATTCGGCGGATGATTGCGAACTTGTAGCGTTTCTGAGGGGGAATAACATGTGCGCTGACATGACTGTGGAAAGTCCGGTGCGGAAGAGCATCGCTCTGCGTCAGCAGATGAACGAGACCATAGAGTCCGAGATTGCTGAGCGCGTTGCAATTCACCAGAAGAGGATCGCGCGGCTACGTGCTGTTCATGCTTCGATGGCATTGGCCGCAAAGCCGGCCGTCGAGCCGTTGGTGATGCTCGCACAGGGCGACAGCTGGTTCGACTACCCTCTCGACGGGAACGCACTGACACTTTCCGATACGGACGTCATCGCACAGCTTCGCGGCATGGGAACGATCAATCCGGTGATCGTCAATGTAGCGCATCATGGCGACGCATCGACCGACGAGATGTCACTCCCCAAGCAGCAGCGGATGATTGAGCTTCTGCAGGATCCGGCAAACTGGCTGAATGACAAGCCGGACGCGATTCTGTTTTCTGCCGGAGGCAACGACATTGCCGGCGATCAGTTCTGCATCTTTCTCGATAATGCGGCGACCAGCCTGAATGGGTTGAATGCGCTGCGGTTCGAGGAAGCGCTTGGCATGATCGAAGCGTGCTATCGGGATCTCATCGAGTTCCGTGATCGCTATGCGCAAGGCGTGCCCATCTTCGCGCATTGCTACGACTTTCCGCTGCCGACCGGAAAGCACCCAGCCTGTGTGGGGCCATGGCTCAAGCCATCGATCGACTTCGCAGGATGGACTCCTGCGGAAGGTGAGCTGATCTGTCGTCAGACGTTGCTCGCCTTCAAGGCGATGCTTGTCCGGCTCGCGAGCGACGCCGCTAACCTGCTCTTTCTGGTGGACACGCAAGGAACGCTCACGCCTGCCGATTGGGCCAATGAATTGCATCCGTTTCCTGCTGGCTTCATCAAAGTGGCAGACCGGTTCGTCACAGCGTTGCGAGCAAAGTTTCCCGGCAGGGTCTGACGTGATTTAGCGGTTGATGCCGCGCACCGCCTCGCACATCGCGCGGGTCACCTCCGCGGTCGTCGCCTTGCCGTCGAGATCGGGCGTCATGATGCCCGCCGCGCATACCTGTTCCACGGCGCGCATCAGCAGATCTGCTGCCGGCTTCTCGCCCAGGTGTTCCAGCATCATCGCGCCGGTCCAGAAGCTGGCAACAGGATTGGCGATACCCTTGCCGGTGATGTCGAACGCCGAGCCGTGAATCGGCTCGAACATCGACGGGCTGCGCCGTTCCGGATCGACGTTGCCGGTGGGTGCGATGCCAAGCGACCCGGCGAGTGCCGCGGCGAGATCGGACAGGATGTCGGCGTGCAGGTTGGTCGCCACCACGGTGTCGATCGACTGCGGCCTGCGCACCATGCGCATGGTCATCGCATCGACCAGTTCCTTGTCCCAGGTCACGTCGCGATAATCGTGCGACACCAGGCCGGCGATCTCGTCCCAGAACACCATGCCGTGACGCTGGGCATTCGACTTGGTGACGACGGTGAGTTGCTTGCGCGGCCGGCTGCGCGCGGTCTCGAAGGCGAAGCGCATGATCCGCTCGACGCCGCGGCGGGTGAAGATCGCGGTTTCGGTGGCGACCTCCTCAGGCAGGCCGCGATGCACGCGCCCGCCATGGCCGGAATATTCGCCTTCGCTGTTCTCGCGCACGATCACCCAATCGAGATCGCCGGGTCCCACGTCGCGCAGCGGCGAGGTCACGCCCGGCAGGATACGGGTCGGACGCACGTTGGCGTACTGATCGAGGCCCTGACAGATCGGCAGCCGCAGCCCCCACAGCGTGATGTGGTCCGGGATGTCGGGATCGCCGACGGCACCGAAATAGATCGCATCCGCGGTGCGCAGCCAGGCCAGCGCATCGGCTGGCATGAAGCTGCCATGTTTGCGATACCAATTGGAGCCCCAGTCGTAGTGGTCGATGATCAGCTTGAAGCCGCCGTCGCGGGCGGCGACCGCATCCAGCACCTCGAGGCCCGCGCTGATGACCTCGGGGCCGATGCCATCGGCTGGGATCGAGGCAATACGATATTCACGCATGGTTGTTCCCCCATTCTTGCCGAGGAGGTATCGCGCGCGGCGTTCGGTGGCAACACCGTCAACAAGACGTGAGACGAACGAAGTAGCTCGCACAGGCAATTTGCTGGACCTGTCTTCCCCGGCATATTTGGCCGCCTGGGGAATGAGCAATGAACCTTTCGGCGCAGCCACAGAGCACGACAAAGCCTTTCGCTGATCCTCCGGCAGAGACCCAATCCGCGTTTCTGGCCGCTGGCGGGGTAATGGCTACCTTGATCAGTGCCAACGACTGGTCGGCAAGTCCGCTGGGTCCACAGGAAGCATGGCCGCAAAGCCTGCGCACCGCGCTGCGCATCCTCGTCACATCGCGCTATGCCATGTGGCTTGGCTGGGGAACCGAGCTGACGTTCTTCTACAACGATGCCTATGCCACGATGACGCTCGGTGCGAAGCATCCATGGGCGCTGGGCCGTCGAGCCGCCGAGGTATGGGCCGAGATCTGGGCGGATCTCGGCCCACGCGCCGAGACCGTCATGCGCACCGGCAAGGCCACCTGGGACGAAGGTCTGCTCCTGTTCCTTGAACGGAATGGATATCCGGAGGAGACCTATCACACCTTCTCGTACAGCCCGTTACCGGACGACGCGGGTGCGGTCGGCGGCATGTTGTGCGTCGTCACCGAGGACACCGACCGTGTCATCGGCGAGCGCCGGCTGGCCACGCTGCGCGATCTCGCCGCGTTGCTTGCGGCGGTGCGTACCGAGCCGGACGTGCTGGCGGCGATCGAGCACGGCCTCGCCACCAATCAGCGTGATCTGCCGTTCGCGGTTGCCTGGCTGTTCGACGCGGAAGCGAAGCGGGCACGTCTGGCCTGCGCCACCGGAATCGCGCGCGAGCATCGGATTGCGGCGCCAGAAATCGATCTCGCCGCCGTGCCGCAGGAGCATCCGGCTGCGCGGATCCTCGCCGGCGTACCGCATGTGACCATCGACAATCTCACGGCGTTCGGCCCGCTTCCCACCGGTGCCTGGGACCGGCCACCGCATCGTGCTCTTGCGGTACCGATCGTTCAGCAGGGGCAGACCAAGCCCGCCGGAATGCTGCTGGTCGGGCTCAATCCGTATCGCCCGCTGTCGGAAAGGCATACCAGCTTTGTCGATCTGGTGGCCTCGCAGATTGCGTCGGGCCTGGCCAGTGCGCGTGCCTACGAGGCCGAACGGCAACGCGCCGAGGCGCTGGCCGAGATCGACCGGGCAAAGACCGCCTTCTTCTCCAACGTCAGTCACGAGTTCCGCACGCCTCTGACGCTGATGCTGGGCCCGCTGGAGGAGGAGATCGCCCAGCGCGGCGCAGCCGCCGCCGATCGTCTGAACATGATTCACCGCAACGGGCTGCGGCTGCTCCGTCTGGTCAACACGCTGCTGGATTTTTCCCGCATCGAAGCAGGGCGGGTGCGCGCAACATATCGTCCAACCGACCTCGCGGCCTACACCGCCGAGCTTGCCAGCAACTTCCGCTCTGCCTGCGAGCACGCCGGACTAGCGCTCGCCGTCGATTGCCCGACGATGCCGTATCCCATCTACGTCGATGCAGACATGTGGGAACGCGTGGTGTTGAACCTGGTTTCCAACGCGTTCAAGTACACACTGGGTGGCGGTGTGACGGTCGCGGTGCGGCTCTCCGATGCCCTGACGGCCGAGCTTCTCGTGAGCGATACAGGTGTTGGGATCCCTGAGGACGAGCTACCGCGCATTTTCGATCGGTTCCATCGAATCCAAGGCCAGGCGGCCCGCACGATGGAGGGCACCGGCATCGGTCTCGCGCTGGTGAGCGAGCTGGTCCGGCTGCACGGCGGAACAATGGAGGTACGCAGCAAGGTCGGCACCGGAACCACGGTACGCGTTGCGTTGCCACTCGGCTTCGCGCATCTGCCGGCCGAGCAGGTATCGCAGGATCGCGGCCGCACGATGCCCGAAGGCATCGCTGCGGCGTCCTTCGTGGCGGAAGCGATGCGCTGGCTGCCGGAGTCGGGCCGTCTGCCGGACCTGGACGCGGGCATCCTGGAGTCAGCGACGACTTTGGTGAGGGTGACCGACACCGGGTCGGATCAGGCGGTGCGTCCCCGCATCCTGCTGGCTGACGACAACGCGGATATGCGCGACTACGTCATGCGCCTCCTGGGGTCGCAATATGAAGTTCAGGTCGTCACGGACGGAGAGGCCGCCTTGCAGGCCATCCGAGAACCTCGCCCCGATCTGCTGCTCTGCGACGTGATGATGCCACGGCTCGACGGCTTCGGCGTGCCGGCGGCGATGCGGGCCGATCCGGACCTGCGCGATCTGCCGGTGATCCTGCTGTCGGCACGTGCCGGCGAGGAAGCACATGTGGAAGGCCTCGACGCCGGCGCGGACGACTATCTGGTGAAGCCGTTCGCCGCGCGCGAATTGCTGGCGCGTGTGCGGTCGAATCTTGAGCTCGCGCGGATTCGCCGCGAGGCAGGCGAGCAGATTCGTGATGAGGCGCGGCGGCTGGAGCTGCTCAATCGCACCGGCAGCGCCATTGCGGCCGAGCTCGACCTCGAGCGATTGGTGCAGACGGTGACGGACGCCGCAGTCGAGCTGACCGGCGCTGAGTTCGGCGCGTTCTTCTACAACGTGCTGAATGATGCAGGTGAATCGTACACGCTCTACTCGCTGACCGGTGCACCGCGCGAAGCGTTCGCCGGCTTTCCGATGCCACGCAACACGAAGGTGTTCGATCCTACCTTCCGTGGCGAGGGCGTGGTTCGTTCGGACGACATCACGCGCGACCCGCGCTACGGCCAGAACCCGCCCTATCACGGCAAGCCGCAAGGCCATCTACCGGTGCGCAGCTATCTCGCGGCGCCGGTCGTGTCCCGCCTGGGCGAAGTCCTCGGCGGACTGTTCTTTGGGCATTCGGAAACCGGCGTGTTCACCGAGCGCGACGAACTGATCGCCGGCGGCATCGCGGCGCAGGCGGCGGTCGCCATCGACAACGCGCGCCTGTACCGCGCCAGCCGGCAGGCAGAAGAGAGCCTGCGCCAGCTCAATGAAAGCCTCGAACAGCGCGTATCGGAGGAGATCGCCGAACGCATGCGCGCCGAGGAGCTGCTGCGGCAGGCGCAGAAGATGGAGGCCGTGGGCCAGCTCACCGGCGGTGTGGCGCACGACTTCAACAATCTGCTCACCGCGGTCTGCGGTGGTGCCGATACGCTGCGGCGCCTGTTGCCGCAGGAACTCGGTCAGCACGGCGAGCGCATCTGGCGCGCCGTGCGCATGATCGAAGCGGGATCGCAGCGTGCGGCGACATTGACTCAGCGCCTGCTGGCGTTCGCACGGCGCCAGGCGCTCGATCCGCGGCCGCTGGATGCGAACAAGCTGGTCGCCGGCATGTCGGAACTGCTGCGGCGCACGCTGGGCGAGGCGATCGGCATCGAGACCGTGCTGGCGGGTGGATTGTGGCGGACCATGGCTGATCCGAACCATCTGGAGAGCGCGCTGCTCAACCTCGCGGTGAATGCGCGCGACGCCATGCCGAATGGCGGCAGACTGACGATCGAGACCGCGAACACCTACCTTGATGACACATATGCGCGGCAGCACCGGGAGGTGCTGCCAGGGCAGTATGTGATGATCGCTGTATCGGACACCGGGACCGGCATGACGAAGGCGACGATGGAGCGGGTGTTCGAGCCGTTCTTCACCACCAAGGACGTCGGTCAGGGTACCGGTCTTGGGTTGAGCCAGGTCTACGGCTTCATCAAACAATCGGACGGCCACATCAAGCTGTACAGCGAGCCGGACCATGGGACGGTGGTGAAGCTGTATTTGCCGCGTCTGATCGGCGAGGGTCCATTCGAGACTGCAGGCGCCGCGACCGTCGCGGCACCGAACGGCGGTTCGGGCGAACTGGTGCTGGTGGTGGAGGATGACGAAGCAGTGCGCGCCTACAGCACGGAGGCGCTGCGCGAGCTGGGCTACCGCGTGCTTGCGGCGGCCAACGGCTGGTCGGGACTGGAGCTGCTGGCACGCTACCCGGCCATCCGGCTGCTGTTCACCGATGTCGGGCTGCCTGGCGGCATGACCGGCCGACAGCTTGCCGATCAGGCACGACAGCAGCGCCCTGACCTCCTGGTGCTGTTCACCACCGGCTATGCGCGCAATGCGATCGTGCATGGCGGAATTCTGGATCCCGGTACCCATCTGCTGCCGAAACCGTTCACTTACGCGGCGCTGGCAGCGAAAATCCGGAGCATGCTGGACGGATGACAGTTCTCCACTTCGCTCGCTGCGACGCCGGGTCGGATTGCCAGTCAGGCTGATCACGCCATAGGCTTCCTCAAACGCCGCAAGGGAGGGGCAGATGCGCGCAGACCAGGCTGTCGTGGAAATCCTGAAACGTGAAGGCGTGACCACGTTGTTCTGTTTTCCCACCACGTCGGTGATCGAGACCGCCGTGGCGGGCGGCCTGCGTCCGATCATCTGCCGACAGGAACGCGTCGGCGTCGACATGGCGGACGGCTATGCCCGTGTCACCAATGGCCGCCCGCCCGGTGTGTTCGCGATGCAGTACGGACCGGGGGCGGAGAACGCGTTCCCCGGCATCGCCACGACATTCTCCGATTCAGTGCCGGTGCTGTTCCTGCCGCTCGGACACGCGCGCGAGCAGGCGCAGGTGTTTCCGATGTTCCATTCCAGCCGCACCTATGCGTCCGTCACCAAGCAGGCCGAGCATATTCTGGTGCCGCAACAGGTACCGGCGGCGATGCGCCGTGCGTTCAGCCAGTTGAAGAACGGACGGCCCGGACCGGTGATGGTGGAGCTGCCGCGCGATCTGCTCGAACTCGATATCGGCAGCGAGACGCTGGAGCACAATCCGGTGCGAAGGACGCGGTCAACACCGGATGCGGGCGATGTCGAGGACGCCGCGCGTCTGCTGGTCGAGGCATCGTGCCCGGTGATCCTCGCCGGCCAGGGCGTGCTGTACGCCGAGGCGAGCGACGACCTGGTGAAGCTGGCGGAACTGCTGCAAAGCCCGGTGATGACCACGGTGGACGGCAAGAGCGCGTTTCCCGAGGACCACGCGCTGGCACTCGGTTCCGGCGGCAACGGCTTCACCGGCCATGGCGCGCATTTCCTGTACTCGAAGGCCGACCTGATCCTGGGTATCGGCACAGGGCTCAACCGTCATCCGTTGACCACGCCGCCACTGCCGAA
>DASXNR010000320.1:0-16186 GCA_036494925.1 Acetobacteraceae bacterium
CTGTACTGACCGCAGCCACTTGGGCCGGAGCATAGGGCCCCTCGCATAGCTATTAATTCCGCCGGTGGTCAACTTACGGAGCCAATGCTGGCGCGTCGATCTGCTGCCCATTGTATGGCTCTTGCGGAACGGAATGGCTGAATTCCAGCCGGGACAATCGCGATCTCATCGGTGCCGAGCGAGCGTCGCAAAAGTTTCACGGCGCAGGCGGCAGTGAGGGCGTACGCAAGGGACTTGTCACAGTTTGCGGCTGGAGCGGATGAACGGGATACTGGCAGACTGGGCCGGCAGCGTAGAGGACAGAGCGCCATGTCAGAACCAACCACGCCAGCCGAACGGCGGAATGTGGATACTCTGGCCAAGGTCTGGGACCCCGACACCCGGATCGGCGACATGCTGCAAGGCCTGCGCGGTCTGGTGGTTGGGATCGCCAACCGGGACAGCATCGCATATGGCTGCGCTGTGAAGCTGCGTGCGTTCGGCGCCGAGCTCGCGGTGACCTACCTGAACGAAAGGGCCGAGCGATACGTCCGCCCGCTGGCGGAACAGCTCGACGCCAGGCTGATTCTGCCGCTGGACGTCGAGCAGCCCGGCCAGATGGAAGCGGTATTCGAGCGCATCGGCGCCGAATGGGGCCGGCTGGATTTCGTCGTCCATTCCATCGCCTTTGCCCCGCGCGCAGATCTGCATGGCCGTGTGGTCGACTGTTCGCTCGCCGGCTTTCAGCAGGCGATGGCAGTATCCTGCCACTCGTTCATGGCCATGGCGCACCTCGCGGAACCGCTGATGACGCAGGGCGGCACCCTGCTGACGATGAGCTATTACGGCGCCGACAAGGTGGTGAACCATTACAACATCATGGGACCGGTGAAGGCGGCGCTGGAAGCCACCACCCGCTACATGGCCGCCGAGTTGGGCGACAAGGGCATCCGCGTGTTCGCGGTCTCGCCTGGTCCGCTGATGACCCGCGCGGCGAGCGGCATCGCTGCTTTCGACGAGCTGGTGGATGCAGCGGTGGCCCGCGCGCCGGCGCGTCGCCTGGTGGACATTGCCGAGGTCGGGCGGGTGGTTTCCTTCCTGGTCGGTGGCGCCGCCTCCGGGATGACCGGCGACACGATCTATGTCGATGCCGGCCTGCACATCATGGCCTGAGGAGCAACCACCACATGCGACTGGCGATCTCGGCCGCCGATGCGGCCATCCTGATCCCCGACGGGGCCAGCCTGATGTTCGGCGGCTTCATGGGCGTGGGCACACCCGAGCGCATCATGGATGCGCTGGTGAAGCGCGCGGCACGCGATCTGACGATCATCGGCAATGACACTGCGCGGCCCGGCGTGGGCGTCGGCAAACTGATCGATGCAGGCTGCGTCGCCCGTGTGATGGTGTCGCATATCGGCACCAACCCGGTGACGCAGAAGAAGATGATCGCCGGCGAGATTCAGGTGGAGCTGATCCCGCAGGGCACGCTCGCCGAACGGATCCGTGCCGGCGGCAGCGGACTGGGCGGCATCCTGACCCCAACGGGAGTTGGCACCGTGGTACAGGACAGCAAGCGCGTCATCGAGGTGGATGGCGCCGAGTATCTGCTCGAGCTGCCGCTGCGGGCGGACTTTGCACTGCTGCATGCGCATGAAGCCGATTACAACTGCAACCTGACCTATCGGCTCACCGCCACCAACTTCAATCCTCTGATGGCGTTCGCCGCAGACTGCGTGATTGCCGAGCCGGATGAAATCGTCCCGGTCGGTGTGATCCCGCCCGATGCCGTGCGCACGCCCGGCATTCTCGTACATCACCTGGTGGAGCGGCCGCGATGATGGAAGCCAAGGAACTCATCGCGCGGCGCGTCGCGCTGGAACTGCGCGATCGCACGCTGGTCAATCTCGGCATCGGGCTGCCGACGCTGGTGGCACGCTACGTGCCGAAGGGCATCAACGTCGCCTTCCAGAGCGAGAACGGCATCATCGGTTTCGGCGCGCCGCCGCCCGAGGGGATGGAGGATCCCAATCTCACCGACGCCGGCGGCGGCTTCATCTCCGCATTGCCCGGTGCGGCTAGCTTCGACAGCGGGATCAGCTTCGCACTGATCCGTGGCGGCCACCTTGCGGTGACGGTCCTCGGTGGGCTCCAGGTCGATGCCAGCGGAAGGCTGGCCAACTGGGTGGTGCCGGGCAAGCTGGTGCCGGGCATGGGCGGCGCGATGGACCTGGTCGCAGGGGCCAAGCGCGTCATCGTCGCGATGCAGCACGCTGCCCGGGGCAAGTCGAAGATCGTGCAGCACCTGACGCTGCCGCCGACGGCGGTGCGCCGCGTCAGCCTGGTGGTCACCGACATGGCGGTGATCGAGCCGACGCCGGAAGGGCTGCTGCTGCGCGAGCGCGCGCCCGGTGTGTCGGTCGACAAGGTGGTCGCTGCGACGGACGCGGACCTGCTGATCATTGGCGACGTGCCGGAAATGCCGATCGCAGCACTCAGTCAAGCTGACGCCTGACCCCGGAGCAGTCCAATGACGCAGACCAACCGGCTGTTCTCGGAACTCGCCGTAGGCGACACCGCGGCGACCACCCGTGTCGTTACGCCCGACGACATGTATGTATTCGCCCGCGTCAGCGGAAACCTCAATCCTGCAAACCTCCCGGCGACCGCCGGCGATGACGCCACGACACCCGCAGCACCTTCAATGTGGATCGGCTCGCTGTTCTCGGCGGTGCTGGGCAACCTGCTGCCGGGCCCGGGAACCCTGTATGAGGCGCAGAGCCTGCGGTTTCACACCCGCGCGCGGATCGGCGACACGCTGACCATCAACGTGCGGGTGCAGGAGCTGCGCCCGCCAGCCACCGTGATGCTGGAAACCCGTGTCGAACGCGACGGTGAGCTGATCGCCGATGGGCTCGCGGAGGTTCTCGCACCGGCGACGCGCCAGGTGATCGATGCGGATTCGCTGCCGGAGCTGACGGTGCAGCGCCACCGCCATGTGGGTCGGCTGTTGGCGGCCTGCGCGGCGCTGCCGCCGATGCCGACCGCCGTGGTCGCCCCAGAGGAGGAGAATGCGCTGATGGGCGCGCTCGCCGGCGGGCGTGCCAGGCTGATCGTTCCGATCCTGCTCGGCAATGCGACGAAGATCCGCGCGATTGCCAAGTGTCATGGCGCGGACCTGACCGGCATCACGATCGAGGACCTGCCGAGCCATGACGCCGCCGCGGCGCGTGGCGTCGAACTGGTGCATCAGGGTCTGGCCACCGCGGTGATGAAGGGACACCTGCATACCGACGAACTGCTCAAACATGTCGTGAAGTCGCAGGGCGGATTGCGCATCGGCCGGCGCATCAGCCATGTGTTCGTGATGGACGCGCCGGCACTGCCCGAACTGGTGCTGGTGACCGACGCCGCCATCAACATCGCGCCGACGCTGGAGGACAAGGTCGACATCGTGCAGAACGCGATCGACCTGGGGATTGCCCTCGGCATCGCGAAACCGAAGGTGGGCATCCTCTCGGCGGTGGAAACGGTGAACCCGAAGATCCAGTCGACGCTGGACGCCGCGGTGCTGTCGAAGATGGGAGAACGCGGCCAGATCCGTGGCGGCATCATCGATGGGCCATTGGCGATGGACAACGCGGTGAGCCTCGATGCGGCAGCGACCAAGGGCCTGACCTCCCTGGTCGCCGGCCGGGCCGACATCCTGGTGGTCCCCAACCTGGAGGCAGGGAATATCCTGGCCAAGGAATTGACCTACGTGGCGCAGGCCGAAGGCGCGGGGCTGGTGCTGGGCGCCATGGTGCCGGTCCTGTTGACCAGCCGCGCCGACGACGAGCGGTCGCGCCTGTTCTCCTGTGCCGTCGCGGCGCTGTACGCGCATTGGCAGGCGACCGGAGAGAGCGCGGTGAAGCACGCATGACGCATCACGTCGTCACCCTGAATGCCGGCTCCTCCTCGATCAAGTTCGCAGTGTTCGAGGCAGCCGGAGAGCAGCTGACATCGGTGGCAACCGGTCTGGCCGAAATGCTGGGCGAGCAGCGGCGGATCGCCACCCGTGACGGCGCTGGCGTCACCACGCATGAAGCGACCTGGTCGGGCAAAGCGGATGCGCCGTTCCACGCTGAGGCGCTGCATCGCATTCTGGATTGGCGACGCGACACCTACCCGGACGCGCAGGTGATCGCGGCGGGGCACCGCGTGGTGCATGGCGGCGTGCGATACGCGGCGCCGGTTGTCGTCACCGCCGAAGTGATGCGCTATTTGCAGTCGCTGATACCGCTCGCCCCGCTGCACGAGCCACACAACATCGCCGGCATCCTGGCGGCGCAGGAAGCCTGGCCGGATGTGCCGCAGGTGGCCTGCTTCGATACCGCATTTCATCGCGCGCATCCGTTCGTCAACGACGTGTTCGCGCTGCCGCGCCACTATTACGACGAGGGCGTGCGGCGCTACGGCTTTCACGGGCTGTCCTACGAATACGTCACCCACCGGCTGCAACAGATCGCTCCGCACCACGCGGCCGGGCGGGTGGTGGTCGCGCATCTCGGCAACGGTGCCTCGATGTGCGCGATCCGCGACGGCCATTCGATTGCCAGCTCGATGGGGTTCACCGCGCTCGACGGGCTGCCGATGGGCACGCGCTGCGGCCAGCTCGATCCCGGCGTGGTGCTCTACCTGATGCAGGAAAAGCGGATGAACGCGGCGGAGATCGCGGACCTGCTGTATCGCGAGTCCGGGCTCAAGGGTTTGTCGGGCGTCTCGCACGACATGCGCGAGCTGGAAGCGTCGGACAAACCTGAAGCCCAAGAGGCGATCGAGTACTTCGTGTTTCGGATCCGCCGCGAGCTCGGCGGCCTGGCGGCGGTGCTCAAGGGAATCGATGCCATCGTGTTCTGCGGCGGCATCGGCGAACACGCCTGGCGCGTGCGCGAGCGGGTGCTGGAAGGCATGGAGTGGATCGGCGTCGAGCTGGACCGCACCGCCAACCGTGCCAGCGCGCCGATCATCTCCTCAGAGCGATCGCGTGCGAGGGTGTTCGTGATCCCGACGGACGAGGAGGCGATGATCGCACGCCACACGGTGGCAGCGGTGAAGTGTTCGTCGACGGCGTAAAGCGGTTTCGGGCAAGCTGGAATCGCGGCGGGATGATGGGTTTCGAAGCGAGCCGCACATCCGAGGTTTGAAATGCTCAAAGTATTCTGTGCCGATGGCGGCGGGCTGATTGATGCAATGCCGATCAGTCCGCTGCCGGTGGGCCCTTGGGTGGACCTGTTCTCACCGACTCCGGAGGAGACGGCCCGGCTGGAGGCTGAGACGGGGTTGAGCATCGCATCCCGCGATCAGCTGGCGGAGATCGAAAGTTCGTCGCGCCTTTCTGAACGCGACGGTGTGCTCTATCTCAGCGTGCCCGTGGTATCAATCGATGCGGATGGATTGGCGGTTTCCTCCCAGGTCGGCGTCGTGTTGTCGGAGCGGCGCCTCGTTACCATTCGTTTCACCGAGATGCCTGGCTTCGCAAGCCAGGTCAGCAATTTGACGAACCTGCCGGAGCAAAGTCCGGCGGCGGTTTTCGTCGGCCTGCTGGAAGGGCTGGTGGACCGCACCGCGGATCAGCTGGAACGCGTCCGCGACGAGATGGACGCGACGGCGAATCGGATCTTCGTTCGTCATTCCGGCGCAAGGGGGCCAAGCCAGGACAACCGGGAACTCCGCGAGGCACTGCAGAAAATCAGTCTCACTGGTGATTACGTCTCGAGGGTGCATGACACACTGTTGGTGCTGGGCCGGATCGTCGGATATGTCAGTGCTGTCGGACCGGACTGGTTTCCCGCCGCATTGCGCAAGCGGGTGAAGACGCTGCGCCAGGACGTCGCGTCGCTGCGGGATTTCGACGCGCACCTGTCGGAAAAGGTGCATTTTCAGCTTGATGCCATCCTGGGCTTCGTCAATATCGCGCAGAACCATATTATCAAGGTACTGGCCGTGGTGGGTACCGTCGGAGTACCGCCGACACTGATCGCCAGTATCTATGGCATGAACTTCGAGGCGATGCCGGAATTGAGAGCAGCCTGGGGCTACCCGATCGCGATGTGCGCGATCGCGGCAAGCGCGCTCATCCCATTGCTTTGGTTCAAACGCCGGGGATGGCTGTGAGGCGCGCGATAACAGGCGATGTTCACTCTCCCGCCACACTCTCCTCCGACGCCTTGGATGCGCTCCGCGCGGCGGGAACACCGCGCGGAACCGGAGGCGCGCCGACAGTGAGCGGCACGAGGCCGAGAATGTCGCGCAGGCGCACCAGCAGGTTCAGCGTCGGCTCGCTCATCTCCGTGACCTCGCCGGCAATCTCCTGCACCGCGTCAATGGCACGCTCGCGGTCCGCGGGCAGCGGGAGCAGCGTTGGCAGCGATGTGACAGCCTCTTCCGGCGCGAAATCGACGATCAGGGTCTGCTCGGCGATTACCCGCGCGCGCAGGTCGGCGCCCAGGCTGCGAAACGGCTCGGTACTGTTCAGCATGGCACTCGACCGTTCCAGCCGGGACTGCCGGACCTCGCCGCGCGATCGTGCCATCAGGATCAGCATGCGGATCACCGCCTCGGCGTAGCCGCCGCGATCCACATTCAACAGCGCCGCCTGCACCGCGGGAAGCTCCTGCAGTGTCTCGCCGATCTGGGCGCCGACGCCGGTACGGCCGGCCTCGGTCAGTCGCGACAGCATCGGGTTGCCCCAGATCGAGAAGAAGGTCAGTTCCTGCCACGCGTTCAGCATGTCGCGGCCGAACGTCATGCTGCTCTCGACGATATCGCCGAACAGCCGTTCCGCCTGGATGAACGGATTCGCCGCATCGGCCGGCCGTCGCGCGCCGCGCACAGTTTCGGCGAGACCAGCCACCGGACGCATCGCAGGGTTGGTGTCGCTGAGCAAGTGCCGGCGCAGGCGCAACGGATGGCTGCGTACCATTGCATCCGCCGAGGCCGGCGTCACCGCCGCCTGTACGAACGGCCGGGCCGCGATCTCGTAGGCGTCCACCTCGATCTGCGACATCCGGTCGACCAGCGCGAACGGTGCCTCATCCTCGCGGCCGTCATCGAGAAGGCGGAGGTCCGCCATGGTCCGCTCCTCGAAGCCCACCGTGAACTCCGTGTGCACGCCTGCGCCGATCTTCTGCTCGATGCGCATTTCATAGAGGCCGGGCGCCAGCGATTCGATCGCCTCCAGCGTGGAGACGATGCGATCGTGCTCCTTTTTCGCCACCTTGGCGGAGACGAAGATGCCGAGATGGCCGATGTCCGGGTGTACCATGTAAATAATGCGCTGGCCGCAGGCGCGGATCTCCCGCTCGTTCTCGTACACCGCGCCGATCCAGTTCAGTGCCTGCTGCGGCGGCGTGATATCGTCGCCGTGGCTGGCGAACACGATGATCGGCGCCTTGATCCTGCGCAGATCGACCGGCCCACGGCCGGCCAGCACGGCAGTGCCCTTCTGCAGCCGGTTGCCGACGAACAGGTTCTTGACGATCCAGCGGATCTCGGCCTCGTTCATGAAGTAGAAGGTCGACCACCAGCGCTCGAAGCCGGCGAAGCGCTCGCCTTCGGTATCGGCGTTGACATACAGATTGAAATACTTGCGCCACCAGGTGTTGCCCGGATTCATCGTCTCGAAGTTGAGCACGAGGTTGGCGCCGTCGAAGCGGCCGCCGCCGAGATCCGAGAGCAGCAATGTGCTCCAGGCGCCGCCGGTCAGTCCGCCGAGGTAACGCAGCGGATTGTGCCCCTGTACCCCGGCCCAAAGGCTCATCGGTGCACCGTTGGCGATCACCGGACCGGTCACGTCTGGATTCGAGGCTGCAAGCAGCATCGCCGCCCAGCCGCCCTGGCAGTTGCCGAGGATCGCCGGCTTCGGAGCATCGGGATGTCGCGCGGCGATCTCACGCACGAAGCGGCCTTCGGCAGCGGTCACGTCGGCCAGAGTCTGGCCCGGCTCGGGCAGCGCGCGGAAGATCACGAAATACACTGGGTGGCCATAGGTCAGCGCCACGCCGACCTGGCTGTCGGACTTGAAGCCGCCGATCCCCGGTCCGTGGCCAGCGCGCGGGTCGATGATCATGTAGGGGCGCTTGGTCGGATCGACCGTCATTCCCACGCCCGGAAGGATCTGCACCAGCAGGTAGTTCACCGGTCGCGGCAGCGTGCGGCCGTCCAACACGGTGGCATAGTCGTACAGCAGCACCGGGGTCGCCTCATCGCGCGTCTGCTCCCGCTCCACCGCGCCGTTGGCAGCCTCGCGCAGGATGTCCAGCGCCAGGACCGTCCGTTGCGAGGCGTCGGTCAGATAGTCGGACCACGCCGTGAGCAGCTCCTGCGGCGTGCGCGGTTGCGACCACAGTGAGCGCTGAGCCTCGGCGTGGTTGCGCATTTCCTTGCCGTGGACATCTGCAATGCGGCGCAGGTGATCCATCGCCAGCAGGCCGAGCGATTGGCCCAGCGTGGCAGCGTCCCCTAAGCGCCGGTTCAGCTTTTGCAGTTGTTCCGGCATCGGCGCGACGTCACGGAAGTCGGCGAAGGATTGCGACATTGAATTGCACCCCGCTGGCGGGAGGGCGATGCCCCCGTTGATCGATGCGCGGCCTGACGGCCTGTCGTTCGCTCCCCGGCGGGTGTCTTACGTCGGCCCACCGGGTGCGGGTATGATCGTTTTGCGACACCCGTACACGCGGCCCTCCGGGCGTCTATACGTGTCACATGCAACAAAGTGACCGCGTGCCAGGCCGACGGTGACCAATCCATCCTATGCCGCCGGCCCTCCGCGGGAGGTATTCCGCCAGGCTGAACAGAAGCTGCTCCACCGTCGTGCCCGGCCACCCGACATGGCCGGCGCCGTATCGGACGCGCTCCTCGCGGCGCTGCGCGGCGATCCGCCGCCGGCCGGAGCCGTTGCGGCGGGGCGGGCGATCGCGGCCGCGGTTGCGGCCCATGCGGCGACGTTCGCGCCCGAGGGCGAGCCTGCCTATCACGACCAGCGCCATCAGGCCGAGGCGACCGTCGCGATGGGGTGGCTATGCGGCCGCGCGCACAGCCTGGGACTGCTAAGCTCGCGAACCGCCGTTGCCGGTGTGCTCGCCATGGCGGGTCACGACCTGCAACATGACGGCTCGTGGCCATCGCCGGGTGTGCTGGAGGCGCGATCGGCCGTTCTGACCGCCGAGCTGGTCGCCGGGGCGGGCCTCGATACCGCGACGCTCGCGGCGGTTCGCCGGGTTATTTTGGCCACCGACCTGCTTCGCCCTCCGGCTGAGCGCGAGGCAGACGACCTGCTCTGCCGTCTCGCCCAAGAGGCCGATATATTCGGCAGCCTCACGCCGGAGCTTGGCTGGCAGCTCAGCGAGGCCCTGGCGTGCGAGGCACACGCGGGGGGGCACCGGTTCGATCCGCCGGTCGCCAGCTTCGCGGGGCGACTGGCGATGCTGCGCCAGCAACGGCATGCGACGCAGGCCGGTCAGGACCTTGGTCTGGCGGACGCCGTCGCGGATCAGATCGCGGCGATGGCGGCATGTGATGATGGCAACGCGGAGCAAGGGGCGGCTCGGTTGGACGCCCTGCCGCCCGCGCAGGCCAGAACAGAATACGCAGCAGCTCTGGCGGCGGTGGTGCCGCAATGACGTTCAAGCCGCGGCTGAGCTTCACGGTCACCATTCTGATCGCGTTCACCCTGGTGTTCACCCTCGGCATCGGGCTCGCGGTGTTCGGCTTTCGCAACGCCGGTGAGCGTGCCGCCGTAGCGACTGCAGATGCCAGCCTTGCCGAGGTCGCCGCCACGGTTTCCGCACGCACCAATGCTCTGGTCCGGCCGGTGCTCGCTCTGGTCCGTCAGGTCGCCAGCACCGGGATCACGGCCGAACCGCCACTCAACGCGCATGCGGCGCCGCTGCTGCTGGCCATGCTCGAAGTGGACCCGGAGGTGCGCACCGCATCGGTGGCCTGGCCGGATGGATTGCTGTTGCAGGCTGCGCCGGTCAGTGCGGTGGCGCAAGCGTTCGGGCCCGAGACGCCGAAGGGGGCGGCCTTTGTGCTGCGATCCAGCCGCCCCGCGGATGAGGCGGTGACGTGGAGCTTCCTGGCGGCGGATCACAGGTTGATCGCCACCACCGAATTCGGCCATCCCGACGATCCACGCGACGCACAATGGTATCTGCAGGCCCGCGGGCCTGGCCTGCACATCTCCACGCTGTACACGCTTGGCCTGTCGCGTCGTCCGGGATTGAGCGTGAGCAGCCGTCAGGCCGACGGCGGTGTCGTCGCGCTGGACATCACACTTGCCAATCTTGGGGCATTCCTGCGTGCGCAGCAGGTGACGCCCAACGCATTGGCGTTCCTGTTCAGCGATCTCGGCATCCTGCTCGCCTACCCCGACGATGCCCGCGCGATTGGTGGCGGTCCTGGCGGCCGAGTGACCTGGACGACGCTGCAATCCTCCGGCGAACCGCTGCTGCACGCCGTGTGGGACGCCTATGCGACCACCCGGCTCGCGCCAGGGCGTGGCATTCTGCTCGACATCAACGGCATCGACACGCTGGCGCGGCTCGAAACGATCGAAAGTCTCGCCGATCCGCCGGTGCTGGTGGCGGTCGCGGCACCCCGCAGCGACTTCACCGCGGCGGTGGATGCGTCGGTTCGCGACGGCACATTGCTCGGTCTCGGCGCATTCGTGGTTGGCCTGGCGGCAATCATGCTGGTGTCATGGCGCGTGGCGCGCCCTCTCGGTGTGCTGACGCGCGAGGCCCAGTCGATCCGGCGGCTGGAGCTGGCCGCTCCGCTGGTATTGCGCAGCCATATCACCGAGGTGGAGCGGCTGGCCGAGGCGGTCGCGGCGATGAAGGCCACTCTCAACAGCTTCGCCGCCTATCTGCCGCGCGATTTGGTGCGCCAGTTCCTTGCCGCCGGAACCGAGCCACGGCTCGGTGGCGAGCGCGTGGCGCTCAGCCTGATGTTCACTGATGTACAAGGTTTCACGACGATCGGCGAGAGCCTCGACCCGATGGAATTGACTCAGATCGCATCGGCCTATTTCGAGGAGGTCACGCACGCACTGCTCGCAGCCGGTGCGACGATCGACAAATATATCGGCGATTCGGTGATGGCGTTCTGGAACGCGCCGCGCCGCGACCCGGCGCACGCCGCGCATGCCTGCGCCGCGGCACTGCGCACGCGTGCCGTCACCGTGCGGCTGGCGAACGAGTTCGTCGCGCGCGGCTGGCCCGCGCTGCCGACCCGCTTCGGCATCCATACCGGCGACGCCGTCGTCGGCAATGTCGGCTCCAGCGATCGCATGACCTACACGGCGATGGGCGGGATGGTAAATCTCGCCAACCGGTTGGAAGGCCTGAACAAGCTGTATGGCACGCAGGTCCTGGTGAGCGAGGCGACGCGTGCAGCGGCCGGGCGGCGGTTCGTGTTCCGGCCGGTCGATATCGTCGTGGTAAAGGGGACCGCATCGCCCATGCCGATCCATGAACTGCTCGGCTTCGCCGATCGCGATGCGCCCCCGGACCTGCGAGCGCGCGACACCGATATCGCATCGTTGGAGATCTGGGAGGACTGTGTCGCCGCCTATCGCGAGGGACGTTTCGATGATGCGCGCACGGCGTTGGGTGCGATGCGTTGCGCAGCCACATTTCCGGTCGCCGCGATCTATGCCGCACGGCTGGCGGAGTTGGGCTGTGCAGCCTCGCCTGGCTGGTCGCCTGCAGAGCGGATGACCGTCAAGTGAGTGAGCACGACGAAATATCAGCAGCACCGGACGGCCCCCGCAAGAAGATCAAGCTTGCGCTGCAGGGCGGCGGCGCGCATGGCGCGTTCACCTGGGGCGTGCTGGACCGTCTGCTCAGCGATCCACGACTGGAGATCGAGGCCGTGGTCGGCACCAGCGCCGGTGCGATGAACGCCGCGGTGCTGGTGGATGGGCTGGCGCGTGGCGGCCCGGAAGCGGCTCGACAGCAGCTGCACGCGTTTTGGCACGGCGTGGCTGCATTGGCCGCCGCCTCGCCACTGCAGCCCAGTCCGCTCGACCGCATGCTTGGCCTCGGCAACATGGAATTCTCGCCGATGTGGCGAATTGCCGACGTGCTGAACAAGGTGTTTTCGCCGTACGAGCTGAACCCGGGGAACGAGAACCCGCTACGGGACCTGCTGGAGCGGACCGTGGATTTCGTGCGGCTGCGCGAGGCCCAGGCGCCGGCGCTGTTCGTCTGCGCCACCAACGTGCTGACGGGCCGCCTGCGCGTGTTCGAGCGGCATGAAATCAGCGCTGCCGCCGTCATGGCATCGGCCTGCCTGCCCACGCTGTTCCAGGCGGTCGAGGTCGATGGGCAGCACTACTGGGACGGTGGCTTTTGCGGCAACCCGCCGATCTTTCCGCTGATCTACATGGGCGGCGGGCCGGACGTGCTGATCGTACAACTCAATCCGATCAACGTCCCCGCGGTGCCTCAGGACGTTCGCTCGATCATCGACCGGATCAACACACTCTCGTTCAACTCATCGCTGATGCGGGAGATGCGCATGATCAAGTTCGTCACCGATCTGATCGACCGCGGAGAGCTGCCGCCGGGGCAGTATTTGCGGATCAACATCCACACGATCGACGCCGAAGCGGAACTCGCCAGGCTCAGTGCTTCATCGAAGCTGAATGCGGACAAGGCGTTTCTGCTGCAACTGCACACGCTTGGCGTTCGGAAGGCCCAGGCGTTCCTCGACACGCACTTCGATGCGATCGGCCATCGATCCAGTACCGACATAGCCGCGAAATTCTTCTGACTTCGGCTCCTGGCTTCCCTGCAACCGGTCAACCCCTCCGGTTATCATCCATCCTGATTGACATCGCCTGCCGGCCAGCCGTTGTTGTGGTGGCTGTCAACCGGATAACCACCGAATGATCTGGCCGCCGTGGCGGAAGGCGCGGTCTACGGCCGTAGCCACGGCCGCCCCCCCTGGCTTCATCCCACGTACCGCCGCACCCGACCTCGCGCGCCTGCCGATCGGCCTGAACCTCCGCGCCATCAGCCTGGCCGAGGGCCTGCGTGCCGCGCTCTCCGTCGCGGTGATCATCGCCATCAACCAGCCGCTCGACTGGTCCTCGCTGCGGGAAGCGGCGCTCGGTGCACTATGGACCTGCCTCTGCGATCCGGGCGGCCCGATCCGCCGGCGTGTGCCGGTGCTGCTGAGCTTCGCTGCGGTGGGCGCCGTGCTCACCGCCGGCGCCGGTCTCGCGCGCGGCCTCGGCATGCCGGTGGCGCTCGCGATGGGTGCATTCGGGCTGCTCGCGCTGTCGTTCGCCCGGGTCTATGGCCAGACCGGCCAGCAGTTCGGCAACCTGCTGTGTTTCGCGCTGATCTTTGCGCTCGACCGGCCGCTGCCGGATCTCGGCACCGCTGCCGCCCTCGCCGGGGGCTTTCTCGGCGGAGGCCTGTGGGCCACCGTGCTCACGTTGGTGATCTGGCAGGTGCACCCCTACCTGCCGACGCGCCAGGCGGTGGCGGAGGTTTACCGCCGGCTGTCCGAGCTTGCTGCCGACCTCTATGCCGCGCTGTCCGCGGGCACCGATGCCGCGCGCTGGGAGTCCCATGCCCGCGAACACCGCCGCGCCGTGCGCGAGGCCATCGAGGCGGCGCGCGGCGTCGTGTTCGACACGGTGCGCATCCGCGGCGATATCGGGGTGCATGGCGGGCACGGTCTGATCCGCCTGGAAGCGGCCGACCAGATGTTCGGCGCGCTGATCGCTTTGGCCGACCTCGTCGAGCAGGGCACCGGCCCGGAACGGCGGACAGCATCGCGCCTGCTGCGCCGGCTGGAGCCGCTGTTGCAGACGTTGGGCCGCGCGATCGTTGCCGAGAACGCAGCGCGGAACCCTCGGATCGGCCGTTCGATCGACGCCATGGCAGCCGACGCGGCCGCACTGCCGGCAACCGATCCGCTGCGCCCGCTGGCGAACCGCATCATCGAGCGCCTGCGCATCGCCCACACCCTGGCGCTGCCGCAGAACTTTCTGCCCGGCGTCGATGCGGCCGGGCGGCGTGCACCGCTGTTGCAGCGGGTGCTCCAGCCGGTGCAGGCCAATCTCGCCTGGCGCTCGCCGGCGCTGCGCCATGCGCTGCGGATCGCCGTGGTCGCGACGCCGGCGCTGGCCTTCACCATGGTCCGCTTCAACCAGTTCGACCATTGGCTGACCATCACCATCGTCGCGACGATGCAGCCCTATTTCACGCTGACCTATGCGCACGCGCTGGAACGCGTCGGCGGCACCGCGTTGGGCGGCCTGGTGGCGGCACTGGTCGGGTTGGTGTGCACCACGCCACTGGCCATCGCCGGGGCCATGTTCCCGCTGTCGGTGCTGGCGTTCGCGGTGCGCGCGGTGAGCCTCGGCCTGTTCATGGCCGCGCTGACGCCGCTGATCGTGCTGCTGGTGGAGACCGGATTGCCCGGCACCAGCGAGTGGTCGATCGCGGCGGCGCGCTTCGGTCTCACCACGCTGGGTGGCATCGTGGCGGTGGCCGCCGGCTTCGTCCTGTGGCCGAGCTGGGAACCCGAACGGCTGGCGCAGGAGGCGCGGTCCGCGATCGGCGCGCACGCTGGCTATGCCGAGGCGGTGCTGGCGGCTGCCACCGGGCCCGGCCCCAACCCCGGGGTGGAGGCCGCGCGACGCGATGCCGGCCTGGCGAGCAACAGCCTGGAGGCGTCGATCAGCCGCGCCCTGACCGAGCCCGGAACGACGGGCCGCGACCGGTTGGAGGCGGCACTGGTGATTGATGCCGCGCTGCGCCGCTGCGCCGGCCGGCTGTCGGCGATCCAGCTCGATCCGGGGTTGCGTGCATCGCTGACGCCGACCGAACTGGCGGGATGGCGCGACTGGATCGGCGATGCGATGCGGGCACTGGCGGCGGGCGAGACGTCGCTGCCGCCAAGACCCGCGACAGGGGAGGCGGACTCGCTGCTGCGGGTGGCGCGGCAGATCGAGCTGATGGGCGGGGCGATGGGGCGGTTGGCCGAGCAGTCCAGCGCTGGCGGGCCGAGCTGATGGCCTGTGCGTAGCCCAAGGCCGATTTGGCTAGCCATCCTAACCTCGGCCTGATAAGATCGTCGTCAGGAGATCCCATGTCACGCCATGACAACGCCCAACTGAATATCCGCTCCGCGTTTGCGCGAGCACGGGCGCATGAGATCGCTCGACGTACCGGCATGACGGCAACCGAGGTGATCGAGGACGCACTTCGTGGCTACGTACCGGCTGCGGAACCGAAGCAAGTGGGCGCGCTGGTGAGACGTGGCCCATTGCTCGTACTACCCGCCTCGGGTCGCCGGCGCGTCAGCCTGACGGAAGCCAACGAGGCGCTCGACACCACGCGCGACCGGGACAATTGACGGCTGCGGCTGCTCTGCTCGACAGCAATGTCGCCATCGCGATCCTCGCGGAGGCACATGAGGATCACGCTGCATCGCTCGCGCTGATCACCGAGGGCGATGCAGCTTCCTTTGCCATCTCGGCGCACAGCTACGCCGAAACCTACGCGACTCTCACACGGCGTGGCGATCGGGCGCCGTTTCACTTTCGCGCGGACGAGGCCTGGGCGGCACTGGAGAGCCTGCGCGCCATCACCAGGCTGGTCGGTCTGACGGCGCCCCAGACGTTCGATGTCGTGCGTGCCTTCGCTGGCTCGGATCGTGTGGGCCCGCGGTTGTACGACGCCCTGATCGGCCAGGCTGCGATCGCACATGACATACCATGCATCGTCACCTGGAACACGCGACACATGCGCGCGTTGTTCCCGAGTGTCGATGTGCTGACGCCGCATTCGTTCCTGACGCGGACACGATCTCCTTGACCTCGCCACCTTAAGATTTACAGATATTCCGACGTATATCCGGAGACACTGGCATGTTGGTCGCCAAATGGAGAAACAGTCTCGCGGTCCGCCTTCCTGCCGCCGTGGTCGAAGCGCTTGAGCTCAAGGAAGGCGATGAGATCGAAATCCATGTTGCTGGATCGCGGGAGTTCGGCCTTGCGCGCAAACCAAGCCGCAATGAACTGCTGAACCGTCTCCGCGCCTTCCGCGGCCGTCTCCCTGCCGATTTCAAATTCGACAGGGACGAGGCAAATGCCCGCTGACTTTTTCGATACCAGCGTGCTCATTTACATCGCGTCCAGCGACAT
>DASXNR010000321.1:0-19266 GCA_036494925.1 Acetobacteraceae bacterium
ACCAAGGAACCATGGTTCGGCCATGACTCGATCTTTGCCTATGTGCACGTGATGATCCTGAAGGAGGCGGTCGAGCGCGCCGGCATTGCCGAGCGGCACAAGGTGATGCAGGCGATCCGCGAGCTGGACATGACGGATGGACCAGCGCTGTTCTTCCCCGACCGCACGCTGAAATACGACGACAAGGGCCGCCGTGTCGGCGCCAAGCTGTGCATCGTGCAGTGGCAGGGCGGCCGTCCGGTGGCGGTTCATCCGGACTCCATCGCCGCCTCCACGGTGAACTGGCCGAAGGTGTCCTGATGCCGGATCCCTATGAGGTCTACGCGGTCCACTATGCGCACAATCCGAATGCGCGGCGGGCGAACAACTTCATCGGCGGCGATCCGCACGACGGTCCAATGCCGCTGGATTACTTTGTGTGGGCGATCAAGGGGCCGGAGCGTTCGTTCGTGTTCGATACCGGCTTCGATGCGCCGATGGGCGAAAAGCGGCAGCGGCAGTTCGTGCGATCACCATCGGTGGGGCTGAAGGCGATTGGCGTGGAGCCTGGCGAGGTCCGCGACGTGATCCTGTCGCACATGCACTACGACCATTGCGGCAATTACGATCTGTTTCCACACGCGCGCTACCATCTGCAGGACATCGAGATGGCGTACTGCACCGGACGGTGCATGTGCCATGCCGGTCTGCGTGGTCCGTTCGAGGAAGCAGATGTGGTGGCGATGGTGCGAAAACTGTTCGCCGGCCGCGTCGTGTTCCACGATGGCGTCGATGAGCTGGCGCCGGGGCTGGCGGTGCATCACGTGGGCGGGCACTCGAAGGGCCTGCAGGTGGTGCGCGTGTGGACGCGGCGCGGCTGGATGGTGCTGGCGTCGGACGCCAGTCACTTCTACGCCAACATGGAGGAAGGGCGCGCGTTCCCGATCATGCACAGCCATGAGGACACGCTGGCCGGATACGAGATGATGCGGAAACTTGCGAGCGCGCCGGACGCGATCATTCCGGGCCACGACCCGCTGGTGCTGCAGCGTTATCCGGCGGCAAGGCCGGGATTGGAAGGTATCGTCGTGCGATTGGACACCGACCCTCGTTAGTCCTCCCGCCGGCGGCACATCGTCGCAACCAAGGGAGGAACATAACAATGGCCGACACCACAGCGCTCGGACGCAGGACAGCGCTCGGCATGGCACTCGCGACCGGCGCCGCCGGCATCGCGCGACGCGCCCGCGCGCAGACACCGGGTGAAGTCAAGATCGCCATGCTGGTACCGCTGTCGGGCCCCTGGGCGCGCTCCGGCATCCTGGAGAAACTCGGCGCCGAGATGGCGATCGACGACATCAACGCGGCCGGCGGCATCAGGTCGATGGGCGGGGCGAAGCTGCGACTGTTGCAGTTCGATGCACAGGATTCGGCGGAGAAGTCGAAGGACACGGCGCAGCGCATGATCGCGCAGGAGCCGGATCTGGTCGGCGGCTTCGGCTGCTGGCTGTCAAGTTTCACGCTGGCCGTCACCGAAGTCACCGAGCGGGCCGAATTGCCATGGCTGACATTGTCCTACTCGGACCTGATCACCGGCCGCGGCTACCGTTACGTGTTCCAGACCTCGCCCACCGCGGACAGCCAGGCGAGGCAATTGCTGCCGACGGTTGTCGATCTGGCGCAGAAGGCCACCGGCAAGCGGCCGACCAGGATCGCGATCGTCGCCGACAACACCGCCGCCAACATAAGCTTCCTGAAGGAGGTGCGGGAACACACGTTGAAGGATCTTGGTCTGACCGCAGTGGTGGATCAGATGTACACGCCGCCGATCGCCGATGCGACGACGTTGGTGCAGCCGATCCGCGGCGCGCGCCCGGACTTTTGCATCATGCTGTCGTCCAACGTGCCGGACGACAAGCTGCTGCTCGACAAGTTCGCCGAGTTCGGACTGGCCGGCGGCAAGCTGCCTCTGGTCGGCGGCGGCGGCCATATCGGCGCGCCAGAGCTGTTGAAGGTGACCGGTGCCGACATCCTGCAAGGTCTGATGGCGGGGCTGGCCAACTGGCCTGGCCATGACCAGGACAAGTTGGCCGAGCGCTTCATTGCGCGCACCAAAGAGCCCTGGTTCGGGCACGATTCGGTGTTCGCCTATGTACACGTACTGATCTTCAAGGAGGCGCTGGAACGTGCCGGCGTTGCCGACCGGCACAAGGTGGCGGAAGCGATCCGCAATCTCGATATGCGGGACGGCCCGGCGCTGTTCTTCCCCGGTCATCATCTGAAGTTTGACGACAAGGGGCGCCGTGTGGATGCCGTGCTGGCGATGATCCAGTGGCAGAATGCCAAGCCGGTCGCGATATATCCTGAGGAGATCGCCGTTGCGTCGGCGATCTGGCCGAAGGTGGCGTAGGCTGCGCCACTGCCGAAGCATGCCTCCGCGATTGGACTCGCAAACCCGCATGGTGTGCAATAGCCGCATCAGTTCAACGGAGGAGGAAACCATGGCCCAGGCACCGTCAACTGAATCGCGTGATCGCGTTCGCGGTACGGTTCCCAAACTGATCGACCTGTCCGAAAAGGTGCTGTTCGGTGACGTGTGGGAGCGCCCGCAACTGTCCAAGCGCGACCGCAGCCTGATCGTGTGCGCCACGCTGATCGCCACCTATCGTCCCGAGCAGTTGCGCGGCCATCTGCAGCGCGCGCTGGTCAACGGCGTCACCAAGGAAGAACTGTCCGAGGTGATCACCCATCTCGCCTTCTATGCCGGCTGGCCGGCGGCGATGTCGGCGGCGAACATCGCGCGCGAGGTGTTCGAGGCCAACCCGTAACAGGAGCGCGCCATGCAGGCGGGATTCATCGGCCTCGGCACCATGGGTGCCAGCATGGCCGCGAACTTGCAGAACGGACTGAAGGCGCGCGGCGCCACGCTGGTGGTGCACGACATCCGCCGCGACGCCGCCGCACGTCATATCAAGGACGGCGCGATCTGGGCGGATACGCCGCAGGCGGTGGCGGAGCAGAGCGAGGTGATCTTCACCTCGCTTCCTGGTCCGCCGGAATTCGAGGCAGTGGCGGCAGGCTTGCTGGCGGGGATCCGGAAGGGCACTGCGTATTTCGACCTCACCACCAATTCGCCAACCGTGGTGCGCAAGGCGCATGAGGCGTTCGCTGCCAAGGGCGCGCACCTGTTCGACGCGCCGGTAAGCGGCGGCCCGCGCGGCGCGGCGAGCGGCAAGTTGGCGATCTGGTGCGGTGGCGACGAAGACGTGTTCGAGCAATGGCAGCCGGTGCTCGACATGATCGGCGACGCCGCAAAGTACATCGGCCCGATCGGCGCCGGTTCGGTGGCGAAGCTGGTGCACAACTGCTTCGGCTACATCGCCACTGCCGCGGCGGCGGAGGTGTTCAGCATGGGCGTGAAGGCCGGCATCGAGCCGCTCGCGATCTGGGAAGCGGTGCGCCAGGGCGCGATCGGCCGACGCGGCGCGTTCGACTCGCTGACCGACCAGTTCCTGCCGAACAAATACGAGCCGCCGGCCTTCGCGCTGCGCCTGGCGCACAAGGATGTGACGCTGGCGACAGCATTGGGACGCGAGCTGAACGTGCCGATGCGCATGGCGAACCTGGCGCTGGCGGACCTCGCGGAAGGGCTCAACCGCGGCTGGTCGGACCGTGACTCGCGTTCGATGATGCTATGTCAGTTGGAACGCGCGGGCGTGAAGATCGAGGTCGACCCGCAACGGCTGACCGAGGCGCTGGAGAACAAGGCGAAGAACGGCTGACGCTTCACTCCGCCGCCAGCGTGCGAACCGCAGCACGCTGCATCGACGTCAACTGGCTGGCAACGGCGTGGACGAATTCCGCCTGCTCGCCCTCCCCTGCCCTCAGTGCCTCGTCGACATAGCTGAGCCTGTCCGGATCCGACATGACGCGCCGCAGGATGCGCCGGTAGCGCCACGCCATGCTGGCCCATGCGGCGACCCCGCTGGCCATCTCGGCGAAACGCCGCGGATAGAAGGTCAGGGTGCTCTCGATCGGCATGCCTTGGCGTCGCTGCGTACGGACCTTGCGCCGCATCACCCCGACCTGCAGCGTATGCACGCTCTCGTAGCGCACCGCGCCGGAAAACAGCGTCAGCATGTCGGCCATCTTCTTCGGATTGAATCCGGTGGCTATCGCACGTCGCAGAATCGTCTCGATGTGCCGGTCGTTGTAGTAGTGCCGCCAGGCATGCTGATAGACGTCCGCCAGTTCCTGCGCCGACATCAGCGGATGCGCCGTGGTGACGTGCTCGAGGTCGTACTTGTTCATGCCCGGGTCCATCGGAACCTGCTTCAGATACAGGTTCTTGTGGTCCTCGCAGCCCGGCAGCGGCGTCAGGATCATGAACTCCAGCAGATCGATCGGCAGCTCGCGCTGGATCGTCTCGATGTCGCGGATGATCGATTCGGGGGTGTTGTTCGGAAAGCCGATGATATAGCCCGCATAGGTCATCACCCTCGCGTGTTTCCACGCCTGCAGCATCTCGCGATATTCCCAGATGCGATTCTGCTTCTTCTTCACCCCGGCCAGCGCCGCCGGATTGATGTTCTCCAGGCCGATGAAGACGTTGTTGCACCCTGCCTTCGCCGCCTTTGCCACGAAGCCCGGTATCTTGTGGCACAGCGTGTCGACCTGCAGGATCAGCTTGATCTTCATCCCCTCCTGACGCAGTGCGATCAGGCGGTCGAGGATCGGCTCCCAGTCCCGGTTGCGGGCAAAGTTGTCGTCGGTGACGAAAAAGCGCGTGATGCCCTGCTTCGCATTCGCGCGCACGATCTGCTCGATGTCATCCGGTGTGCGGCGGCGCGATTTGCGTCCCTGCACGTTGATGATCGTGCAGAAGCTGCACTGGAACGGGCAGCCACGGCCCGCATCGAAACTGGTGTAGTGACCGAACACGCGGGTGATGACATCGCGCGGCAGCAGCGGCCGCGTGGCGTTGGCGAGGTCGGGCAGGTCGTCCAGATGGTTGTAGACCGGCCTCGGCGTGCCGGCGGCAATGTCGCGGATCACGCCGGCCATGCGGCCTTCCGCCTCGCCGGCGAACAGGATGCAGCCCATATCAAGCGCAGCCTGCACGTCAGGCTGCATGTCGTCGAGCATGGCGAGACAGCCGCTGATGTGAAATCCGCCGATCACCACCGGGATGCCGGCGGCACGGAACTGCCGCGCGAGATCGAGCGCACGCGGGAACTGGTTCGACTGCACGCCGACCAGGCCGACGAAGCCCTGCCCCGCCCGCCGAATGCGCCGGATCGCGCGCTTCACGTCGATGAGCGTATTGCCCTCATCATAGGCTTCGACGTCGATGGCGATATCGGCGCCGAGGAGCTGGTCGGCCGCACACTGCGCCAGCAACGAGTAGACGCTCGCCAGGCTGTTCGATGGAATGAACGAACGCCACCACTGGATGACGTAGCCGTCATCGTCATAATGCGACGGCTTGATCAGGACGACCTTGAATCTGCGCTGTCCGGTTGACCTCATGTCAGCGGCCTTTCCGCGGGCGACTCCTCTGTTACAGAGTGTCACCCTGCGGCGAATCGGGCAAGTTTCAGGTCACCTTGCGGCGTTGCCGGTTGGCGCTCTCCCGCCAGGCACCGGTTCGCATCACGTCCTGCACCACTGCGACCGCATCCCATACATCGACGAAGCGCACGTACAACGGCGCGAGGCCGAAGCGCAGTACGTCCGGTGCCCGGAAGTCGCCGATCACCCCGTGCTGTATCAGTGCCTGCATGATCGCGTAGCCGTGCGGATGTGCGAACGCGACCTGGCTGCCGCGCCGCGACGACTGGCCTGGTGTCAGGAGCCTGAACTCAGGCTGCGCCGCCATCAGCGCGATGAACAGATCGATCAAGCGTTGCGACTTCGCGCGCAGCGCCGTCATGGGCGCCTCCAGAGCGATATCGATCCCCGCTTCGAGCGCGGCAAGCGAGAGGATCGGCGGCGTTCCCACCAGGGTGCGGGCGATGCCGCCCGCGGGGCGGTAGTTGCTTTCGAACGCGAACGGCTCGGCATGTCCTAGCCAGCCGGTCAAAGGCAGCCGCAGATCGTCCTGCAGATGCGTGGCCACGTAGAGGAACGCCGGCGCGCCGGGACCGCCGTTCAGGTACTTGTAGCCGCAGCCCACCGCGAGATCGACGCCGTCCGCATCGAGCCGCAACGGCACCGCTCCGGCCGAATGCGACAGGTCCCACAGCACCACCGCGCCCGCTTCATGTGCCGCACGCGTCAGCGCCGTCATGTCGTGCATCGCGCCGCTGCGATAGTTGACGTGCGTCAGCATCAGCACGGCAACGGTCTCGTCCAGCGCCGCCATCACGTCGCTGGCCTGTCGCAGTACATGACCGCGCCGCAACAGCGCAGTAAGACCTTGCGCCACATAGAGATCGGTCGGGAAGTTGCCGTCCTCGGTCAGGATCACCAGCCTGCCCTGGCGCTGATCCAACGCCGCGGCCAGCAGCTTGAACAGGTTCACCGAGGTGGAATCCGCCACCACCGTTGTGCCCGGCGCGGCGCCGATCAGTCGGCCGATCTTGTCGCCGATGCGGAACTGCAGATCGATCCAGCCGTGATCGATCCAGCTCCGGATCAGCGACTGTCCCCACTCCTGCTCGAGCACCTCCGCCATCCGCGCCTGCGTCGCCTGCGGCATCGGCCCGAGCGAATTGCCATCGAGGTAGATCACGCCATCCGGCAACACGAACCGGTCACGAAACCTTGCGAGTTCGTCCGCGCGATCCAGTGCCGCCGCGTCGTCGCGCGTCAGCTCAGTCGTCCTTCTGAAGAACGGTACCGGCCATCGTGCCACCATCCACCACCAGCGTATGGCCGGTCACGAAACTGCCCGCTGGCGACGCCAGGAACACCGCGGCACCGGCAATCTCATCCGGTTCGCCGATGCGCTGCAGCGGATTGTCGCGCGTGGTCTTGCGATAACGCACCGGATCCTCCCACAGCGCGCGTGCGAAATCCGTGCGCACCAGGCCCGGTGCGATGCAGTTGGCGCGCACGTTCTTCGGCCCCCATTCCACCGCGATATTGCGGGTCAATTGCATGTCGGCGGCCTTGGAGATCCCGTACAGTCCCAGCGACGCCGTGCCGCGGAACCCGCCGATCGACGAGATCACGATGAACGATCCGCCGCCGCGCGCGGCCATCTGCGGGCACACCATATTCGCCAGCCAGAAATTGCTGCGCACATTGGCGCCCATCACGCGCTCATACACTTCGTCCGACGCGCCGGCCGCCGGTCCGAGATATGGATTGACCGCGGCGTTGCTCACCATGATGTCGATGCCGCCCCACAGCGCCGTGGTCTGATCGATCAGCTTCTGCAGCTCCTCCTTGCGCGCGATGTGGCACGGGATCACCGCCGCCTCGCCGCCCCGCTCGCGAATGCCGGCTGCCACCGCCTCGCAGACATCGGTCTTGCGACTGGAGACAACCACTTTCGCCCCGTGCTCCGCCATGCGCTCGGCGATGGCCCGGCCGATCCCCTTGCTGGAGCCGGTGATGACGGCGACCTTGCCAGTCAGATCGAACAGCGGCGACATCCTGGTGTCCTTTGCGGGATAGCTACCGATCAGTATGCTTGCCGCCCGGAAACGTCAATCGAGCCTGTGATGCAAGCAAAACGAACCACTGTCTATCAACATGCCGATCTCACGCGCCTGCTGCACCCCGCCAGCGTCGCCGTGATCGGCGCCTCGACACGCGCGGGCTCGTTCGGCGAGCGCGTGCTGCACAACCTGCAGCACTACGGCGGCCGGGTGTATCCGGTGAATGCGCGCTATGAACGGATCGGCGAGCAGCGCTGCTATCCCAATGTCGCCGCATTGCCGGAAGTACCGGACTGCGCCGTGGTCACCGCGCCGCGTGAGGCGGTCGAGGACATCGTGGTGGAATGCGCGTCCGCCGGGGTGGGCGGCGTGATCGTATTCGCCTCCGGATATTCCGAGACGGGTAAGCATGACCGCATCGCGCAGCAGCATCGTCTGGCGGCCATTGCGCGCGACAGCAACATGCGCATCGTCGGGCCGAACTGCATCGGTGTGGTGAATGCACCGCTCGACATGCGGGTGACGTTCATGGACATCACGCCGATCCCTCCGCCGCGCCGGCAGTCGATCGGCATGGTGAGCCAGTCCGGTGCCCTCGGCATGGCGGTGGCGCAGGCCGTAGTGCGTGGCGTGTCGTTCAGCCACGTGCTGACATCGGGCAACTCCTGCGATGTCGATATGGCGGATTACATCTCCTATCTCGCCGATGATCCGTCCTGTGCCGCGATCGCCTGCGTGTTCGAGGGCATGGCGGAACCCGAGCGCATGCTGATCGCCGCCGAACGCGCCTGGCAGCGCGACAAGCCGCTGATCGTTTTCAAGATGGCGACCGGCGAACAGGGTGCCGCCGCGGCGATGTCGCACACCGGCTCGCTCGCGGGTTCGCACGCCGCGTATCGCGCGGTGTTCCAGCGCGCCGGCGCAATCCTGGTGGAGGATTTCGAGGCGCTCGCCGAAACCGCCGCATTCTTCGCCAAGGCAAAGCCGCCGAAGGCGCGCGGCGTCGCGGTGGTCGCAGCGTCTGGAGGTGCGGCGATCATGGCGGCGGACCGCGCGGAACAGTTCGGCGTGCCGCTGCCGCAGCCATCGGAATCGGTGCGCGACGTGCTGATGGCGCACATTCCCGAATTCGGTTCAGCGCGCAATCCGTGCGACGTGACGGCGCAGATCCTCGCCAATCCGGAATCGCTCAACGCCTGCGCCGATGCGCTGCTCGGCGATGCCGCGTATGGCGCGCTGGTGGTGCCGCAGACCTATGGCTATGCGCCGTCGGCGAAGCGCATTCCGGTCTATGATGGGCTCGCGGCAAAGCACGGCAAGATCGCGTGCCTCGCCTGGCAGACCGAGTGGCTGGAAGGTCCCGGTGTGAAGGACGCGGAAGAGTCGGAGCATGTCGCCATCTTCCGCTCGATGCCGTCCTGCTTCGCCGCGTTGGCAGCCTGGCACTGGCGAGGAGCGAAACGCGCCGCGGGCAGACCGGCGATGCCGGCCACGCCGGACGGAACCGTGCAGCGTGCGCGTGCGCTGATCACTGCCGCCGCTGGACGCACGATGACCGAGCGCGAGGCAAAGCAGGTACTCGCGCTCTACGATGTCCCGGTGGTCGGCGAGCGCGTCGCGCAGAGCGAGGACGAAGCGGTGAACGCCGCCGGCTCACTCGGTTTTCCGGTGGTGCTGAAGGTTGAATCGCCGGATCTGCCGCACAAGACCGAGGCCGGCGTGGTGCGGCTCAACCTGCGCGATGCAGACGCGGTGCGTGAGGCGTATCAGGCGATTATGGCGCGCGCCAATGCGGTGACGCCGCCGCCGCGCATTGCCGGCGTACTGGTGCAGAAGATGATGCCGCAGGGGATCGAGATGGTGGTGGGCGCGCGCGTCGATCCGCTGTTCGGACCGCTGGTGGTGGTCGGACTCGGCGGCATCCTGGTCGAACTGCTGCAGGACACCGCGCTGGCGCCGGCGCCGGTCACGCACGACCAGGCACTGGCGCTCCTGGCGCAACTCAAGGGCGCGCGGCTGCTCGATGGTTTCCGCGGCATGCCGGCGGTGGATCGCGATCGGCTGGCCGAGGTGATCTGCCGCGTCGCTGCTTTCGCCGCGGACCATCGCGCGGCGATCGCCGAATTGGATGTCAATCCGCTGATCTGCACCGGCAACAGCATCACTGCGGTGGACGCACTGATCGTGCCGAAATCGTAGTGCGGATGCGCATCGCCGTCGTCGGTGCCGGCATCGTCGGCGTGTCCTGCGCGGTGCATCTGCGACGCGACGGCCACGACGTCACACTGATCGATCCCCGCGCACCCGGCACGGCGACGTCGTTCGGCAACGCCGGTGTCATCGCCACCGGCGCAGTGGTGCCCAACAGCACGCCTGCCCTGTGGCGCGATATCCCGTATATGCTGTTCAATCGTGACAGCGCCGTGCGGGTACGCTGGCGCTATCTGCCGCGCGTCGCGCCGTGGCTGCTCCGCTTCCTGCTCGCCGGCCGCGATGCTCAGGTCAACCGGATCGCCGACGCGCTGCTGCCGCTCGTAACACCCGCCTACGACGCACACCGCGAGCTTGCCGCCCTGTCCGGCGCCGATGATCTCGTGCGCCCGGTCGGTTGGCTGCATGTGTATGAGACCGAAGCCGGCTTCGCCGTCACACGATACGACCGCGACATCATGGCCGCGCGCGACGTGCGGTGCGACGTACTCGGGCCCGATGAAATCCGTCAGCTCGAGCCAGGCCTGGCAAATCGATTCGTGAAAGCACTGTTTCAGCCGCAGAGCGGGTCTGTGGCTTCACCGCACCGGCTGGTGCAGGCGCACGCCGTACTGTTCCAGCGTCTCGGAGGCAGCATCGCACAGGAACGCGTGCGCGGCGTGCAGCCGATCGAGGGCGGGGTGCGGCTCGACTGCGAACTGGGCTTCCGCACGTTCGATACGGTGGTGATCGCCGCCGGCGCCTGGTCCAAGGAGCTCGCGCGACAGGTCAGCGACCGCGTGATCCTCGATACCGAACGCGGCTATCACCTGAACGTCGAGCCCGGCGATGCCGGCGAACTGCGACGTCCCGTGGTGTTCCCTGAACGTGGCTTCGTGCTGGCGCCGATGCTGGATGGGATCCGCCTGACCAGCGGCGTCGAACTGGCAGGCCTGCACGCGCCACCCGACTTCTCGCGGATCCTCCGGCTGCTGCCCGCGGCGCGCGAGGCGCTGCCCGGCCTGTCGGATCGCGTCACCCGCCAGTGGCTTGGCTACCGCCCGTCCACGCCCGATTCACTGCCGGTGATTGGCCGCTCGCCGCACAGCCGGGCTGTGTTCTACGCATTCGGCCACCACCATCTGGGGCTGACGCTGGGACCGATCACCGGGCGTTTGATCGCCGCGGCGGTGGCCGGCAGACAGCCGGAATTCGACCTGACGCCATACCGTGTCGATCGGTTTTGATGTCGGGTGATCCACCTTGATCTGCATCAATGCGCAACGCTGCAATCAAGCAATAAATGCGCGTGCAATCAGAGGACGGGTCCGGTCAGAGCTGCCGCCGCCCGATGTCGCTCCCCGTCATCTGGCTCCCTGCGCAAGCCAGATGACGGGGGCCTTTCATTCCGCCTATGCTGACAATCGCCGTGGCCGCCCGGCTTCGTCCACCGCCACCAGCACGAACTCGGCCGCCGTCACCCTCACCCGTTCGCCTTGCCCGCGTCGCAGCACCCATGCCTCGACACCGAGCGTGATCGATGTGCGCCCGGTGCGGGTGATGTCGGTGTAGACGCAGACCACGTCGCCCACCTTCACCGGCTGGAGAAAGCTGAGATTGGAAACAGCGGCGGTGGCGACACGCCCCTTCGCCAGAGTGCCGGCAGAGACACCGGCGGCAAGGTCCATCAGCGACATGATCCAGCCGCCGAAGATGTCGCCGGCGGGATTGGTGTCGGCCGGCATCGCGACGGTGCGAAGCGCGAGTTCGCCGGTGGGCTGGGATCCGGCATTCGTCATGGCAGCGTCTCCTGCTAGGATCGGCCGCATCGTGGAGGGCGTGGCATGAACGAGCAATCGGGCGTGACGGAACGAGTGCTGCTGCGACGCGACACCGACAGTGTCGCGTGGCTGACACTGAACCGTCCGGCCGCACGCAACGCCCTGTCGGTGACGTTGATGCAGGCTTTGGTGGACGAACTGGCGGCCATCCAACAAGACTCTGCTGTGAAGGTGGTGGTGATCGGCGGCGCCGGTCCGGCGTTCTGCGCCGGTCACGACCTGCGCGAGCTGCGCTCCCACCCGGAGCGGGCAACGTACCAGGCGACCTTTGCGCTTTGCTCGCGTCTGATGACGAGTATCGTCCGCCTGCCCAAGCCGGTGATCGCCCGCGTGCACGGCATCGCGACGGCGGCAGGCTGCCAGCTCGTGGCAAGCTGCGATCTCGCGGTGACGGCGGATACCGCACGCTTCGCAACGCCGGGGGTGAACATCGGCCTGTTCTGCTCCACCCCGATGGTCGCCCTGTCGCGCGCGGTCGGCCGCAAGGCGGCGATGGAGATGCTGCTGACCGGCGAGTTGATTGACGCATCGCGTGCCCACGCGCTCGGTCTGGTCAATCGCGTGGTGCCCGACACTGACCTGGACTCCGCCGTCGCGGCGCTTGCCGGGCAGATCGTGGCGAAGAGCCCGCTGACGTTGGCACTCGGCAAGGAGGCGTTCTATCGCCAGGCCGAAATGGGCCTGGACGAAGCCTATGCCTACGCCTCCGAGGTGATGACGCGGAACATGCTGGCCCGGGACGCCACCGAGGGGATCGACGCATTCCTGGGCAAGCGTCAGCCGGTGTGGACCGGCACTTGATTTCGCACCGCACCGATCATTGATCTGGTCTCTGATGAGAGACCCATACGAAGTTCTCGGCGTGCAGAAGACCGACAGCGAGGCGGCGATCCGCTCCGCCTATCGCAAGCTCGCCAAGCGCCACCACCCGGACGTCAATCCCGGTAGGCCGGAGGCGGCGGAGCGGTTCAAGGAGATCAGCGCCGCCTACGACATCCTGTCCGACAAGGACAAGCGCGCCCGCTTCGACCGTGGCGAGATCGACGCAGCGGGTAACGAGGTGCCGCCGCAGCGGCCATTCTACCGCGACTTCGGCGACGCTGCCGGTCGGGACAAATACCGTGCCGATGCCGGCTTCGATGCCGAGGACCTGGAGAGCATCTTTGGCCAGGCCTTCGGGGCGCGCACCGGCACAGGCGGAGGACGGCGTTTTTCCATGCGCGGCCAGGACGCCCATTATCAGCTCACGCTCGATTTCCTCGATGCGGTCAACGGAACGACCCGCCGCGTTACCCTGCCGGACGGGCGCACGCTCGACGTGCGCATTCCTGCCGGCGTGCAGGACGGTCAGGTGATCCGGCTCAAGGGCCAGGGCATGCCGGGGATCGGCGACGGCGCGCCAGGCGATGCGCTGGTCGAGGTGGACGTCGCGCCGCATCCTCTGTTCCGTCGCGAGGGCGACGACATCATCATTGAGCTGCCGGTGACGCTCCAGGAGGCGGTACTCGGCGCCACGCTGGAGGTGCCCACCATCAAGGGACCGGTGCGCCTGACGATTCCACCCAACTCCGGCCGCGGCACCCGTCTGCGGCTGCGCGGACGCGGCATCGACGGCAAGGGCCATCAGTTCGTCGAGGTGCACCCCGTGCTGCCGCCGGTCGAGGAACCAGAGCTGGCGGAATTCCTTAAGACCTGGAAGCCGCGCCATCCGCTGGATCCGCGTGCCGGGATGGAGACCGGGTGATGGACGTCACCGCAGTCACCGCGCTGTTCGCCGACCTGTCGCAGGTGGAGCTGATCGCCTGGGTGGAGCGCGGATGGGTGATCCCGGACACCGCCGGTCCTGGGTTCGAGTTCCACGCGATCGATGTGGCGCGGGTACGCCTGATCCACGACCTTCGTCGCGGTATGGAAATCGGCGAGGACGTGATGCCGCTGGTGCTGTCGCTGCTCGACCAGGTCTACGAGGTTCGCAGCCGGCTGAAGTCCCTGCTCCACGCGGTGGATGCCCAACCGAGCGATGTCAAGCTCGCCATATTGGCCGCGATAAGTCGCGACCCGGGCTGACCGGCACCGTCACGGCAAGCTGGTCCGGCGGCCCTGCCCGATCTGGTCGGGTGAGAGCTGGAATCCCGCGAGGATGGTGTAGGCGGCGCCTGATTTCGTCGGTGTCACCGGCAGCACCAGATGCACCTCGCCCGGGGTAAGCGTGACCCGATCGACGTTGGACGGGAACACGACCTGCATCAGGTACACGTGCTTGTCGAGGATGGTTTCGCCATCCGTCACGGCGATAAACACCGGCGCTTCGGCCTGGCGCCCCGGCATCGCCGGCCCGCGGTTCAGTTCGACCGCGACACTGACCGTGACGGCGAGCTGGTTCTTCCCATCGCCGGGCTGGCAACTGCCCTGGATACCGACGATCCTGGCGTGCAGCACGAGGTCGGTCAGGTCGCTCCCGCCGCCCGGAGTGCCGCTGGACCGGTGGACATCGAAGTCAGCCGCATCGCCCAGGATCGCCTGGCCCGGGCAGGGTGGCGCGAACTGATTGCGCGACGGACCGCAGTCGGCCAGCAGCGGCAGCAGCACGGCAAACAGGGCGGCGCACTGCGCCCATCGAGGCTTCGGCGATCGTTCCGACATCAGGCACTCCGGGATACAGGCGGGCGCTTCTTGCGCCACCGCGGTCGTTGCCGGCAAGCGAGGGGAGCGGCATAGTGCGCGCCACCGGCCGATTGGACAACACGCCGCAGGAGGCCATCATTTTCCAGCATTTCTCTCCCGCGGCCTGATCCGGCATGGCGGTCTACACCGAGGTCACCGACGAGGCCCTGGCGGCATTCCTGACAGACTACGACATCGGCAGCATGGTGGCGTTCCGCGGCATCGCCGAAGGGGTGGAGAACAGCAACTACTCGCTGCGCACGACATCGGGCGATTTTATCCTGACGCTGTACGAAAAGCGCGTCGATCCAGCCGAACTGCCCTGGTTCCTGGGCCTGATGGAGCACCTCGCGAGGCGCGGCATCGTCTGTCCGCTGCCGGTGCAGGGGCGCGATGGTGCCGCGCTGCGCCATCTGTGCGGGCGGAATGCCGCGATCACGACGTTTCTGCCCGGCGTCTGGCCGCGGCGCGTGCGGCCGGAGCATTGCGCGCCGCTCGGTGCCGCGCTTGCGGCGCTGCACGTCGCCGGCGGCGACTACGCACCGACGCGACGCAACGCGCTGGGGCCGGATGGCTGGTCGCCGCTGCTGGAGCGCTCGCGCGCCCGGGCAGACGAAGTGCAGCCGGGTCTCGCGCAGCAGTTGGAACACGCGCTGGCAGGGATCCTGGCGGCATGGCCGTTCGGGCTGCCGATCGGCCACATCCATGCCGACTTGTTTCCCGACAACGTGTTCTTCCTGGACGGCAAACTGTCCGGCCTGATCGACTTCTACTTCGCCGCGACCGACATTCTCGCGTACGATGTGGCGGTGTGCCTGAACGCCTGGTGTTTCGAGCCGGATTATTCGTTCAATGTCACCAAGGCACGGGCGATGCTGCGTGCCTACGACGCAACCCGCCCGCTGTCCGACGCCGAACGCGCGGCCCTGCCTGCGCTGTGTCAGGGCGCGGCAATCCGGTTCCTGCTGACGCGGCTGTATGACTGGCTGAACACGCCACCGGGCGCGCTGGTGACGCGAAAGGATCCGCAGGAGTATGTGCGACGGCTGCGGTTCCACCTCTCGGCGCGCGACGAACACGCCTATGGCATCTGAACAGGTCACCGTCACACCGGGCCCGCCGGCCGCCGAGGTGGTGGAAATCTGGACCGACGGCGGCTGCAAGCCGAACCCTGGTCCTGGCGGATGGGCGGCGATCCTGCGATTCCGCGGCGTGGAGCGCGAGCTGTCCGGAGCCGAACCGGCCACCACCAACAACCGCATGGAGCTGACCGCGGCGGCGATGGCGCTGGAGGCGCTGAAGCGGCCATGCCGCGTCGTGCTGCATACCGACAGCCAGTACGTGCAGAACGGCGTGACGCGATGGCACGAGGGATGGGTGCGGCGGAACTGGCGCAATGCGGCCGGTGATCCGGTGGCGAACATGGAGCTATGGCGGCGTTTGCTGGATGCAGCGAAGTCGCATCGGATTGAGTGGCGCTGGGTACGCGGACATTCGGGCAACCCGATGAACGAACGGGTGGACCGGTTGGCGACGAGGGCGCGGGATCATGGGTTGCGTGGTGGGACCCCTCCCCCCAGCCCCCTCCCGCAAGGAGAGGGGGAGGACTGACACCAACTAGCGGACTGTTTGCGTCAGCACACGGGCAAGGTTCTTGCCTACCTTGCCAAGCGCCTCATCCCAGTCGAACAGTCCGAAGCGATCGAACTCGGGAACAACAGAGCCGTCGGGCAACACGAACGCCGAGCGGCACATCAGGGTGTCCGGTGCCGGCATCATCGCCGGCATCCACACGAACAGCGCGAGGTCCTTGTCGCGCAGATAGGCGTGCACGCCGAGCGTACGCAGTTCATCCTCGGCCACAACAAGTCCGGTCTCCTCCGCCAGCTCGCGCACGGCGGCCGCGGCATGCGACTCATCGGGTTCGGCCAATCCCTTGGGGATGTCCCAGCGCGGCGACCGCGTGGCGTGGCCGAGCAGGACGCGTTTGCCATCCGTGACGATCACGCCACACGATAAGCGCTTCGCCATTCAGCACGGATGCGCGACGAAGCGCGTGGCGGGCGCGACGAATTCGTCCTGCGCCGCCACCGTCAGGATCTCACGCGAACCGGCTTCGGCGGTGCGGCGCAGCAACCCATGCACCGCCGACCCCGCCGCCTCCAACGCCTTCACCGCACTGCCGCTGTCGAGCCGATGGAACAGGAACAACGCGGCAATAGCATCGCCGGCGCCGTTCACGGAAACCGGCAGACGCGGCGTCCGCAGCAGGTGGAAGCGGCCCCCCTCCCCCACCAGCAGATCCATGTGATCGCCAGGCGTAAGCTCGGTCTCCAGGCTGGTCAGCAGCACGCAGCGCAGCCCGTCGGGCCGCATCGTTGCGGCGAGGCGTTCGACCGCATCCTTGGCACTCATCAGCGTGCCGCAGTCGAGACCGGTCAGCCGTTCCAGTTCGAACCGGTTCGGCGTGGCGATGTCGGCCTGCGGCAGCGCGTGGTCGCGCAGGAACTCCTCGATGCCTTCCCGAACATAGACGCCTTCCTCGACGTCGCCGATCACCGGATCGCAGCAATAGATCGCGCTCGGGTTCGCCTCGCGCACACGGGCGACGGCGTGCAGGATGGCCTCGCCGATCCCGGCGTCGCCCATGTAGCCGGACAGCACGGCATCACAGTGCTGCAGGACGTCGCGTGCGGCGATGCCATCCACCAGATCGCGCACCGCGTCGCCGGTATAGACCTCGCCTGTCCAGTGACCGTAGCCGGTGTGGTTGGAGAATTGCACCGTGTTGATCGACCAGACCTCGGCGCCCAGCCGCTGCAGCGGGAATACCGCGCTCGCGTTGCCGACGTGACCATAGGCGACCCAGGACTGGATGGAGAGGATGTTCATGCCGATTGGTGTAGCCCTGATCAGGTGTCGACGCGAGGTCGCGCCGGGCCACTGGGCCTGACCTGAGCCTGCCGCTATAACCCCAGCCGAAGGGGCCGGGGGAGAGTACCATGCGGCGTGGTGTGGGTATCGCGCTTTGCGCGGGTCTGGCGGCATGCGCTGTGCCGGCGTCCGGGCAGACGCTGCGGGTCGCGGTGAGTTCGCCGGTGACCAGCATCGATCCGCACTACCACAACCTCGCGCCCAACATCTCGCTGTCCAGCCAGATCTTCGACCGGCTGGTCGAGATGGACGAGCACGCCCACCTGGTGCCTGGTCTCGCCGAAACCTGGAAGCTGGTCGCGCCCGATACCTGGGAGCTGCGGCTGCGCGACGCCAAATTCCAGAACGGCAATGACTTCGTCGCCGACGACGTGGTGTTCACCATCGACCGCATTCCCAAGGTGCCGAACAGCCCGAGCAATTTCGCCGCCTACACCAAGCCGGTGACCAGCACCGAGATCGTCGATCCGCATACCATCCGGCTGCATACCAGCGGCGTGTTCCCGCTGTTGCCGACCTACCTGGCGCAGTTCTTCATCATCAATCGCAAGTCCGACGAAGGCATGGCGACCGAGGACTTCAACAGCGGCAAGGCGGCGATCGGCACCGGGCCGTTCCGCTTTGTGTCGTTCAAGCCGGGCGATCGCGTGGAGCTCGAACGCAACGACGGCTACTGGGGCCCGAAGGCCGGCTGGCAGCACGTCGATTATCGCTTCATCGCGAACGACGCCTCGCGCACCGCGGCGCTGCTCGCGGGCGATGTCGACTTCATCGACTTCGTTCCCACCGAGGATCTGGAGAAGCTGCGCAAGGATCCGAAGGTCAAGCTGTGGGAAGCGCTTGGTCTGCGGCTGATCTTTCTCGGCCTCGATCAGTCACGCGACGGGCCGAGCCCGTTCGTGTTCGGGCCGAACGGCGAGAAGCTGGACCGGAACCCGCTGAAGGATCGGCGCGTCCGGCTCGCGTTGTCGATCGCGATCAATCGCCAGGCGATTGTGGATCGGGTCATGGAGGGCGCGGCGGTGCCGTCCGGCCAATACCTGCCGCCCGGTGTGTACAGCAACGTGCCGGACCTCAAGCCGCCGCCGTACGACCCGGAGCAGGCCAAGAAGCTGCTGGCAGAGGCAGGTTTTCCCAAGGGCCTCCGCATCGCACTGCATGGACCGAACGACCGCTACGTGAACGATGCGAAGATCATCCAGGCGATCGGCCAGATGTGGTCGCGCATCGGCGTGCAGACCGAGGTCGATCCGCTGCCGTGGTCGAGCTACGTCGGGCAGGCCAACAAGCAGGCGTTCTCGGCGTTTTTGTTCGGCTGGGGCACCGGAACCGCCGAGGCATCCGACCCGCTGATCGCGCAGAATGCCACGTTCAATGCGACCAAGGGCTGGGGCGCTTCGAATCGTGGTCGCTACTCCAATCCGGAACTCGACAAGCTGATCGAACAGGCCGTGGGCACCGCGGATGATGCGGCGCGGGAAAAACTGTTGCAGCAGGCGCAGCGGATGGCGTTCGACGATGTCGCGATCATTCCGCTGCATATCCAGAAGAACATCTGGGCGACGCGCGCCGGCTTCAGCTATGTGCCGACGGTTGGCGAGGACCTGCGGCTGGTCGACGTGAAGCCGGTGCAGTGACGATTCGCTGTTCCTGGGCCGAAGGCGGCGATGCGGCGATGCTCGCCTATCACGACAGCGAGTGGGGCGTGCCGCATCGCGACGACCGCGCGCTGTTCGAGCTGCTGACGCTCGAGGGTGCGCAGGCAGGATTGTCATGGCGGACCATTCTGGCACGACGCGACGAGTATCGGCGTGCCTATCACGGGTTCGATATCACGCGTGTCGCCGGCATGCGTGACGCGGCGCTGGAAAAGCTGCTGACAGAATCAGGCATCATTCGCAACCGGTTGAAGGTGCTCTCGGTGCGCGACAATGCACGCGTCGCACTGGACGTGATTGCCGAGCACGGCAGCCTGGATGCCTATCTGTGGTCGTTCGTCGGTGGCAAACCGCTGGTCAATCGCTGGGCCGACAGCAAACAGGTGCCGGCGA
>DASXNR010000322.1:0-9834 GCA_036494925.1 Acetobacteraceae bacterium
ATGCCGTTCAGCTTCAGCGCGTCGATCACCAGGTGGAACCCGTCCGTCAGTTCGGCTTCCGGTTCGTCGACTCTCTGCTCCAGTGCTGCGGACATTATGTTCTCCCTATGCGTATTGCCGGCGCCGCTCGTCATCCGAGCCCGCCATTCGGTCGAGGAAATCGCCGTGCTGCTCGACATGCGCGGCCAGCCCCATGGTGTGCTCGCGCACCAGGCGCTCGGCGAGGTCGGCGTCGTGCCGCTCCAGCGCGGCGATGATGGCGCGGTGGTCGGCGATCGAGCGTTGCGCCCGGTTGTCCTGCGTCATCGTCACTGCACGCACCGCGCGCATGTGGATGAACAGGTTGTCGGTCAGACTGGTCATCAGCTCGACGCCGCCCATGCGGATGATCGCCTTGTGGAATTCCATGTTGGCCCGCGAGTATTCGCTGATCTGCTCCGACGGATCCTCCTGGAACACGTCGACCAGCGCGTGCAGCTCCGCCAGATCGGCATCGGTGACGCGCGGTGCGGCAAGCCGGGCGGCCATGCTTTCGATCGCTGCCCAGACGGTGATCATCTCGACTACCTCGCGCTTCGACTTGCGCACCACGATGAGCCCGCGCCGCGGCACCGAACGGACGAAGCCCTCCTGCTCCAGCACCGACAGCGCCTCGCGCACAGGCGTGCGGCTCATGCCGAGGTCCTGCGAGAGCTGGCGCTCGTCCAGCCGGATCTCGAGCGGATGGCCGTAGATGTTCATTTCGGTGATCGCGCGCTTGATCGCCTCGCACGCCTGCCTGCGCAACCCGATGCCGAGCGTGATTGGCTCCGCCGTCGCTTCCTGCAACCTTCGCTTCCTGTGTTGGCACGCCAGTTCGGCGCCGTTGTTGGTATGCCACGAATAAGCACAGGCAGCGGCCCCCACGCAAGCCCCGTTGCAGTTGACTTGAAGTAGCGCCTGCGTCTACCTCGCGGCCAAGCCCCCGGCAGCGCGGGCTATCAAGCAGGGAGTTACGGATGGAGAGCCGTCGCTGCGCCGAGTGGGTTGGCCGACCGGCTATGCGCGCGCCCTGATGCCGTCCGATCGGCTCGAATCTCCCCTGCTGCGGGTTTCCAAGGTTGCCATGCGCTTCGGCGGCGTAGTTGCCCTCGGCGGCGTGTCGTTCGATGTCGGCTACAGCCAGATCTGCGGCCTGATCGGGCCGAACGGCTCCGGCAAGACCACGCTGTTCAACTGCATCAGCGGGTTTTATCGTTTCGCGGACGGCGACATTCTGTTCGAGGGACGATCGCTCAAGAACCTGGGCCGTCACCGCATGGCCGGCCTCGGCATCGGCCGCACCTTCCAGAACGTCGCGCTGTTCCGGCGCATGAGCGTGCGCGACAACATCCTGGTCGGCGCGCATCATCTCGGCCGCTCCGGCTTCGTCATCAATGCGCTTCGCCTGCCGGTGGTACGGCAGGAGGACGCGGTGGCGTTCGCGCGGCTGCACGATCTGCTCGATCTGCTCGATCTGAATGATGTCGCCGGCACGCAGGCCGGCAGTCTGCCGTTCGGCACCCAGAAGCGCGTCGAGCTGGCGCGCGCCCTGATCGGCGGGCCGAAGCTGCTGATGCTCGACGAACCTGCGGGCGGGCTGAACCACAGCGAGGTTGATGACCTGGCGCAGTTGCTGCAGCGCATCCGCACCCACTTCGATCTAAGCATCCTGCTGGTCGAGCATCACATGAACCTGGTGATGCGAGTTTCGCACAAGGTGGTGGCGCTGGAGTTCGGCCTGAAGATCGCCGACGGCACACCGGACGAGGTGCGCGCCGAACCCGAAGTAATCCGCGCCTATCTCGGCGCAACCCAGGAAGAGCAACATGCCGGCGCTGCTTGAGGCACGTTCGCTGCACGCCGGCTACGGCGAGACGCGGGTGCTGCACGGCATCGACTTCGCGGTGGAACAGGGCGGTGTCACCGCTCTGCTGGGTGCGAACGGTGCCGGCAAGACCACCACGCTGCGTGCGATCTGCGGAATGGTGCGCACCAGCGGCGAAATCCGTCTTGGTGAGGAGCGTATCGACGGCAGGCCGACCGAGGACATCGTGCAGCGCGGGGTTGCGCATGTGCCGGATGGGCGCGGCACGTTCTTTGAGCTGACGGTCGAGGAGAACCTGCGGCTTGGTTCTTATATCAGGCGGGACCGGCACGGTATCGCGCAAGACCTCGAGCGTGTGTTCGGCTACTTTCCGCGCCTGCGCGAGCGGTTCCGCCAGCAGGCCGGCACGCTGTCGGGCGGTGAACAGCAGATGCTCGCGATCGCGCGGGCGCTGCTATTGGGACCCAGGCTGCTGCTGCTGGACGAGCCGTCGTTCGGCCTGGCGCCGCTGATCGTGCAGGACATATTCGCGATATTGCACCGCATCCGGGCCGACGAGGGCGTGTCGATCCTGCTGGTCGAGCAGAATGCCAGTCTGGCGCTGGACATTGCCGAACAGGCCTATCTGCTGGAGACCGGACGCATCGTGATCTCTGGCCCGGCGGCGGAGATCAGGCGCGACGAATCGATCAGGCGTTCGTATCTGGGGTACTGAGATGGAAGGCGTGCTGCATCAGGTCCTGTCCGGCATCGCCAGCGGCGGCATCTATGCCTCCGTCGCGCTTGCCCTGGTGATGATCTACCAGGCGACACACCACGTGAATTTCGCGCAAGGCGAGATGGCCACACTCTCCACCTACATCGCGCTCACCCTGATCAATCTCGGGCTGCCGTATTGGATCGCGTTCGTCATCACCATTGTCGTCTCGTTCGTCCTCGGCCTGCTGATCGAGCGCATCCTGATGCGGCCGATGATGGACGCGCCAGTGCTTGCGTCGGTCGGCGTATTCATCGGTTTGCTGCTGATCATCAACAGTAGCACCGGCTGGATGTTCGACTACATGATCAAGACATTCCCGACCCCGTTCCCCGGCGGTCCGCTGTTGTTCAGCGGCTACGTCTCGGGCCACGAACTCGGCGCCTTCTTCATCACTTTGGTTGTACTGATCGCCGTTTACCTGTTCTTCCGCCACACCAAACTCGGCCTGGCGATGCGCGCCGCGGCGTTCAACCCGGTGTCGTCGCGTCTGGTCGGCATCCGTGTCGGCTGGATGCTCGCACTCGGTTGGGGCCTTGCCGCGTCGATCGGTGCGGTCGCCGGGATGATGGTGGCGCCGATCGTCTATCTCGACCCGAACATGATGGCCGGCATCCTGCTCTATGCCTTCGCCGGCGCGCTGCTCGGCGGTATCGACAATCCGCTTGGCGCGGTATTGGGCGGCTTCGCGGTCGGGATCATCGAGAATCTCGCCGGCGCCTATCTGGTCGGCACCGAGCTCAAGCTGACGGTGGCGCTGATCATCATCGTCTCGGTGCTGGTGGTGAAACCGTCGGGCCTGCTGGGCCGCACCGTGCTGAGCAGAGTGTAACCGATGGCGCGCAATGCCCTCCTGGCAATCCTGGCGTGGCTCGTCGTCGCATGCCTGCCGACCTTCCTGCTCAGCGACTATCACCTGTTCCAGCTCACCATGGTGATCGTCTATGCGATCGCCATTCTCGGGCTCGCCATTCTCACCGGTTTCAACGGCCAGATTTCGTTGGGCCACGGTGCGTTCTATGCCATCGGTGCCTACGTCACCGCCGTCCTGATGTACCAGTATGGCGTGCCCTATTGGGCGACGCTGCCGGTGTCGGCGATCGTCTGCGCGGTGTTTGGATTCCTGATCGGCCTGCCCGCGCTTCGGCTTGGCGGCCTGTATCTCGCGCTCACCACCTTCGCGCTTGCGGTCGCCGTGCCGCAGCTGCTGAAGCACGACGCGCTGGAGCCATGGACCGGCGGCGTGCAGGGGCTCGTCATCGACAAACCGGATCCGCCGTTCGGTCTCGATCTGTCGCCGGACCAGTGGCTCTATCTGTTCTCTCTATTTGTCGGCGCGGTCCTGTTCCTGCTGGCATGGAATGTCGTGCGCGGGCGGATCGGCCGCGCGATGATGGCGATTCGCGACCATTCACTGGCGGCCGAGGCGATGGGCATCGACATCGCACTGCTGAAGACCCGCACCTTCGCGCTGAGTGCGATGTACACCGGGATCGCCGGCTCGCTCGGCGCCATCGTGGTGCAGTTCGTCGCGCCGGACAGCTTCGGCATCTTCGTGTCGATCTACTTCTTCGTCGGGCTCGTGGTCGGTGGCGTCTCCTCGATCGGCGGCGCGATCTTCGGCGGCCTGTTCATCGAGTTCGTGCCGAACCTCGCCGAGAAGGTGTCGAAGGCCGCCCCTGGCGCGGTCTATGGCGTGATCCTGATCGCTGTGATGTTCCTGATGCCGGGCGGCGTCGCCGGCTTCGTCGGCTCGCTGTTCGCGCGCTTCCGCCGCGGCACGAAATCGGTTGAACTGCGCCCGGCCATGATAGGGGAGTCCGTTGCGAACAACGTTTCGGCCGGCGTGCCTGGTGGCGCTGAGCCTGACCCTGGCGGCAACCGCGGCGTGTAAGAAGCAGAACGCCTACGTTCCGCCGCCACCGCCGCAGGTCGGCGTGGCGAAGCCGCTGCATCAGGGCGTGACGCCGTATCTCGAACTCACCGGCAACGCGGTGGCCTTCAATCAGGTGGATCTCGTAGCGCGCGTCGAGGGCTTCCTCCAGACGATTGACTACAAGGATGGCGCCACCGCGAAACAGGGCGACACGCTGTTCGTCATCGAGCCGACGCCGTACCAGGCGAAACTGCAACAGGCTCAGTCGACGGCTCAGGCGACCGAGGCCCTGCTGGTGCAGGCGCAGGCGGAGTACAACCGGCAGGCCTCGCTGGGCCGCAGCGATTTCTCCTCGCAGGCCACCGTGGAGCAGGCAAGGGCGACGCGCGACTCCACACAGGCGAATCTAACCAACCAGCAGGCCGGCATCACGCTGGCCGCGATCAATCTCGGCTATACACGGGTGACCGCGCCGTTCGATGGCATCGTCACGGCGCATCTGGTTTCCGTCGGTAATCTGGTCGGCGTCACCGGCCCGACCAGGCTTGCCACGATCGTGCAGCTCCAACCGATCTACACGGCGTTCAACGTCAGCGAGCAGGACGTGTTGCGCGTCAAGACTGCGATGGCAAAGCGCGGCCTGAAGCCCGCCGATCTGGGCAAGATTCCCGTCGAGGTCGGGCTGATGAACGAGGATGGCTATCCGCATCAGGGCCTGATCGACTACATCGCGCCCATGGTCGATCCCACGACCGGCACGCTGATGGTGCGTGGCCTGCTGGCGAACACGGATCGAGCGCTGCTGCCCGGCATGTTCGTTCGCATCCGCGTGCCGTTGGCGCTGGAACAGGGCGAGGCGCTGCTGGTGCCGAACATTGCTCTCGGCGCCGATCAGTCCGGTACCTACGTGCTGGTGGTGGACAAGGACAACGTGGTGGAGCAGCGCACGGTCACGACCGGGCAACTGGTGGGCAAGCTGCGGGTGATCGAAACCGGCATCGCCGCCGACGATCTCGTGGTGGTCGACGGCAATCAGAAGGCGATACCCGGTGAGACGGTCGCGCCGCAGCCGACCAGCATCACCGCGGAGGGCAACGCGACGCCCGGCAAGTCCTGATGATCTCGAAATTCTTCATCGAACGGCCGGTGCTGGCCAATGTGCTGGCGATCATCATGGTGCTGGTCGGCGCCGTCGCGCTGTACGCACTGCCGGTGGCGCAGTATCCGAACGTGGTGCCGCCGACGGTGGCGGTGACCACACGCTATCCTGGTGCCAGCGCCGAGACGGTGATGAAGACGGTGGCGCTGCCGATCGAGCAGCAGGTGAACGGCGTGCAGGGCATGCTGTATATGCAGTCCACCAGCGCCTCGGACGGCACCTATGTACTGAACGTCACCTTCGAGATCGGCACCGATCTGAACTTCGCGCAGGTGCTGGTGCAGAACCGCGTATCGGCCGCCCTGGCGTCGCTGCCGCAAGGCGTTCAGGTGCAAGGCGTGACGGTGCAGCAAAAATCCACGTCGATCCTGAAGATCATCGCGCTCACCGCGACGGACAACCGTTTCGACAGCCTGTATCTGAGCAACTACGCCACCATCAACCTGGTGCCTGAACTGTCGCGCCTGCCCGGCGTCGGCAACGTGCTGATCTTCGGCGCCGGCCAGTACTCGATCCGGGTCTGGCTCGACCCCGAGAAGCTGAAAGCCCGCTCCCTGACCGCCTCCGACGTGACGCAGGCGCTGCAGCAGCAGAGCCAGCAGGTCACCGCCGGACAGGTGGGCATGCCGCCGGCGCCCGTCAGCCAGGACTTCCAGCTGACAGTCAACGTACAGGGGCGCCTGTCCGATCCGGCGGAATTCGGCAACATCATCGTCAAGGTGGACGCTGCGAACGGCGGGCAGATCACGCGTGTCAGGGATATCGGCCGGGTCGAGCTCGGTGCGCAGACCTACTCGCAGGCGTTCGAGCTGAACGGCAAGCCGGCGGCGGGTGTTGCCATCTTCCAGTTGCCCGACGCCAACGCGCTCGATGTGGCCGCGCGGGTGAACGCGAGGATGATCGAGCTGGCGAAGGCGTTCCCGCAAGGCATCGGCTACAGCGTGCCGTTCGACACCACGCGCTTCGTCAATACCTCGATCCGCGAAGTGTACAAGACCCTGATCGAGGCAGCCGTGCTGGTGCTGGTGGTCATCCTGGTCTTCCTGCAGGACTGGCGAGCCACGCTGGTGCCGGCGACGACGGTGCCGGTGACCATCATTGGCGCCTTCGCTGCCATGTGGGGGCTCGGATTCAGCGTCAACCTGTCCACGCTGTTCGCCATCATCCTGGCAATCGGCATCGTGGTGGATGACGCGATCGTGGTGGTGGAAGGGGCCGCGCACCACATGGAGCGCGGCCTCACGCCGCATGACGCCGCCGTCAAGGCGATGAGCGAGCGGTTCGGGCCGATCATCGGCATCACGCTCGTGCTGATGTCGGTGTTCATACCGGCAGCTTTCCTGCCCGGTCTCACCGGGCAGATATACGCGCAGTTCGCCTTGGTGATCGCCGCCACCGCGATCATCAGCGCGATCAATGCCGCGACGCTCAAGCCGACGCAGTGTGCGCTGTGGCTGCGCGCGCCGACCCCGCCGGAACAGCGCAACATCTTCTACCGCGGCTTCAATCGTGCCTATGACCCGCTGGAACGCGGCTACGCCTGGCTGATCCGACACATGACGCGACACAGCCTTGTGACGGTGGCGGTGGGACTGATCGTCGCCGGCGTCGGTCTGTGGGGCATCGTGCGCCTGCCGACCGCATTCATCCCGATCGAGGATCAGGGCTACGTGATGGTCTCCGTGCAACTGCCGGATGGCGCGTCGCTCGGCCGTACTCAACAGGTGATGAGGGAGGTGAATCGCATCGCGCTCGCCACCGCCGGGGTGCAATACGTGGTCGCGATCAGCGGGATCTCGGTGCTCGACAACAGTGCGTCGCTGCCCAATGCCGGTGTCGCCTATGTCGTGCTGAAGGACTGGAGCGAGCGCGGCCGGGGCACCGGCGCAGATCTTTTGTCGCTCTACATCAACCTGCAGCGACAGCTCGACAAGCTGTCCGACGCGCTGGCCCTGGTGATCGTGCCGCCGCCGATCCAGGGCATCGGCAACGCCAGCGGCTTTACCATGCAGGTGGAGCTGCGCGACGGCAGCTTCGACTATGCCAGGCTGCAGACGCTGAGCCGCACCATCGTCGCCTCCGCCAACAGCCAGTCCGGCCTGCAACGGGTCAGCACGTTCTTCCGTGCCGGTGTGCCGCAGCTTCAGGTGGCGGTGGACCGGGTGAAGGCCGAGACGCTGAACGTCTCGGTCGGCGACGTGTTCAATACGCTCGGCGCCTATATCGGCTCCAGCTACGTGAACCAGTTCAACAAATTCGGCCGTGTCTATCAGGTGTATGTGCAGGCCGATTCAGGATTCCGCCTGCTGCCTGGCGATATCGAGAAGCTGTCGGTGCGCAGTCAGGACGGCAAGATGATCCCGCTCGGCACCTTGGTGCAGGTGAACTACACCGTCGGTCCGTCGCTGATCAGCCTGTATAACCTGTATCCCACCGCCACCATTGTCGGCGGTGCGGCGCAAGGCTTCAGTTCCGGCGAGGCGCTTGGCTTGATGGAGCAGATTGCCGATCAAACGCTGCCACGCGGTACCGGCTACGATTGGACGGCGATGGCCTATCAGGAGAAGGTCACCGGCAATCAGATCGTCTGGGCGTTCGGTCTCGGGTTGCTGCTGGTGTATCTCTGCCTCGCGGGCCAGTACGAGAGCTGGATCGCGCCGTTGTCGGTGATCCTGGCGGTGCCGCTGTCACTGCTGGGACCCGTTGTCGCGCTCACCAGTCTGGGCGTCGCGAACAACCTTTACACGCAGATCGGCCTTGTGCTGCTGATCGCACTATCGGCGAAGAATGCCATCCTGATCGTCGAGGTCGCGCGGGCGCGGCGCAGCGAGGGTGAGTCGATCCTCGACGCCGCGCTGTCCGGTGCCCGTTCGCGCTTCCGGGCGATCCTGATGACCTCGTTCGCCTTCATCCTCGGCGTCGTTCCGCTGGTGACCGCGACCGGTGCCGGCGCCAATGCGCGCGCTTCGCTTGGATTGTCGGTGTTCAGCGGCATGATTGCATCAACCTGTCTTGCGGTGCTGTTCGTGCCGGCGTTCTTTGTCGTGCTGCAACGCTTCGAGGAATGGCGCAAGGCGGGGAAGCAGCGCACCCCGGCGACTACCGCGGCTTGAAGGAGACCAACACGCATGTTGAGCATGAAGGACAAGGTGGCGATTGTCACCGGCGCGGGATCGGTCGGTCCCGGCTGGGGCAACGGCAAAGCGACCGCGACATTGTTGGCGCGCCAGGGCGCGTCGGTGTTTTTGGTGGACATCAACCAGTCCGCTGCCGAGGAGACGCGGCAGATCATCGAAGGCGAAGGTGGTACCTGCGCGGTGCACCGCTGCAACATGACGGTCGCGGCCGAGGTGCAGGAGATGGTGCAGGCCTGCCTGAACCGCTTCAAGCGGATCGACATCCTGGTGAACAATGTCGGCGGCTCCGCGCCTGGCGATCCGGTATCGATGACCGAGGAGGTCTGGGACCAGCAGATCGATACGAACCTGAAAACCGTGTTTCTCGGCTGCAAATACGTCCTGCCGCTGATGGAGGCACAGGGCAAGGGCGCCATCGTCAACCTGTCCTCGGTCGCCGGGCTGCGCAACGACGGCCATGGCGGACGCGTGCATGTCGGCTACAGCGCGAGCAAGGCAGCGGTGATCCAGTTCACCCGCTCGACCGCCGGCGCGTATGTGAAGAAGGGCATCCGCTGCAACACGGTGGTGCCTGGACTGATGCACACGCCGCTGGTGGAATATCGCCTGGCGCGCACGGTTGCCGGCAACGACGCCGCGGCGCTGATTGCCAGCCGCAATGCGCGCACGCCGATGGGGCGGATGGGCACCGCGTGGGATGTGGCGCATGCTGTGCTGTTCCTGGCCTCAGACGAGGCTAATTACGTCACAGGAACGGAGATCATCGTCGATGGCGGGCTGATCCTGGCGTCGCCATGACGGAAGGAGGTATGCGATGAGCGAACGACGTTTCAAGGAACTGACACCGGAGACCATGACGCCGGAGCAGAAGAAGGTGGCGGACGCGATCCAGGCTGGTCCGCGCGGCACGGGATTGCGCGGACCGTTCAATGCGCTGCTGCGCAGCCCTGATCTATGCGACCTGGTGCAACGGGTCGGCGCCTATGTGCGGTACTCGAGTTGCATTCCGCCGCGGCTGAACGAGATGGCGATCATCATGGCCGGGCGGAAATGGACCGC
>DASXNR010000323.1:0-9575 GCA_036494925.1 Acetobacteraceae bacterium
GACGTGACGTGGGACAAGGAACTGGTCGACGCGATGACCATGCGCATGGTGCGCAAGCCGCAGACGATCGATACGGTGGTGGCGACCAATCTGCACGCGGACATTCTGTCGGATCTGGCGGCAGCACTGGCGGGATCGCTCGGCATTGCACCCACCGGTAACGTTGATCCGGAACGGCGCAGTCCGTCGATGTTCGAACCCATTCACGGTTCGGCGTTCGACATCACCGGCAAGGGTATCGCCAATCCGGTCGCCAGTTTCTGGACCGGCGCGATGATGCTGGAGCATCTCGGGGAGAAGCCCGCCGCTGATCTGCTGATGCGCGCGGTGGAGCAGGTTTGCGCGGCGGGGATTATGACGCCGGACCTCGGCGGCAAGGCAACTACCGCGGAGGTGACGCGCGCGGTGTGCGAGGCGGTGCGCGGCATGAACCGCTGATGGACGCCGATGAGCAGCGCCTGCTGGACGACGCACGCGCGCTGATCCCTGCGCTCGCCGATCGTGCCGCGGCGACCAACGCCAATCGCGACGTGCCGCCGGAGACGATTGCAGACTTCCACCGCACCGGCATTCTGCGCATCATCCAGCCGCGCCGGTTCGGTGGATTGCAGCTTCGCTTCTCGCTGTTCTCCCGCATCGTCGAACTCATCACCGATGGTTGCGCCTCCTCTGGCTGGGTCTATGCCGTGCTCGGCGAGCATCAATGGCTGCTGGCGTCGTATCCGTTGCAGGCGCAGATCGACGTATGGGGCGACGATCCACGGGCGCTGGCGTCGTCCTCGCTGGCACCCCGCGCCGTGGCCGAGCCTGTCGCCGGCGGCTGGCGACTAAGCGGGCTGTACTCGTTCTCCAGCGGCAGCACGCACGCAAGCTGGGCGATCGTCGGCGCATTCCTCGGCACACATGGCGATCCCGCCAACATCGGCTATCTGCTGGTGCCGTTCTCCGACATCGAGATCGTGGACGATTGGCAGGTGCTCGGTCTGGCCGGCACCGGCAGCCGCTCGCTGCAACTGCGCGACGTGTTCGTGCCCGGGCATCGCTGCGTGCTGCTGAGCCAGCTGCTCGCCGGCACGCCGCCCGGCGCGCAGGTGCACGCGGACTATCCGCTGATGCACGCGCCGCGCGGGCTGATGGTGAACTACTCCTTGCCGACGGTCGCGATCGCGCTGGGCAACCGGGCGCTGACCGTTGCATTGGCGAGCCTGCGCGAGCGCGTGTCCCGCGGCGTCACGCGGATGGCGGCGAGCGAGTTCGTGCAGATGACGGTTGCTGAATCTGCAGCGATGATCGATGCGGCCACGCTGACCATGCAAAGCGGGCGGGCGGCAGCCGAGGCGCTGATCGCGAAGGGCGAGCCGATCCCACAGGATGTTGTGCTGCGCACCCGCCGCGACATGACCTACGCACAGCATCAGGTGCAATGGGCGGTCGAGAAACTGGTTGAGGTGTGCGGCGCGCGGTCGGTGTACGATGCGGATGCGCTTGCCTCGATCCGGCGCGACATGCTGACGGTGCTGACCCACAATATCGCCAGCCGCCAGGCAGCGATGGGGGCATGGGGGAAGTGGGCGCTGGGCGGGCAATCTTAGCTGATGAACGCTCTGATCAGGCGGTTCACCTCGCCGGCCTTTTCCATGTGTGGCAGATGACCGACATCGTCGAGCACATGCACCTGCTCCGAATCAGCGACAATATCGGCGTGTGCGACCGGGATGATCCTGTCGTCGCGTCCCCAGATCACTTGTACGGGCACCGCGACCGCACGTAACGCGGCAACCAGGTCAACGGTCTGCCGTCCCTGCGGGAACCACGCGCGCGCAACGGTCTGCAACGCTTGCGCCACACCGTCCAGACGCTTGTAGCGCAACAGCTCCTCGACCATCGCGCGGCTGATCAGCGATGGGTCGTGCACCAGCGATTGCAGTGCATCCGCCGCCTCCTTGCGCCGCGATGCCCGCACGAACGCGTCGATGAAGGTTCCGTTGATTTCAGGCCCGAGACCTGCCGGCGCCAGCAGGCTCAGCGTCGCAACGGCGTCCGGACGCCGTGCGGCAAGTGATATCGCCAGTGCCCCACCCATCGAATGTCCGACTACATGCAGCCGATCGACAGCCAATGCCGCAAGTGCGGCTTCGATGGCATCCGTGAAGCCGGCGACATCGCCGGCACCGACGTCCTTGCTGGAGAGCCCGTGACCCGGCAGCTCGAGCGCCAACGTCCGGCGGCCTTCGCACAACGCCGGCTGATTGAACATCCAACTGTTCAGGTCGGCGCCGAAACCGTGCAGCAGCAGCACCGGCACCGCATCGCCGCTGCCCATCTCCAGACAACGCAGCGTCAGATCGGCTGCCTGGACCTCGCGTGGCACCAACGGAGCGGCATCGTCCGCTGCCACGGCCTGCGGTTCCGCAACCACGAACTGCGCAACGAACGCATCGACCTCGGCTGGCGGAGTGTCAGGCGGCGCGATCACCGCCAGCAGTGCGCCGATCGGCAGCGTTGACCCTTCCGGTGCCACGATGCGCGTCAGCGTGCCCGCGGCGTCGGCCTCCATCACGTTGGTGATCTTGCTGGTCTCGATCTCGAGCAGCTCCTCACCCGGCGCGAATGATGCACCTGGCGACTTGAGCCACTGCACCACCTTGCCCTCGGTCATCGTGAGGCCCCATTTGGGCATGGTGACCGCGGTGATCATCGTGCGTACCCGCGCACCTCGCGCACCGCGGCGGCAATTCGTTCCGGGTCAGGGATATACAGTTTTTCCAATGACGGCGCGAACGGCACCGGCGTATGCGGCGCCGTCACCCGCTTGACCGGAGCCTTCAACGCCGCGAACCCCTTGTCGGCGACCAGCGCCGCGATGTCGGTGGCCATGCTGCACCGAGGCGTCGCCTCGTCGACAACCACCAGTCGTCCGGTGCGTTCGACGCTTTCCAGGATCGTGTCCTCGTCCAGCGGCGACGTCGTGCGGGGATCGATGACCTCGCATTCGATCCCCTCCGCCGCCAGCTTCTCAGCGGCCTCCATCGTGTAGTGGACCATGCGCGCCAGCGCCACCACCGTGACATCGTCGCCGTCACGCACCACGTTGGCCTCGCCAAACGGAATTGTATAGGCCTCGTCTGGCACTTCGGCGCGCAGGTCGTACATCAGCTTGTGCTCGCAGAACACGACCGGATCGTCGTCGCGGATCGCCTGGATCAGCAGTCCCTTCGCGTCGTATGCGTTCGACGGCACCACCACCTTCAGCCCCGGTACGCTGGTAAAGATGTGATACGGGCTCTGCGAATGCTGTGCCGCGGCGCTGCGGCCGGCGCCGACCATGGTGCGGATCACCAGCGGCGTGCGCGCCTTGCCGCCGAACATGTAGCGGAACTTCGCCGCCTGATTGAAGATCTGGTCGAAGCAGACGCCGAGAAAGTCGGAGAACATCAGCTCCGCGACCGGCCGCAGTCCGGTCACCGCGGCGCCGGCGGCCGCGCCCATGATCGCGGATTCAGTGATCGGCGTGTCGATCACGCGGTTTTCGCCGAACTCCTTGATCAGCCCCTTGGTGACGCCGAGTACACCGCCGGCGGCATCGCGCCCGCCCTCGGTGCCGGCGCCACCCGATACGTCCTCGCCGATCACCACCACACGCGGATCGCGGCGCATCTCGTGGATCAGCGCTTCCTGCAGCGCCTGGCGGATGGTTTTCACTGGCATGGCACGGTCCTTCACGATTTGGCTATTGCACCAGTGGCCTGGTCAGTAGCGCTCCTCGCTGACGGTTCCCTTACCCAGCACGACAAGCAGCGTTCCCAACGGGCCGCCGGGACTCCGCGTCAGCGAGACCTCGCCTTGGTCCGGAATACAGCCAACCGTGCTCTTGCCATGAAATTCATGAACATCGGTTGATGCGCCGTTCGTCGCCGTGGCGGAGATGACCTCCTGGTCCTTGATCGTGCTGTAGATCGCCAGCCTTTCCGTACCGCTCAATGTTATTGCGGGATTCAGGACAACTCGCGCATTCGAGGTCCCATCGTCCTCACAGGTCTCGGTAAAGGTGCCAACCGTGGCATTCGTCTCAGGGTTCTTCAGTTCAGCCTTTCCTTTGAACATCATATCCTCCCTTAGCTGCGATCAAGGCGACGGTAGCGCTGGTGTTTCCATCCGCTACTGATAAGACACGTAGACATCCGTGAGCAGCGATCCGGCGTCAGGCGGTTCCGCCACCCGCGCTGCCACAACCGCCTGCTCGATCAGGCTCGCGACATCGTCATCCACTGCATCCAGTTCATGCGTCTCCAGCAGGCCTGCCTCGGTGACGCGCCGGCGGAAATGCTTCAGGCAGTCCCGCTCCTCGCGCAGCCGCCTTACCTCGTCCTTGCCGCGATAAAGCTGCGCGTCGCCCGAGTGATGGCCATAGAACCGGCAGGTATCGACCTCGATCGCGCTTGGCCCGCCGCCGTCGCGTGCGCGTTCCACTGCCTCGCGCGCGGCCTCGTGCACCGCGAAGAAATCATCGCCATTTACCTTCGCCGCCGGCAGTCCGAAGCCGGCTGCGCGGCCGGCGATATCGCGGCCGCCGACGGCGTAAGAGGCGCCGGTGTATTCGCCGTAGCCGTTGTTCTCGAACACGAAGATCGCTGGCAATCGCAGCACCACCGCCATGTTCATCGCCTCGAACGTGGTGCCCTGGTTGGAGCCACCGTCGCCGGTGAACGACACCGCGACGCAGCCGGTGTTCAGGGTCTTCGCGGTCAGCGCTGCTCCGACCACCAGCGGCGGGCCGCCGCCGACGATGCCGTTCGCGCCAAGCATGCCCTGGTCGAGATCGGCGATGTGCATCGAACCGCCCTTGCCGCCGCACAAACCGTCCTGCTTGGCGAACAGCTCCAGCATCATGCCGGTCACGTCGCAGCCCTTGGCGATGCTGTGGCCGTGGCCGCGATGCGTGCTGGCGATGTGATCGCGCGGTCCAAGATGCGAGCAGACGCCGACGGCTGATGCCTCCTGTCCGGCATAGAGATGCACGAAGCCGGGAATGCCGCCCTTGGAGAACTCCTCCTGCACGCGTTCCTCGAACCGGCGGATCGTCGCCATGTCGCGATACGCCTTGATGAGCGATTCGTGGCTGAGTTGCACCGCTGCCTCCCACGCTGACCGGTTGCGCCGGTATTGACTGGCGGGAGTATGGCTGCCGCGCGGTCGAATGCAACAAAGCAGCGCCGCTCCGCCGCCGTTACATCCCGACGCGCAGCGTCAACAGACCGATGCTGCGGGTGTAGTCGCCGGTGGTCAGCAGCGTCGGACTGGTGGTTCCCCTCTGATCGGTGAAATCGTAGGTCGCCGACAGCCGCAGGTTACGGTTCAGCAGCCAGGTGACGCCGCCACCCAGCGAGAAACGGCTGTCGTGTCCGCCGCCCTGCAAATAGTTATCGTACTGCGCGCCAGCATAACCCTTGAGCAGCACGTTGCGCAGGTACTCATGATCCACCACCACGCGCGCGGCAGTGTAGGTGTAGCCGACAATGCCCTCCTGTGCCGCATCCTCGATGCCGCGGGCCAGCGTGGCGGTGACAGTGGTGAGGCCGCTCGGGCTCCAGATCACTGCCGCCTCGGCGATCGGTGCCTGGTGCATGCTGTATTGCGGCGCACGGAAGGCGCGCACTTCCCAGCCCAGCAGCACGCGATAGCGCCAGACCGCATCGCCGTCGTCAGCCAGCCCGACCAGCACCTGATAGCCGGTGGAGTCGCGCGTCGGCGTGCCGGCCTGCGGCGCGACGTAGTGCACGTCCAGCGCCCGCGTCACCAACAACAGGTCGCGCTTCGGCGACAGCTCATACCGCGTGATGACCGCTCCCTGTACGACATTGCGGTCGCGATACGCCTGCGATGCCGGCAACCCCCGGATCGTCGTGGCATCATAGCGAAACGTGGTGAACGCCAGGCTCGGCGTCAGCGACAACCGGTTCAGCGCGATCGTGTAGCCGGCCCGCACATCGTTCACCTGATAGGGGACGGGCGTATCAGATGGCACCGCATCGAGTTCGGTGCGCGGCTCGTGAAGACTGAAATGCGCGACGGAAATCGTGAGCTGGTCGCGCCCGATCGACAATCCACCGCCCAGGGCAGCGGTCCAGTTGGTGAAGCTCTGGCTTGGCTGATCCAGATAGCGCAGGTCGTCCGCCCCCAGATAGCCGCTTAGCCTGTCACGCGACCAGTCGGAGCCCACCAGCAACGACGGGTGCGAGCCGACCAGCCAGCTGCCGCGCTGGCCGGTCCCGCTGCCGAACACGTTGTTGTCGTAACCCAGCCCCTCCTCCCATTGCGGACGCAGCAGGAAGCTGTCCGCCCGGACCCCAAAAGGGTCGAAGTCCGGCCGCTCGCGCGAGGCGACGGTAACCCCTGGCGCCGTGCCATAACCTGGAACGCCGACCGGGAAGTAGCTCGACAGCAGTTCCGCCCGCACGCCGCCGAATGCCGCGACACCGGCGAGAGCCACCACGGCCGCCACGCGTCGCACCCAACCAGACCGCACGCACGATGCCGCCATGGCACGCAACCATGATGCGCTCGGCCTACGATCGCGTTAACAGCGGGCTACAGATGCGGCGCGCCGATCGGACTCAGGTCGTCGTTCGCCGCCGGCATCTGCGTTTCCCAGCCGCCGCCCAGCGCCTTGTACAGCGCCACCAGGTTGGCCGAGACATTGGTTGTAGTGAGCGCAAGCTGCTGTTGCGTGGACAACAGGTTCTGCTGCGCGGTCAGTACCTGCAGGAAGTCGGCGACCCCATCCTGGTAGCGGCTCTGTGCCAGCCCAAGCGCGCGCTGGTTCTGCGCCACCGCCTGAATGAGCTGGTCGCGCCGCGACTGCTCGGTCTGATAGGCCGTCAGCGCATTGTCCACGTCGTGCCACGCTCCCAGCACCGTCCGCTGATAATCGATCGCCGCCTCCTGCTGCTGTGCCTGGCGCAGCGCCAGCGTCGCCTTGAGCCGGCCGCCCTCGAAGATCGGGATCGTGATGCCTGGGCCCGCGGCGTAGTTCCGCGCGTCGAGGTTGAACATCGTCCACGGCTGCACCGATTGGAGACCGATGCTGCCGGTCAGCTTCACCGACGGATAGAAGTCCGCCACCGCGACGCCGATGTCCGCGGTCGCGGCATGCAGTTGCGCCTCCGCCTGACGAATATCGGGCCGGCGCCGTGCCAGCTCGGACGGCAGCCCGACCGGAACCCGCGGCGGCACCGGCGGCACCGGCTTCGGCCGGATCAGCTCCGCCTGCAATGCGTTCGGCGGCTGCCCGAGCAGCAGACTGATCGCATTGATGAACTCCGACTCCTGCTGCTCGAGCCGCGGTATCTCCGCGGCGGTGGTGCGCAACTGCGCCGCGGCGTTCGCCACATCGAGATCGGTGGTAACGCCGCCGGCCGCGCGCTGTTGCGTGAGATCCAGGTTCTGCTGTGCCGTCCGAACGTTGTCGTGGGCGATCTTCAGCAGGTCCTGGGTGCCGCGCAACTGGATGTAGTCCCGCGCGAGCTCGGCCAGACTGCTGAGCAAGGTGGCGCGCCGCGCCTCGGCCGATGCCTCCACCGAGGCCGAGGCCGACTCAACCGAGCGCCGCACCCGGCCCCAAAGGTCGACTTCCCACGACGCGTCGAACCCGACCTGGTACACGTCGAACGGATTGAGGTGGGTGCCCTGGAGGCCCCCCGTGGTGCTGCCCGAGGCACCATTGGCGCCGAGTGCATTCGGTGCGTTGGCGAACACCCCGACATCGCTCGCTTTCTGGCGCGTGTAGGAGCCATTGCCGTTCAGGTCAGGGAACTGCACCGATCCGACGACGCCAAGCTGGGCACGTGACTCGGTTAGCCGGGCGGTGGCCACCTGCACGTCGAGGTTCTCGCCGGCGACGCGACGCTCCAGCGCGGTCAGCTCGGGATCGTTGAACAGGTTCCACCAGTTGGGGTCGATCGGTTCGGCAACCGGAACGCTGGGCGGCCGCGCGATCGGCTCCGCCTTCTTGGCGAACCAGGATGCGGGGGACAGCCATTCGGGCGGCGCGAAATTCGGCCCCACGGTGCAGGCGCCAAGCGCCAGCAACAGGGCGGCGGCAGAAAGACGTTTCAACATTACCCTCATCCCGGCCACGCCCGGGGCGCCGCCTGTCGGCCGGTTCTAACGCGGGAATCGTCCGCGAGGCCAGAGCGGCCTGTGCCGCCCGCGGGGAGGTAACGTCATGGGTGGTATCCGGTTCCGGAACTGTCACGCATCGGACCGTTCAGAGGCGGTGGCCTATCCGGCCGATGTGCTGGCCGAGGGCTGCCCGCATCCGCGCCGTCTCGCGCGAATGCGGGCAGCCCGATGACGAATGACAATTAGGCTCTCGCCGAACATCTCAAACCTGCTGCACGGAGGCTCGATGCCGTGCCACGATAGATCGGCGGTCAGCAGGATGACTCCCTCGACCTTGGACTGCGCGACAAGAATTCGGTCGAACGGATCCTTATGGATCGACGGCAGCAGATCGACGGCGATTGCGTGCTCGCTTGTGATGGCCAGTTCGCAATAGCCATTGTCGAGCAGACCGCGTCGCAGCAGCCGGGCGTCGACTTGGAAATCATCGCGACCGAGCCCACGCTTGATCGCCACCTCGCATAAGCTCGCGGCACTGAACAGTAACTCATTGTCCGGGTCGTCGAGCAGTGCTCGGGCCGCGTCCGGCAGCCGATCGGGTCGCCCGGCCGCCCATAGCAGCAAAATGGGTGTCGAGCAGCAGTTTCACCCAGTGTCGTCGCCGAACATGCGAGCAATCTCGGAACTGCCCATGCAATCGAAGTCGTCAGGCACCGCGATCTGACCCGCCATAAAACCCAGTCGTTTGGACTGCCCAGGGGACGGGGCGTCCAATGCGGTGACTTTCACCAGAGGCTTACCGGCCTTGGCGATGACGAACGTTTCGCCCTTGGCTGCCTGTTCGACCAGCCTGGATAAATGTGACTTGGCTTCGTGGATATTCACGGTGCGCGTGGGCGTGCCCTTAGCAAACTAAGTCATCCTGGTCTAGTTCATCCAAGGCGGCGCGGCAATGCTGTTTCACGCCGGCGCGAATACGTCCTCATGCGCCGGCGTGACTCGCGCAGCCGCCGGCGCGGCGAACAGTGCGTCGCGCTGCAAGACCGGCACCACGCGGTCGGCGAACAGCCGCATGTTCAGCTCGCCTTCCTCGTGCGGCATGCCGCCATAAGAGAAGTCGGCGATCATATGGTCGGTGCCGGTAAGGGCACGCAACTCGGCCATCTGCTGGATGCAGTCGTCCGGCGTGCCGACGATCTGGATCTTCACGTAGAACTCGGTCGCCTTCTGCCGCGCCGCATCCTCCTTCATCTTGGCGTAGGTCTTGGTCATCTTCCCATACGCCTCGTAGCCCTTCACGGTCGCCAGATGGCCGTCCGAGAAATGGTAGTGATTGTCGATCGAATCCCACTTCCGCCCGAGATACGTCATCGCCCGGTCATGCGCCTCATCCCGGCTCGCCGCGCACGACACGTTGGTCAGGATGATGGGCGGCGGCGGCGTATGCCCAACGG
>DASXNR010000324.1:0-6778 GCA_036494925.1 Acetobacteraceae bacterium
GCATGGCGGGCACCTCGGCAAGGAACTTTTCGACGTCCTGAGGATCGAGGTGGCAGGGAGCCAGGCAATTGTTCTCGAAGCCATGCCGCCAGGACTCGCGGGCCCGCTCGGCACTGACGCCATGCTGGAACCTGACCTTCAGCAGCTTGGTTTCCGGCGAGCGCAGGATTGCCTCGGGATCGGTGTTCAGGTGCTCCAGGTAGAGGCTGGCGACATAGACGTGAATGCCGAGAAACGAAAAGGTACGCAGCCCATATCCGTTCAACTGCAACGCTTTCCCATCCACCTGCACAGTGTCGGGCAGTTGCATGCCGTCGATTTCAGCCGCATGCGCGACCCAACCGCGAGCGGCCACCGCAAGCATGATCAGGGCGCACGCGACAACGATGCGCGCGCAGGACGACCGCCGTTCGATGAAAGCTCTCCTTCAAACGGCACCCATATCGCGCTTGCCGCCCCGAATTGCCAAGCCCACCGGTGCAGTTTCGGCCAATTGTCATGTTGCGCACCGTCGCCCCGCGACGGCAGCGCTCAGCCGCGCCGTGTCGAACCGCCCGACGGAATCAGCGACCCAAGGCGCCCGAACAGATAGCCCAGCGCGAACACCACCAGCGCCGCGGTGATCGGCTGGGCACGGATCACGGCCCGCACCTCGCCGACCCCCTCATGCGCGCGGCACGCCGCATGCCCAACCTGCTCCGCCGCTTCATGCACGCCACCGGCGACCCGCTGCGCGGCGCCGCTGATCGAGTCCTGGATACCGCCGGAAACCGAGTCACTCATGATCGCCTCCTGTCGCCAAATCCGTAGTCTGCTCCGCACTGATCTCGACCTCGACCGTCAACCCCTGAAACGCGTTGGCCGCGCCGGTGAAGCTGCCGCTCAGCGGAATCGCCTGGCTGGGATCGCGCGCGACCGCCACGCGGATCAGATTGCGCCCGCCGACCAGCGCGTTGGTCGGATCGAATTCGACCCACCCCGCCCCCGGCAGATATATCTGCGCCCACGCATGCGTGGCGCCGCCGCCGACCACGCTTGCCTCACCCACCTGGTCCTCGTCGTACAGATAGCCGGAGACGAAGCGGGCAGCGAAGCCCAGGCTGCGCACGGCCTCCATCAGGAACAGCGCGAAATCCCGGCAGGTACCGGTGCCGGACTCCAACGTGACCAGAGGATCCTGCGTGCCCATTTCGTCGCGGCGGTTATAGCTGAACTCGGCGCCGATCGCCTCCACCATGCCGAGCAGGATTGCCATCGTATCGCCGTCGCGCTGGCGCGCGACGAAGCGGCGCGCCCAGACGTCGATCTTGTGCTCGGGATCAGGATAGTTCCTCTCGGCGGTGCGGCCGATGTCGGGGATTTCCACCGCGTCGTAGCTGAACGGGTAGCGACGCGCGTACGCCTCGAGGTTCACCTCCGCCGCGGGCAGCGGAAAGTGCTCGGCCCGGAACGACGATACCACCAGCAGCTCGTTGCCAGGCTCCGCGAATTCGGCGATCGCCACCGAATTGCCGAACACGTCGTGCAGCCAACGCACCGAGCCGCTCGGCGAGATGGTCAGCGCGGTATCGATCAGGCGCAGATCATGGCTGTCGCGTGGCCGCATCATCATCCGATGCGGGCCGAAGCTGACCGGTTCGGCGTAGCCATACCGCGTGCGGTGAACAACTTTGAGAATGGTCATGGGAACCATAACAACCCGCCTCGCCGGCTTTGGCTGCATCACGTACGCGCGCGGGCGCGGGTTGTCACTCCGGTTCGGCAACTTCCCGCAGTTCGACCTCCACGGTGAGCGCCTGCTCGCCACCGCCCAGGATGACGCCGCGCAACGGCGTGACGTCGCCGAAATCGCGGCCCCACCCCAGCACCACGTGTTCGTCCCGCACCACGATGCCGTTGGTGGGATCGAGGTCCAGCCAGCCGTGCTCCGGCCCCAGCCAGGCGCCGACCCAGGCATGCGACTGGTCCGCGCCGAGTCGTGCCGCGCTGCCGCGTGACGGCCGGGTGCGGATGTAGCCGGACACGTAGCGCGCCGGTATGCCGAACCCACGCAGCGCGCTGATCATCAGGTGGGTGAAATCCTGGCACACGCCCTCACGCCGCCGCAGCACCTCGGCGATCGGCGTACTGGTGGTCGTCACGCCGGCGCGGAAGGTGAAGTCCCGGCGGATGCGCGAGTTCAGCTCCAGCACCGCCTCGAGCACCGCGCGCCCCGGCGCGAAGCAGGGTGCCGCATAGGCTCTCGCGCCGCCGTCCGCCGGCGCGCGCGGACTGTCGAACACGAACTCGACCGCCTGCCAGGCGCTGCCGCCGGCGTCCCAGGCCCGCTCCGCCACGGTTTCCCACGGCGGCGTGACCATCGGATCAGGCGGGGCCGGAAAGCCAACGTCGACGGTCGCATCGGCGATCACCTGGAACGCCGCGTGCGCGACATCGAGGAACAGCCAGGTCACCTCGTTGCCAAAATGGTCGCTGCCGTCGCGCCGCCACGACACCGCGGGCGCGGCATGCACACCGGCACGCATCACCTTCTGGTACTGCAGCGGACGTGGCCGCAGATGGGCCAGATGCGCGCCGAGATCGACCGGCGCCTGATAGTCGTATCGGGTCACGTGCCGCACGCGGTAAATCACGCTGCCCCACGCATCGAGCGAGGCACCGCCTCGATGCCCACGGTGCGGGCGGTCGGCAACAGCGCGAAGTAGCGCCGCGACACGCGGTCCGACAACTCGGCCACCGCATCGCGCAGCCCGCGCAGCCGCGCCGGCAGGAACAGCGCCGCCACCGACTGATCGGCGGCCTCGGCCACCGCGCGGACCATCGCCTGCGGTTCGTCCTGCAGCGCGGCGGCAGCGGCGGCGAGCGAGGTGTCCGCGCCGCTGCCGATCTCGCTCAGCAGCGCGCGCATCGCGGCAAGCTGGAACGCCAGCCCACGCGGATTGCCATCGTCGGCCAGCAGCAGGTCGAGCGCCGGCGCCGGCTGCAGCACCGCCAGATAACGGCTGCGGTAGGTGATCGTCGAATCGCAAAGCTCCAGCGCCAGGCGCAGCCCGTGCTCGATGCGCGCCGGCTGCTGGGCAACACCGGGGAACTCCAGCGCACAGGCCAGCTGGTCGGCCACCGCCTGGGCGCGCTCGACCCGCCGCCCCAGGTCGAGGAACAGCCGTCCGCCGCCGCGCACCATGTTCTCCGCTGCCAGCCCGGACAGCGTGGCCGCGAAGGCCAGCACGCGCGACATCGCCTCGAACGTCGCATCCAGTGCCTGACCGTCGCCGCGCGCCGGGATGTGGGCGAGCGCATCCTCCACCTCGTGCAGGCCGCGAGCGGTGACCGCGTGCATCTCGCCGGTGACCTGATCGCGCAGCAGGCCGGTGACGCGCGAGACCTGGCCCAGCAGGGCATGGATCGAACCCCAGCTGCCGGCGACCCGCAGCAGCGCCTGGCCGAGACTGGCGGGGCCGAGCCCGGCGATCGCTTCGGCGTTGAGCAGACCGGCCTGGGTCAGGCAGGCGATCAGCACATCGAGTTCAGCCATCTCATGGGGCGTGGGCGCCGGCCGGCTGAGCCGGCCGATCGCGATGCGCAACAGGCGGGCCGCAGCCTCAAGCCGCTCCAGGTATCGCCCGAGCCAAAAGAAATTGTCGGCCACCCTGCTCGGCAGATCACCGGCGGTGCGCCGAATCGCCAGCGGCGGTGTGCGGGCCGATGTCGGCCCCTCGATCGCTGCCGGGTTTTCCGCCAGGATCCACACATCCTTGGCCAGCACCGGCCCGGTACTCGGCCAGGCCTGCGCACCGTCCGGGAGCACACAGCCCAGCCCGCCCTGCATCGCGCGCCAGCCGTTGCGGTCACGGACCAGGAACATCCGTACCAGGACCGGACGCGGGACCAGCCCCTCGCCGTCGAGGCAGGGGGCAACCGAGGGTGTCACCACTGCACTCGCCGCGAATTGCCACGGCGCGGCCGCCATCCGATCGAGCAACGCCCGACGCCGCGGCTCCGCCATCACCGCCAACGGCACCGGCGGCAAGGCGCTGTCGAGCGCCGGCCGAAGACACCATGCATCTGTGCCCGCCAGAACGGACGCGCGGGCAGCACTGTCGCCCAGCCAAACGGTCGGCACGCTGGGGAGCGCCAGGTCCTCGCCGAGCACCCGCGCCGCGAGGTCGGGCAGGAAGGCCGCCAGTGCCGGTGCCTCAACCAGACTGCAGCCCGGGCTGTTGACGATCCACACCCGATCGCGCGCGGCGGCCAGCAGGCCGGCCACGCCGGCGCCGTCCGCGTCGAGTTCCAGCGGATCGACGAGGCGGCCGGCGATGCCGCGCAACAGCACGCTGATCGGCTGCAGACCGCGCAGCGTCTTCAGGAACAGGCCGCCGTCGCGCACCGTGAGGTCGCCGCCCTCGACCAGCGTGCAGGACAGCTCCCGCGCCAGCAGCACATGCCCATACCAGGCTGGGTCGGCGTGACCCGGGGTCAGCAGTGCCGCTGTGCCGCCCGGAACGATCCGGCGCAGCATGTCGAGGCAAAGCTCGACGAACGGATCGATGTGGCAGAGCAGTTGCGACACGAACAGTTCCGGCACGACCCGCCCAAGTCGCCTCCGGTTCTGCAGCGCGTGGGCGAGGCCATCGGCAAGCCCGGTGCGATCAGCGAGCACGGTCCAGGTGCCGTCGGGCGCGCGCACAAGGTCGGCCGCGTAGAAATGCAACAATTCCTGGTGCGGCGCCGCGTCGTGCCGGCATGGCCGCAGAAATGCTGGATTGGCATACACCAGTGCGGCGGGCACAGCGCCATCCGCCAGCAGCCGCTGCGCACCGTAGAGATCGGCGAGCACCGCATCCAACAGCCGTGCGCGCTGCGCCAGTCCGGCCTCGAGGGCGATGAATTCCGCTTGCGCCAGCGGCAGCGGGATCGGATCGAACCGCCACGGATCGGGCGGCGATCCAGGCAGCAGGCTCGCCGCGCCCTCTTCCTCCATCACCCGTTCCAGCCGCCCGGCGCGCTCGGCCAGCACGCCGCGGCCCAGGCCGGCAAGCACGCCGAGCAGGCCGCGCCATTGCGGCCGCAACCCGCCCTTGCCGTCCACCATCTCGTCGCGACTCATGGCCGAAGGCTGACCAGTCAACCGAACCGGCGCAAGTCAAGCGTGCGCGGATGCTCGCGCGAGCGCGACACCACCGGCTCCGCCATCGGTCCCGGGGTGTGGCCGAACGGGAAGAAGCGCGAGCGACGCCGCGCCTCCGCCTCGTTCGCGTTGACCGGGAAGTGCTCGTAGCTCAGCCCGCCGGGATGTGACACGTGATGCGTCAGCCCACCCAGGCTGCGCCCGGTCCAGCGGTCGTGGATGTCGAACACCAGCGGTGTCTGCGCCGGAATGGTCGGATGCAGCGCACTCACCGGCGGCTGCCACGCCTTGAAGCGCACGCCGCCGACATATTCGCCGGCGCGTTCGGACGGCGTAAGCGGCACAGCGTTGCCGTTGCACGCCAGTACGAAGCGTTCGTCCACCCAGCCGGACGCGAGCACCTGCACGCGCTCCACCGAACTGTCGACAAACCGCGCGGTGGCGCCGCCGGCCGGTTCTTCGCCGAGCACGTGCCACGGCTCCAGCGCGTGGCGCAACTCGAGCGTGGTGCCGCGCACCGTGACCTCGCCGATGCGGGGGAAGCGGAATTCGAAATGCGGATCGAACCAGGCGCGATCGAGGTGATACCCATGGTCGCGCAACTCCTGCAGCACGTCGGCGAAATCCTGCGCGACGTAGTGCGGCAGCAGAAAGTCGTCGTGGATGCGGGTACCCCAGTGGACCAGGCGCCGCTCATACGGCGTGCGCCAGAACGCCGCCACGGCGGCGCGCATCAGCAGCAGCTGCGCGGCCGACATGCGCGCATGCGGCGGCATTTCCAATGCACGGAACTCCACCAGCCCCAACCGGCCGGTCGCGGTTTCCGGCGCATACAGCTTGTCGATGCAGAACTCGGTGCGATGGGTGTTGCCGGTCATGTCGGCCAGCAGATGGCGGAACATCCGATCGACCAGCCAGGGTGCAACCACCTCGCCGGGTTTGACCTGCGAAAACGCGATCTCCAGTTCGACCAGGCTGTCCTGCCGCGCCTCGTCGATGCGCGGATGCTGGCTGGACGGCCCGATGAACAGCCCGCTGAACAGGTATGACAGGCTCGGATGGTTGTGCCAGAAGCCGAGCAGCGACTTCAGCAGATCGGGACGGCGCAGGAACGGGCTGTCGGCGGGTTCGGCGGCGCCCATCACCACGTGATTGCCGCCGCCGGTGCCGACGTGACGGCCGTCGAGCATGAACTTTTCCGTCGCCAGGCCGACCTGGCGCGCATCCTCGTACAATTGCTCGCCGCGCTGCACGATCTCATTCCAGCTCGACGCCGGATGCACGTTGACCTCGATCACGCCGGGATCGGGAGTGACCGAGAAGTGCAGCAGACCGGCATCGCGCGGCGGCAGGTAGCCTTCCAGGACCACCTTGCGTCCCAGTTCCTCGGCGGTGTCCTCAACCGCGGCGGCCAGCATCAGCCAGTCCTCGGACGCGTAGAGCGGGGGGAAGAACACGTGGATCATCCCGTCGCGCGGCTCGACGCAGAGGGCGGTGCGGACCAGATCGGGTTCGTCGCTGCCCATGACCGGAAGGTCCTGCACGATCGGGCGGAACCCCTCGGCGCCGGCACCCATGGGCGATGCGGCATGATCGAAAGCCTGGCGCGGCGGCAAGGGCGCGCGGGGGGCGAACGGATCAGGTTCGGTC
>DASXNR010000325.1:0-18012 GCA_036494925.1 Acetobacteraceae bacterium
TGTTGAGCAGCACGACATCACGCCCGGCGGCCGCGCGAATGCCTGCGTTCGCGCTCGCAGTGAACCCCAGATTCTGCTTGTTGCGGATCAGTACGATGCCGCGTTGCCGCGTCAGCGCATCGAGTGCTGTGGTCAGCTCCGGCTGCGGGGAGGCATCGTCGACAACGATCGCTCGGCTGATCCGGGGTAGACTGGCCAGGACGCTGTCGAGACAGTCGAGCGTGTGGCCGGCCCCGCCGTGTACCGGGATGACCAGATCGACTGGAAGCCGCCGCCGCGAGTTGTTCCCTGCGAAGCGGGGAAGTGTGACAGCCACCGGCATCGCCGCCGGCGCGCTCGGACGCGGCGGGCGCGATCGGCCGGCCGGATAGAGCTGCGCGATCATGGCCGCCGCCGCGGCCCCGGCTTCCTGATCGGCCCTCGGATCGAGTGGGCTACCCAGCAGATCGGTGCCGTCGCGGCCCAGCACGTGCAGCGGTCCACGCAGATCCTTCAGCGCGGTCGCCGACACGCTGAAGCCGCGCGGCCGGCCCAGCAGGCCACTGTTTTCGACCCGGACATTGATGTCGGATGCGGTGATATCGAGCTGCCCGCGCCCTTTTGCCGGACGGATCGTCAGCACCGGATTCGTATTCGGATCCCCGGGGTGCCAGGCCCAGCCTGTCAGGCAGCCGTCATGGGCGCTTACACAGCCGACAGTCGCGGTGATCGCGGCCACATCTAGCGGGCTGCCCAGAAGGTGACGGCCGTCGGGAGCGGTGACACTGATCCGTCCCCTCCCCTGGCGGGAGCGGGCAATCGAAGCAGCAGGACTTCCAGGTGCCGGCCGCACGATCGGGTCGCCGATCCCCGACAGTCCGCACCATCCCGGCATGCCGGCGTCGCGCGCGATGGCATCGGCCAGCGTGGCGAAGCCGGGATCAGGCACATGCCGCCGCAGCGCCGCGGCCAGCGCATCGGCCGCGCCCGCCGCATCGCCAAGCCGCCGGCGGGCAGCCGCCAGTCCCAGCCACGCCTCTCGCACATCGCTCTCGGCGCCGATCGTGGCGAACAGTGCCGCGGCGCGCATGTCGTCGTGACCAAGGCAGGCGGTAGCCAGCGCCAGCGCCAGTGTCTGATCCCGCGGCGCGAGGCGGCAGGCGCGATCGAGCCAGCGGCGCGCCTGCGCAGCATTGCCTGCGGCGGCCTCGGCCTGACCATGCTCGAACGCCTCGAGCGCGAGCGCTGCGTGGTCAGCCGGCTCGGTCAGCGACCGACCGCCTGCGGTATGGCCTGTTGGGTCTCGGCAGGCGGCGGCAGGGCGGCCAGGTCGTTACGCGCCTCCTGCAGCCCTTGCGCCAGAGCACGTTCCAGCCAGACACGGGCCCGGTCGAAGTCGCGCTCACCGGCCAGGCCGCGCGCGAGGTAACGGCCAAGCATCATCTGCGCGTAGGCGTGCCCGCGCTCGGCCGCAGCGCGGAAGCAGCGCTGCGCGGTCGGCCGGTCGACCGGCACCTCGTGACCGCCGCCATGCATCGCGCCCATGGCGAACATGGCGCCGACATGGCCGCGGCCGGCGGCTTTTTCGAACAGCGCGAACGCTCCAGGGTGATCCTTCGGGCCGCCGCGACCCGCCAGCATCAACTCGGCGAGCTGGACCTCGGCCTCCACCATGCCGACATCGGCGGCGCGCTTGATCCACGCGCGGCCTTCCTCCGGGTTCGCGTCCATGCCGCGGCCTTCCGCCAGCATGCGGCCATACCAGTATTGCGCGTTCACCACTCCGTCCGCTGCACGGCGCAGCCATTCCGCGGCCTTCCTGTCGTCGCGCTCGACCCCGACGCCCTCGGCCAGGCAGACGCCGAAATTGAACGCCGCCACCAGATCGCCCGAGGCGGCGGCCTGTTCGAACCATTCGCGGGTGCGGATCGCATCGTCCGTTCCGCCCTGGCCGTGCAGCAGCAGGTTGGCCAGATCCACCCGCGCGGTCTGGTCGCCCGCTTCCGCTGAGACGCGGAACCACCGCGCGGCCTCCTCGCCGTCACGCGGCACGCCGGCGCCGGTGAGATGCAGCATACCCAGCGCGCGCGCGCCGCCGCGATGACCGGCTTCCGCGGCACGGCGAAACCACATCGCTGCCTCGGCGAAGTTCGGCGGCAACTTGCCGCCCTTGGCATAGAGATCGCCGACCACGGCCGCCGCCTCCGGATCGCCGGCGAGTGCGGCCCGGCGCAACCACGACTCTCCCTCGACCGGATTGGCCGGTACGGTCAGGCCTTCCATCAGCGCCATGCCCCAGCGCGCCTGGCTCGGTCGGTTGCCCCTCTCGGCCGCCTGGCGGAACAACTGGATGGCGGCAGCGCGATCCGCCGCCACAGCCATGCCGCGTTCCGTCATCAGGCCAAGCAGATACTGTGCCGTCGGCAACCCGGCGTCCGCCGCCTGACGCAGGTTCGCCGCCACCTGGGACTGCTGCTCCGGTGCGGTCGCCGTGCGAGCCAGCGACAGGGCAAAACCAAGCGCGCCCTGTGGGCAGCCGGCCGCAGCCGAACGTTCGTAGCAGCGATGCGCCTCGTCCGGATCACGCATCGCTTCCGGCCCCGAGGTCAGGATGTAGCCGAGCACCGCCTCGCCATCGGCGGAGCCGCCGGCCGCAGCCTTGCGAGCCCAGCGCAGGCTGGTCTCGAAATCCGGCTCCGTCGCTTCAATAGGCGCGAACAGCCTGGTGGCATGGCCGTTGTCGGCGCTCGCGGTCAGGCCATGGATCGCCAGGGTGGCGAGCTGCGCCTGCGCCTCGACGTAACCCTGATTGGCGGCGCGCTCGAGCCAGCGGGCGCCCTCGGTTCGGCTGGGCGGCACGCCGGCGCCTTCCAGGTAGCAGCGGCCCACGCGGTATTCCGCCTCGGCAATGCCCGCAAGTGCGGCACGGGTCAGCAGCGGGAAGGCCTGCTTGATGTTGCCCTGTTCGGTCAGCCGCACTGCCCGCCGCAATGCAGCGGCGGGGGAAAGCGGGACGAGCAGGCGATCGAGCAGCGCCATTGGCTCAGAGGACGGAAGCCTCTCCCGCAAGCGGGAGAGAGTCTGTCCCTGACCTGGTCCGCGGTATGGTCACGCGCCTCACGGCTCGCGCATACCTTCGGACGCAATTGGCAGGGCGCGGCCCAGCAGGTATTGCAGCACGGTTCGCTTGCCGACCTTGATATCGGCCGTTACCGGCATGCCCGGCAGCAGATGGAAGTCAACCGGGGTACCGTGCAGGTCCACGCGATCGATCGCGACGCGCGCCCGGTAATACGGCTCGCTGCTGTTGGTCGCCACCGGCACCGCGCCGGTCGGATTCCGCTGCTCATCCTGGGCGGTGAAGCTGTCGGCACTGATCGTGCGCACCGTACCGTAGGCGAGGCCGTACTGGATGAACGGGAAGGTGTCGAACTTGATCGACACCGGATCGCCGACGTGCACGAACCCGTCATCCCGTCCCGCGATATTCACTTCGATCTCCAGCGGTGCATCCGCCGGCACCGACGTGATGAACTGCTGGCCCGACTGCAGCACCGAGCCCACCGAGACCTTGGCCACCGTGAGCACGATACTGTCGCGGTCCGCGCGCAGTTCCACCAGCTGCTTGCGAAGCTGCGCCTTGTTCAGCGCCTCGCGTGCATCCGACAGCTTGCCGGTGGCGTCGGAAAGCTGCTGCGACACATCGGCGCGCCAGCTTTGCGTGAAACCGTCGCGCTCGGCGATCATCGCGGCGAGGTCCCGTTGGGAACCGATCCCGGCCTGCTCCATATCGCGCAGGTTGCGCTCCATTTCGGCGCGATTGTCCATCGCCGCCAGCGTATTGAGCTTGCTGCCGACCTGCATCCGTTCAAGGTCGCGCCGCATCTTCTCGACGTTGGTCGCAACCTCCAGGCGGCTGCGGTACCCGGCCGCGTCGGAGTTCGCCCGCGCGATGGTCGCCACGAGGCTGTTGATCTTCTGTGCGTAATTCTCGATCTTGTAGTTGTACTCGGCCTGGCGTTGGGCGAAGATCGCCGCCTGCAAGGCCAAATCGGGATTGAGGCCGACATAGCTGAACGGCTGCTGGTTGGCTTCCGCCTGCAGGCGGGAAACCTGTGCCTGGTAGGTGGAGACCTGCGCGGCATACTGCCCGACGTCGGCGACCGCAAAAGTGGGATCGAGCCGTGCCAGCACCTGACCCGCCTGCACCGGTTCGCCCTCGTGCACGTCGATCGAACGCACCACCGAGGTCTCGAGTGGCTGCAGCACCAGCGTCGCCGACTGCGACACCACCCGTCCCTGCGCGGTAACCACCCGATCGACCTTGATCAGGCCCATCGCCAGCAGGATCGCGGCGAACATGCTCGCGATGATCCACACGATGCCGCGCGCCGAGTGCGGCACGGGCGCGGTCGTGATCGTCGTCGACGGCATCTGGAATTCGAGTATGACCGGAAGCGTCGGGTCGTTCCGGTCCTCGACGACGGTGCTAATCGCCTTGGACGAGGGTCGGGGCGAGCGCGGCATGGCGTGGACCTTGACTGTCGAGATGGCGGTTCTGCTGTGCCCAGAGCTGGCGATAGACAGTGCAGCGCTCCAGCAGGACACGGTGCGGCGCGATATCCATCACCTTGCCCTTGTCCAGAACCAGGGTCTGGTCGCATTCGGTCAGCGAAGACAGCCGGTGCGACACGATGATCATGGTGCGGCCGCGGGCGATGCGCAGCAGGTTGGCATTGACCAGCGCCTCGCTTTCCGGGTCGAGCGCGCTGGTGGCCTCGTCCAGGATCAGGATCCGCGGATCGTTGATCAGCGCGCGCGCGATGGCGAGGCGCTGCTTCTGGCCGCCGGAGAGGTTCGGCGAACCTTCCTCGATGTAGGTTTCATAGCCGTTCGGCATGCGCTCGATGAACTCCTCGGCGCCGGCCAGCCGCGCCGCCCGCACCGCATCCTCGAGCGTGAGGCCTGGTCGGCCCGCCAGGATGTTGTCGCGGATCGAGCCACGAAACAGGAAATTGTCCTGCAGCACGACGCCGAAGCTCTGCCGTAGATGCCGCAGGTTGATCTCGCGCAAATCGGATCCGTCGATCTTCAGGAAGCCCGAGTAGTCGCGGTTGATGCCTTGCAGGAGGCGAGCGATCGTCGACTTGCCGGAACCCGATCGCCCGACAATGCCAAGCATCGTACCGGCAGGAACCGAGAACGTGATGCGGTCGAGCGCCGGAGTCTTGGTGCCGCCGTAGGTGAACGACACATCGTCGAAGGTGATCGCGCCGGAGAAGCGCGGCCGTAGACCGCCTGACGCGGCATCGACCTCGAGCGGGCGGTTGAGCACCGAAGCGGCCTCGCCGATCGCTGCCGCGACGTCCTGGTATTCGTCGGTGAGCCTTGCCATCTGTACCAGCGGCTGGGCGACGCGCTGCGACAGCATCATGAACGCGAAGATCGCGCCGGCGCCGGTGCCGGCGGTGTCGCCCAACGCCCAATAGACACCGAGCAGGATCACGCCCATCCACATAAAGCGCTCGATCGGCGTCACCAGCGTCTGTGGCCAGTTGGCCAGCTTGGCGTAGGCCATCCGCCACTTGCCGGCCTCGGCGATCTTCTCGTCCCACAGCGCCTTGCGCTGCGGCTCGAGTGCCAGCGACTTCACCGTGCGCACGCCGAACACGGTCTCGCCCAGCACCGACTGCTTGGAAGTCTCCGCGGCGACCACGCGGCCGTGCAGCACGGCCAACGGCCGCAGGAAGGCCAGAATGATGATCGTGATGACACAGGCACAGGCCAGCACGATCCATGCCAGCGAGGCGTTGAGCCAGAACAGGAACGGCAGCAGCACGCACAGCGTCATCAGGTCGAGGAAGGCGGTCAGCATCCTGCCGGTGATGAACTCGCGTATCCGGTGGATCTGGCTGATCTTGTACATGGTCTCGCCGGCCGGATGCCGCTCGAAGTAGTCCAGCGGCAGGCGCAGCAGGCGATTGAACACGTGCAGGTTGAGCCTGGCATCGATCCGGGCGCCGACGACCAGCACGATCAGTCGCCGCGCGTAGCCAAGCAGGGTCTCATACATGATCGCTATGGCGACGATGACCGCGATCAGCGCCAACGTCGAGTACGACCTGTGGGTCAGCACCTTGTCGACCACTGTCATCACCAGGAAGGGCGGGAAGATGGTCAACAGGCTCAACGCGAACGAGGCGACGCCGATCTCGCGCAGCGAGCGCTTCTCCTGCATCACCAGGCCGAACAGCCAGCGCAGCGAGAACGGCGCATCGGTTTCCGAAAAGCCCCGCGTGGCGCGCAGCAGAACCGCCTCGCCGGCCCATACCTCGCTCAGGCGCAGCTCGTCGACCGGAACCGGCGCGTCGGCCGCAGGAGCCGTCGGGTCCTTGACGAACACGACCTTGTGTTCGGTATTGATGCCGGTCAGCAAACCCGCCGTGCCGTCGGTGAACAGCAGCACCACCGGCCCGGTATTGTGGAACCGCATCAGGTGACGCCAGCGCAGTCGTACCGCGCGCGACCACATGCCGGTGTTCTGTGCCCAGGCGCACAGCGCCGCGGCGGAGGGTGACGGATCGCCCGGCGTGCCGCGGAACTCGTTGGGATCGAGTTCCAGACCGTGGTAGCGGCCGGCAATTATCATGGCGAGCAGACGCGGATGGATCGGTGGCTCCTCGGCGACGCCGAGATGGACGGGCGCCCCCGTGTCGGCACCGCCGCCGGTGTCAGCCACCGAGTGAGGACCGTGCCCCGGCGGCCCGGAGATGTGTCCGTCGTTTACGTCCACTTGCATTCCCCCTCAGAGGCGTGTCCTACCACGCGCCGTCTTGCCCAGATGCAGGCCGAGCCGGCAATGCTGTGCTCTGTCCTGGCAGCCTCTGCCCGCAAAAAACAGTCCTCGACCGCGAGGGGCCGGTGGGAAGTATGCCCTACACTGTATAAGATTTGCCAGCAAATCCTGGACCGGGGCGCCGGCGGTCCGGTCAGGACACGAAAACGCGAACGGCTCAGGGCGAGGCCGGGGGGCAGAAACAAAGCAAATGGTGGCACTGGATGACACAGTCGGAGCCTTTGTGCCCGGACCTCGCCTGGAACGCCCGCCACTGGGCGGCGGACGGTTGTCCGGCCTGAGCTTCGCCGTCAAGGATCTGTTCGACGTCGCAGGCGCCATAACGACCTGCGGCAATCCCGACTGGGCGAGCACGCATGGGGTCGCGAGCGCGACCGCTCCGGTGGTGACCGCGTTGCTGCAGGCGGGCGCCCGGCTCGCGGGAAAGACCAAGACGGTAGAGCTCGCCTACGGTCTCACCGGAGAGAATGTCTGGCAGGGCACTCCGGTCAATCCGCGGGCTCCCGATCGGTTCCCGGGCGGGTCGAGTTGCGGTTCGGCCGCAGCAGTCGCCGCCGGGCTGGTCGATTTCGCACTCGGCTCCGACACCGCCGGTTCGGTGCGCATCCCGGCAAGCTACTGTGGCCTGTTCGGTGTCCGTCCCAGCCACGGCGCGGTCAGCCTGGCGGGCGCGTGCCCGCTGGCGCCGAGCTTCGATACCTGCGGCTGGTTCGCCCGCAGCGCGGCGCTGCTGGCCGAAGTCGGCGAGGTGCTGCTGCCTGGCGGCCGCAGGGCGGTGGACGGACCGCTGCTGCGATTCGAGGAGGCCTGGATCAACGCCCAGCCAGCGGTCGCCGAGGCGCTGCGTCCGGCATTGGAGCGACTGGAACGGCTGCGGGGCAGGGCGGTCGGCATTCGGCTGGCGCCCGAAGGGATCGACAGCATCTACGATCACTTCCGCACTGTGCAGGCGGAGGAGGTCTGGGCCTGTCTCGGCGGCTGGGTCGAGACGATGAAACCGCGTTTCGGCCCCGGCGTCGGCGAGCGATTCGCCGCCGCCAAAGCCACTGACGCGTCGGTTGCCGGACCCGGACGGGTATTTCGGCGCGCGTTGCAGGAGCGCGTCCGTCCGCTGCTGGCCGGCGGTGCCGTGCTGATCTATCCGACCAGCCCGTGTCCCGCACCTTTGCTCACAGCCAGCATGGCCGAGCAGGACGCGATCCGGCAGGCGAGCATCGGCGTGACGGCGATCGCCGGCTTCTGTGCGCTGCCCGAGGTGACGCTGCCGGTCGGCGCGGTGCACGGCGTGCCGGTCGGGATTTCATTGGTCGCCGGCCCCGGTTTCGACCGTGGCCTGCTGGCGTTTGCCTGCGACGCGGCGGCTGTGCTTGGACTCCAGGTCTGAGCGGAGCGACGAGAAACTATGGAGATACGTGCGGCGACCGAAGCGGATATCCCGGATGTCCAATCCATCTATGCCCACCACGTGCTGACCGGCACCGGCACGTTCGAGGAGGAACCGCCATCGGTCGAGGAAATGACCGAGCGGTTCGCCAAGGTGGCGGGCCACGGCTGGTCGTGGCTGGTGGCGGCGGATGCGACCGGCGTATTGGGATTTGCGTATTACACCCAGTTCCGCGACCGGTCGGCGTACCGGTTCTGCGTCGAGGACAGTGTTTATGTGCGCGAGGATGTGCGCGGGCAGGGGGTGGGCAAGGCGCTGGTTGCGCGGCTGATCGAGGACGCCACCGCCAAAGGCATGCGGCAGATGCTCGCGGTGATCGGCGACGCGGAGAACACCGGATCGATCGGCGTGCATGCCAGCCTGGGGTTCCAGATGGTCGGCACGATGCGGGCGGTGGGGGTGAAGTTCGGCCGCTGGGTCGATGTGGTGACGATGCAGCGGCCGCTGGGGCAGGGTGACGCCGACGTTCCGTAGCGTTCCGGCACCCTCCGCCCCCTCCTCCCAACCCCCTCCCGCGAGGGGAGAGGGAGTGGATTTCGTGCTCCCCCTCCCCGCGCGGGAGGAGAATGGGGGGAGTGGGCCACCCGGCCCTCATCTCTGGCTGATGGCCGCCTATGGGTTCGTCGCCGGCCTGCCGCTGCCGCTGTCAGGCTTCACCTTTCGACTGTGGCTCTCCGAAGGCGGCGTGTCCCTGGCGCTGATCGGCCTGACCGCGAACATCGGCCTCGCCTACTCGCTGAAATTCCTGTGGGCGCCGGTGCTCGACAACGCCTGGGCCCCTGGCCCGCTGCGCCACCTGGGCCGTCGTCGCGGCTGGCTGGCCGCGATCCAACCGGCGCTCGCGGCCGCCGCCGCGCTGCTGGCGTTGTCCGACCCGGCGCATCGGCCCTTCGCCTCGCTCGGCATTGCGGCGCTCGTCGCGTTCCTGTCGGCGAGCCAGGACATCGTGATCGACGCCTGGCGCATCGAGGTGTTTCCCCAGCATCGCCAGGGTGCGGCGATGGCGGCCTATGTCTGGGGCTATCGCGTCGCGCTGCTGATCGCAACCACCGGTGTCATCTCGGCGGTGAGCGCGGTCGGCTGGCATGTCGCGCTGCTCGGCGTTGCCGCATTGATCGGTCTCGGCCTCGTGGTCACGCTGCTGGCGCCCGAACCACCTGCGCCGGCGCGTGGCGACCGGCCGAGCGGTCTCGCGTCCCGCCTCGCGCACGCGGTGATCGAGCCGCTGCGCGACTTCCTCACCCGCCGCGGCGCGCTGCTGATCCTTGCCTTTGTCGCGCTGTTCAAGCTGGGCGAGGCGATGGCCGGCATCATGACCGCGCCGTTCTATCGCGCTCTGGGCTTCTCCCGCGAGGCGATCGCGGCGACCGGCTGGTTCTCGCTGGGCGGCACGCTGATCGGTATCGCGCTGGGCGGCTGGCTGGTGGCACGCATCGGCACCGGCCGGGCACTGCTGCGCACCGGCTGGGCGCAGACCATCGCCATGGCGATGTATCTGCTGCTCGCCGTGTCGGCGGGCGAGCACCACGTGCTCTACGCGACGGTCACAACCGAGGCGTTCGCACAGGGCATGGCGGACGCCGCGTTCATCACCTACCTGTCCGGCCTGTGTTCGCGCGCGTTCACCGCCACGCATTACGCGCTGCTGTCGTCTCTGGCGGCGATCGCGGTACACACGATCGGCGGCGCATCGGGTGTGCTGGCCGCACGACTGGGGTGGGTGGCATTCTATGCGCTATGCATGTTCGCGGCACTGCCGTCGATGGGGCTGATGCTGGTGATATTGCGCCGGTACCCGGTGACAGGTTCAGGCGACGAGATCGCGGATCCGGACCGGCCCTGACGCGACGAAGCTAGCCGCCGACCCTCCCCAACGTCATTTCCGCGCAAGCGGCAACCCAGGGCGAGCTCCTTGCGATGCAGCATCGAGGGGCGATACCGGACATGCCCTGATGCTTGCACTGCCCGAATCCCGCGAATAATGTTTGGGCAAAGGAAGGTTCTGGATTCGACTCGGGGGAAGGCAAATGCGGACGCGCAATCCTGCACTTTGCACGTGCATGGCATTGATGCTGGTCGGCTGCGGCACGTCCGTGCCCGAGATTCAGGATATCGGCGACAGCGCCGCCGGCCAACAGCTCGTTCAGGCCATCGTCACAAACATTACGTGTGAGGTCCAAGACGGTATCAATCGTATCTATAAGCATCGTCACAGTACTTTTTTGGACAGTTGGGGCGTGCAGATCATGCTTAACCTGACGATCGAAGAGAAAGGTTCCGTAAGTCCGTCGCTAAATTACTTTCCCACAACAATGTTCGTCCTGGGCGCGAACGGCAGCGTCTCGTCCGACGCCACCCGGACCGACAAGCTCAATTCATATTATACCGTGAAGGAACTCCTGAGACTTGGGCCGTGCGGTCCGACCGATCGTGCTCACGGCACACTGCTGAGGGCAGACGACCTGAAATTGACGGAGTGGCTGTTTGACAACGTCACCGCAAGCGATACCGGAGAGGTACGCTACGGCGCTGATTTGAAGGGCCCTTTCGGTCAAAACGTCATTTCTCACGAGGTAAAGTTTGAAGTCGTATTGAGCGGCGACATTACACCTGGCTGGTTGCTCAAGTATGTCAGTATCAATCCTACTGTGCCGTTTCTTTCCGCAAGGCGGGACAAGACACATGACTTGATCATCACGCTGGGACCGACCGATCCGTCCGGCACGGCGCCCTCCCCGGCGGCCGCGAATGCCGCCCTCGCCTCTGACATCGGCGTCGCTGTCGGCAACAACGTCAGAAGCCTTCGCGCCCAATAGAATGACGTGACAGGCCAAATGGCCAGGAAAGGACAGATCCATGTCGAGCTCGCAGGGCTACGCAAAGCCGGACGACAACCCACCACCCGCACGGCCGCCATACAAATGCGCAAGGACTCCGGACGACTACGCATGCCTGAAGTTCTATTGGAACTCGGAACAGCAAAGATACAACCGCCCTTCTGGAGGCGAACGGGTCAGATGTGACGAGTGCGCTTATTTCTTCGAATCCTAGCGCAGGCAACCAATCAAGCCTCCAGCCGATATCCTGCAGCCGTGGCTGCCGGACCGTTGCACACCTTCCGACGCGCGCGCACTGTGGTCGCAGGTCGCAATCCGGACACACCCCATGGCCGAACCCTACCAGACGCTGCAAACGACGCAGCCGCAGCCGCACATCCTGCAGGTCACCCTGAACCGGCCAGAGGTCGCCAATGCGATGAACACGCGGATGGGCCTCGACCTGCTCGATCTGTTTCACGCCATCGGCGGCGCGCCCAATGAGCAGCGCTGCATCGTGCTCACTGGCGCCGGTCCTCGCGCGTTCTGCGCCGGCGGCGACCTGAAGGAGCGCAACGGCATGACCGATCAGCAGTGGCAGGACCAGCACCTGATCTTCGAGCGTGCCATCCGCGCGATCATTGCCTGTCCAGTGCCGATCATCGCCGCGGTGAACGGCGCCGCCTATGCCGGCGGCATGGAGATCGCGCTGTGCTGCGACTTCATCTATGCGGCCGAGCATGCGCGCTTCGCACTGACCGAGGTCACGCTGGGCATCATGCCCGGTGCCGGCGGAACGCAGACCCTGCCTCGCGCGGTGGGCGCACGCCGCGCCAAGGAGATCCTGCTCACGGGCACGCCGTTCACTGCGCAGATGGGCTTCGAATGGGGCATGGTCAATCGTATCTGCGCGGCGGAGAAACTGCTGGCGGAAGCGCTGGAGACCGCCGCCACCATCACCAACAATGCGCCGATCTCGGCACGGCAGATCAAGCAGTCGGTGAATTATGGGCTGAACATGGATCTCGCCAGCGGCATGATGTTCGAGATCGAGGCGTATAACCGCATGGTGCCCACCGAGGATCGCCGCGAGGGCATCCGCGCATTCAACGAGAAGCGCCGGCCGCAATTCCAGGGACGCTGAGGAGGAAACGACATGAACGTCATCGCCGATATCGCATCTCAGGGCCTCACCCGCACGCTGGCTGCGCAGGCCCGCGCACTCAGCTTCGCCGATCTGCCGGACGACGTGCGCACGCTGGCGCGGCAGTGTGTGCTGGACTACGTCGCCTGCACGCTGGCCGGCGCGAAGGAGGAGTTGACGGATATCCTGCTGGCCGAGATGCAGGAGCAGGGCGGCACGCCGGCGGCAACGGTGATTGGCCACAGCTCGCGCCTGCCGGTACTGTCTGCCGCGCTGGTCAATGGTGCCGCGTCGCATGCGCTCGACTTCGATGATGTCAATCTGGCGATGACCGGGCATCCGTCGGTTGTTCTGCTGTCGGCGCTGCTCGCGCTGGCGGAAGAACGCGGCAGTTCAGGCCGCAACGTGCTGACTGCCTTCGTCGCTGGATACGAGCTGCAGTGCCGGCTCGGCCTGCTGCTGGCACCGGGCCACTACAACACGCTTGGCTTCCATGCCACCGGTACGCTTGGCAGCTTCGGTGCGGCGGCAGCTTGCGCGCATCTGCTTGGGCTGGACGCGGACAAATTCGCTGTCGCGCTGGGCATCGCGGGAACCCAGGCGGCGGGGCTGAAGTCGATGTTCGGCACCATGTGCAAGCCGCTGCACGCGGGCCAGGCCGCATACCACGGGCTGCTCGCGGCACGCCTGGCGCGGCGGGGATTCACCAGCCGATCCGACGTGCTGGAATGTCCGCAGGGCTTCTCCCGCACCCACAGCCCCGACTTCAACCCGGCCGAGGCGCTGGCCGAGCCGCCGGGCGGTTTCCACATCCGTAACAACCTCTTCAAGTACCACGCCGCCTGCTACATGACGCACGCGCCGATCGAGGCGGCTCGCAAACTGCGCCAGCAGCACGGGCTGACGCCCGACAGCATCGCGCGCATCAGGCTGCGGCTCGACGAGACCTGCGACCGGATCTGCAACATCCCCGCGCCGCGCACCGGGCTGGAGGCGAAGTTCAGCCTGCGGCTCACCACCGCGATGGCGCTGGCCGGCGTCGATACCGGCGGCCTGGGCAGCTACTCGGAGGCAACGGCGGCCGATCCCACCCTGATTGCCCTGCGCGACAAGGTGGAGTTCGACTTCCATAGCGGCGGACCCAACACCATCGCCGCTCTGGAACTCGTGCTGACCGACGGCCGGCGCGTGGCGGCGTCACACGATTCCGGCGTGCCTGCCAATGACGTTGCCGAACAGGGCGGCCGGCTGGTTGAGAAGTTCACCTCGCTGGCGGAACCGGTTCTCGGCGGAGTGAAGACACGCGAACTGATAGGCGTGATCGGCAGCCTCGAAAAATTGTCCGACCTGCGGGCGATGATGCGGCTGTGCGCCACCTAGGCTCCGGAACCCGCGCCCATCCGCCGCGTTTCCCTGGCTCCCCAATGCAGGAGTTCAGGCAGATGGCAAGTGTGAACGACACCAAGGACACGCGCGGCACTCTGATCGCCGCCGATCAGGTCGAAGGGACCTCGATCTACAACCCGGCCGGTGAAAGCCTGGGCAGTGTCGAGGACGTGATGATCGACAAGATGAGCGGCCGGATCGCTTATGCGGTCGTAGGCTTCGGTGGATTCCTCGGCATCGGCAACCGCCACTATCCGCTACCGTGGGAGAAGCTGAAATACGACGTCAACATGGGTGGCTACGTGGTCGACATCGACCGCCGGATGCTCGAGGGCGCACCGTCCTATGCAGACACCGACACCGTCGGCTGGGACGATCCCGCCTATGGTCGGCGGGTGAATGACTATTACGGAATGCCGACCAACTATTGAGGCATGCCGTAACTTCTGATCTGACGGCGGCGGCCTGAGGGCCGCCGTTCGTCTGTCAGGCGAACGCGGCGAAGATCTCTTCCAGCCCCTTGAGCTGACCGCCCGAGGTGGACGACGGCACAATCACCGGCGTGTGCACGCCGGCCGCCTGCCATGCCGCCACGCCGTCAAGCACCTGCGACGCCGATCCGAACAGCGAGACGTCCGCCAGCCACCGATCGGTCAGATAGCGCGGCACGTCATCGCGGCGGCCTTCGGTTATGGCGCGTTCGATGTCGGTCATCTCCTCGACGTAGCCCGCCTCCTTCCAGTAGTTGCGGTAGTTCGGCAGGAACGTGTAGCTGATCAGGTTCTTGCGGCACACCGCCTTCGCCGCCTCAACATCGTCGCTGATGCAGGTCGGCAGCATGTTGCCGATAAAGAAGCTTGCGTCGCTGCGTTTGGCCGCCGGCAGTGCCGCCAGTGACGCCGCCATGTGCGAGCGCGCGGCGTTGGCGAATACCACGCCCTGCGAAATCTCACCGGCCAGCGCCACCATCTTCTGTCGCAGCGCGGCGATGATGATCGGCGGCAGCTCGCCCACTCCTTCCACCGCGCGGAACCGCTCGACGAAATCGCGGGTGTCGCCGAGCGGCTTGCCCGCGGTGACGCCCATGCGTTGATGGCCCGGCGCGTGCGCCACGCCGATGCCGAGACGGAAGCGCCCGCCGGAGACCTCGTGCATGAAGGCGGCGGTCTGCGCGAAGTCCAGGACCGTGCGGGCATAGATCGGCGCGATCGCGGTGCCGAACGGGACGCGCTCGGTGTTCCATGCCATCGCCTCGCACTGCGACATGTTGCCGTACATGCTGGGCGTGTAGATACCGGCGAAGCCGCGGCGCTCGATGTCGCGTGCGATCTCGACGGTCTGGCGGCGGCGGCCCGGGACGGCGACGAGCGATATGGCGGGAAGCGGCATGGCGATCACCTGGATATCGGTTGGGTGATCTTATCGGGATGTTCGGGGTTGCGACAGGCTGAGCGAGTGCGACGTGGCTTCGGCCTGCCGCCTGTCATCATCGAGAAGCCGCCCCGGCACCGTTGATTGGCTGCAGTTCAAACACTGGATAACGCGACGCCAGATCGACAAATGATTCGACCGCCGAACCCTTTGGCACCGGGAAGAAGCGCTGCACTTCGGTGGCGAAGCGATCGAGATAGGCTTTGAGCAGCGGCGGCCGCATGTCGACGGGAAGTTCGCGCACCGCGTAATGGTGACGGCGCATTGCCCGGACGAGTGCGACTTCGCCCGCAGCTCGGGCATTGCGCACCCAGTTGGATTCGCCGCGTGCGCAGACCAGGTAACGCCTCCCATCGAGATCCAGCAGGTCCACGGGCAGCGAGATCGTTCTGCCGCTCTTTCGGCCACTGACTTCGAGGACATAAAAGTGCCCGCGGACCAGGCCAATCCAGACCAGGTGCCTGAGCATACGTCCGAACATACGTTCGACACCGCCGGGCCTGAGATAGCTTTCAGCACTCACAGCCATCATCCTGGCCCTTCAGCATCGCAGCAGGAACGTGCAACATGGTAGCTCCACCAGAGTGACGCAATGCGCGCGACCGTGATAGCCTTGCTGCCAAAGCACGGTGGGGAGGAAGGGGATGACGATCTGGATCAGGCTGGCGACTGCCTTCGTTGTGCTGGCGTGGACCGGCGCGGCGTCGGCGCAGCAAGTGACGCTGCGGATGTGGATGCACGAACACCCGCCGCGCATTCCCATCGACAAGCAGATCGTCGCCGACTTCGAAAAGGCCAATCCCGACATCAAGGTGGATCACGAGATCATCCCCGTCGCGGAATACCCCACCAAGCTGCTGACCGCGTTTGCCGCCGGATCTGGGCCCGACGTGTTCAACTATGCATCGATGCTGGTGGCGCAGTACTATAACGCGCACATTCTGGCGCCGATCGACTTCGCCGCAATGGGCCTGGCCGACGAGCAGGCGCTCACATCGCAATTCGCTGGCGGGCTCGATGGCATCCGCTTCAAGGGCAAGCTGTATGGCATCCCCACCGAGGTGAGCAATTGGGCCTGCTTCGCCAACAACGCGATCTGGCGTGAGGCGGGTCTGGACCCGGACAAGGACTTTCCCAGGACCTGGGAAGACCTTCCCGCGGTGGCCGAGAAACTGACGCAGCGCGATTCTAACGGCGTGCCTCGGCGGCGCGGCTTCGACTTTGACTGGCCCAACCGCGCCACCTTCTGGTTCATGCCGAACACCATGCTGCACCAGCTCGGCGCCACCATGATCGATGAGGAGAACTATACGGCCACCATCGATACGCCAGCGGCCCGCAAGGCGTTCCACTACTTCCAGGATTGGGCGAACAAGTGGCGCCTCGGTGGCCCGCAATACACCGATAGCCGCACCGAGTTCCTCGGCGGCCGTCTGGCGACCGACTGCAGCTTCGGCATCTGGGGTATTCCCCAGATGGTGTCGGCGAAGATCGATTGGTCGGTGCATCCGGCGCCGCGCTGGAAGGATGCGGTGTCCGACAACGGTATCGACATCTATGCATTCTACATGATGGTGAACGCGCGCTCCTCGCCGGCCGCGCAGAAGGCAGCGTGGAAGCTGGTGCGGTTCTATACCGATCATGCGGCGGAGCTGTTTGCCGGTGCCGGCCTGTTCGTGCCGCGCAAGGAGGTCCTGGAGAGCGAGGCCTACAAGACCAACCCGGCCGCGCCGTTCTTTCTGTCGGAGCTGAAGAAAGCACAATTCTCGCCACGCGTGGTGGGCTACGACCAGGTGCTGGACGCGATGCTGCGCGGCCGTGACGCGATGCTGCAAGGCCAGTCCGTCGAGTCGGTATTGCCGACGATGAATGACGAGGTGAACGCGGTATTGAACCGCGAGCGCGCGCGAGCGGCGGCGATGGCGCGATAGGCGGTTGCGCGTCCACTTCAAATGGTGGGGGCTGGTCTTTGTCCTCCCTGCGGTGGCGTTCTTCGCCGCCTTCAACGTGTTCCCGATGCTGTTCGGGCTGTATCTGAGCCTCACCGACTACGACCTGCTCAACCCACCGATCTGGGTTGGGCTCGACAACTTTGCCAACCTGCTCGCCGACCGGCTGTTCCTTACCGCGCTGCGCAACACGCTGCTGTTCGTACTGGGCGCGACGCTGCCGGTATGGGTATTGTCGCTGCTGGCGGCACTGCTGTTCGACCAGGCGTTCCGCGGGCGTGACATTCTCAAGGCCGCATTCTTCTTGCCGGTATTGCCGCCGGTGGTGGTGGTCGCAGTGATCTGGCGGGTGCTGCTGCATCCGAACGGTGTCATGACATGGCTGATCGGCGGAGGATGGGGCGTGACCGAGATCCGCTGGCTGGCCGATGCGGTGCTGGCGCCACTGTCGATGATCGCGGTGCACGACTGGGCCGCAATTCCGTTCTTCATGGTGATCTGGCTGGCCGGTCTCGCCGGCGTGCCGCCCGAGCTGCGTGAGGCCGCGGCGCTCGACGGTGCCGGCGCAGTACGCATCTTCTGGTATATCGAGCTGCCGCATCTGCGTGCGACCGCCGTGCTGGTGGCCGCGCTGTCCTCGATCAATGCGTTCCAGGCATTCGCGCTACAGTATGTGATTCCGACCGACCCAGGCGGACCGGCGAATTCAACGCTGGTGCTCGGACTGCTGGTGCTGAAATACGGGTTCCAGTATTTCCGCATGGGCGACGCGGCGGCGGTATCGATGGTGATGTTCGCGATGATCCTCATCGTCACCATCGTCCAGTTGCGGTTCAACCGCCGTGCGTGAACGCCCCCTCCGCCTGCCGATCGCCATCGTGGCTGCGGCGATCTTCGCGTTCCCGATCTGGTTCATGGTCAGTTCCGCGTTCAAGGCCGAATCAGAGGTGCAGGCGATCCCGCTGCATTTCTTCCCGCATGACTTCCAGGGATTGGCACAGTTCCAC
>DASXNR010000326.1:0-8221 GCA_036494925.1 Acetobacteraceae bacterium
CGGGTGCAAATTCAAACAACCTCGGGCTACACTCTGTCGGCATCGGGGCGCTCCTTCGTTTCAGCAAAAGTCCTTCTCGCAAAAGAACTTTCGCTGATTCGGAACCCCGATGCACCTACCCAGTGTGAGATATGCGGGCTAGCACGAACGCGTCGTCTTTCACTTTCCAAAGATATACGCGTAAGGGATTGGCAATTTGTACTACCGACGGCATTCTTCAAACATGCGACAATGCGCCAAGTTGACTGAGGCGGCCGCCCGCGGCGGCGACACACCTTTGCTGGCAAGGGCGCGCGAGTCCGGATTGTCGGTAAAGAGAATCAGGATCCGTCGCTGTGTTCACTGCTGACGCTCGGGGTCTTTGGGAAGAACCTCCGCAATCCGCCGGGAGGGTGCCAACGATGACGACTGGGTTGAAGCAACCCCGCCACGGCGTCCACGCCAGCCATTTCTCAGGCTCTTAACGCCATGAGCAAGTACATTGTCGCTCGCGCAAACACCCTGGTGTTCGGGGCTCTGATAGTCCTCTTGCTTTTGATCGGCGGCGCGACGTGGGAACGCTTGAGCGCCGCCCGATCGGCCCGGGAAGCGTCGCTGCATTCCTATGAGATCCTCGGTACCATCAAGGACATGTCCCACGCCATTCTCGACACTGAGACCGGACAGCGAGGTTATCTGCTGACCGGACGCGACGACTATCTCGCCCCCTACCAGGTAGCGCTCGGCCGCGTCAGCTTCCTCCAAGGCGAGCTACAGCGGCTGACGGCCAACGACCCGGCCGAACAGGAACGGCTGCGGGCGCTCGCGCCTGTTCTGCAGCACAAATTGGAGGAACTGGCGCAGACGGTGCAGCTCCGGCGCGATATCGGGTTCGATGCCGCGGTTCGGATCGTTCGCACCGACGTCGGCCGCGAGTACACGAAGACCATCGAGGCCACAATCGCAGTCATGACCGGCCACGAGCAGAGTCTGCTTGCGCAGCGACTCGCAGAGGCCGACAGCCGTGGTGCCTGGTTACGCTGGTTTATGCTGGCAGGCGCTGTCGTAGCCATCGCGGCGCTGCTCTGGGCAGCGCGCCTGCTCAATCAGGCATGGTCCCGTTCCCACCAGGCAGAGGCAGAGCAGCGCACGCTGGCCCAGCGCCTGCATGCCTCGCTCGACAGCCTGAGCCAGGGTGTGGCGGTGTTCGGTCCCAACCACAACCTGCGGCATTGGAACGAATGCTTTCAGGTCCTGCTCAACCTGCCAAAGGCCCTGTTGCGGGAGGGCACTCCATATGCGGTGTTCGTCGATCAGACGGCCGAGGGCGGTAGGGCTTTCCTGGAAGGTGAGGACCAGATCAGGCATGTCAGTGGGGTGGTCGATGGTCCGATCGTCTACGAGCATACCAGGCCGACCGGCCATCAGCTTGAAATTCGCCGTACCCCGGTGCCGGACGGCGGCTTCGCGCTGACCATCAGCGACATGACGAAGCGTGCGCAAGCTGAGGGCGTGTTGCGCGAGGCGCAGAAGATGCACGCCATCGGCCAACTCACCGGCGGCATTGCGCACGACTTCAACAATCTGCTTACCGTCATTCTCGGCAACCTTGAACTGGTCCGTACCAGGCTGGCCGGCGATGACGCCCTGCTGGGCCGCATAGAGCGGGCGACATGGGCAGCATCGCGTGGTGCGGTTCTGACGGGGCAACTGCTTGCCTTCGCGCGGCGCCAGCCTCTGGCGCCGACCGCGATCAATCTGGCGGCAACGACGCCGGATCTGATCCCGCTGCTTCGCCGCACGCTCGGTGAGCATATCGAGGTCCGCTACGTCGAGACCGCTGGCCTGTGGCCGGCCATGGCGGACCCGGCGCAGCTCGAGAGCGCGGTGCTCAACCTCGCGCTCAATGCCCGCGACGCCATGCCTGAAGGCGGCCGGTTGACCATCGAGTTGGGCAACCGGGTGCTGGATGAGGTATATGCCCGCTCTCATGCCGAGGTGACGCCCGGCGATTATGCCATGTTGGCTGTGTCCGATACGGGCCACGGCATGACACCGGAGGTACTGGCGCGTGCCTTCGAGCCGTTTTTTACCACCAAGGCGGACGGCAAAGGCACCGGGCTCGGCCTGGCCATGGTGTTCGGTTTCGTCAAACAATCCGGTGGACATGTAAGTATCTATTCCGAGCCGGGCGAAGGCACCACGATACGTCTCTATCTGCCGCGAGGCGTCGGCGACGGGACGTTGGTCGGCCAGCGGCCGAGGCAGCCGATCGCCCTGCCCCGGGGTCCGGCCACTGTGCTGATAGTAGAGGACGAGCCGCCGGTCCGCGAAATCGCGGCGGCAATTCTGGGTGAGCTTGGCTATCAGACCCTGGAAGCAGGAGACGGCGAGGAGGCGCTGCGCGTATTCGGCGCTCATGCAGGCAGTGTTGACCTGCTGCTGACCGACGTGGTCCTGCCAGGCAAGGTGCGAGGGCGCGAGTTGGCCGAGCGCATCAAGGCGGTTCGGCCGGAGGTCAAGGTTCTCTTCATGTCAGGGTACACCGAAAACTCGATTGTTCACCACGGCCGGCTCGATGACGGCGTCCAAATGATCGGAAAGCCGTTTCACCGCGAGGAGCTCGCGCGCAAGGTGGCCGCAGTCCTCGGTCTATCCGAGGAAATCATCCAGCCCGAAAGCACGGGCGACGGGAATGTGGTGGAGCTGAGGCCTCGTCGCGAGCACTGAGAACCGGTACCGCTGGGATGCGGTTTTGCGATTCGGGTGGATGGCCCCCGGATCGGCGTCAGGCAGCTCACGCACAGCGCGTGTCATGACGGTCAATCTCATCGGCTTGATAAGAAAGCGCTGGCGGCATTACCCGATCGCGGCAGAAGTCACGCAGTCATGGCCAGCGCAGTCTGCAGCACCGGGTCGCGTCCGGCCGCGTAGTCGGCGAAAGTTGGCTCAACGCGTATCTGCGGTTCGAGTGAGGTATTTTTCACGCCGAACGCCGCGACCGGCCAGAAGCACCGGTCCGTATCCGAGCACCCGGTGGCCCAATCGTGGAAGCCCGTGGTGTAGCGGACCTCGACCCTGGAATTTGGCAGCGTGCAGTTGGCGCCTTCGGCCCAGAACCGACTGCCGTCGCCCATGGTCTCGCCGACCAGGATGGCGCGGTCGCCGCCGTTCGCCTTGAGCATCGCCGCGGTGACGAGAGCGGCCGAGAATGTGGCGCGGCCGACGAGGACGAAGATTCGACCGTCAGGCGGGATCAGCTTCGGCAGGGCCTGGGCGAACAGGATCGTGTTGAAGAAATTGCCGCCGTTGTTCAACCGTAGATCGACGATCGCGTATCTGGGGCGACGTGGCACGACATCCGCCTGCAATACATCGTACAGAAGCTTCTGATCGAGACGCGGTCCGGCAAGCGTGTTCGAGCGAAGGTAGTACACCGATGCATCATCGCCGATCCACGCGACCGACAGCTCGACAGGATTATGATAGATCCATGGCCGAACGGTCACATCGTCGAGCACGTGAGGCCAGCGGTCCGGCGCATCGGGCGCGTCCGGTATCAGGACCGAATAGGGCTCGCGCTGCGGAGCAGGTGCTGCATCGACGCGCGCGAACCGGCTCAGATGCACGATCCGCGATGAGCCGTCGGAAACCTGCAATTGCAGCGGCACATCGTTCGGGTCCGCGACCGCGCCGATATGGCGAAGCAATTCGGGGCTGATGAGGTAGCCGGCGCTGAGATAACGGATCCGCTGCTCGGTGCCCGAGATGAATGGCGCGGCGCGGGCGATGGCCAGCTCGGGCGTCAGCGAGCCGATCCGCTGGATACGGGCACCGAGCAGGCCGATGTGCTGCTGCTCCGCTGTGACCACACGGAGCCCGTCAGCAAACCACCACACCCCGATGGGCAGGTACGACAGGAGATTGCCGACGCTGACGCGGGTGTGCCCGTTGCGAGAGATTGCGACCGCATGCATGATCGCGAGCGCGAAATCGGATGGTGCCAGCGAGCCGGCCCTGGCGATCGCTGCGTCGATTTCAGCGTTGAAGGTTCTGCGCTGATCCCGGCTGAAGCTCTGGTCCAGTGGTCCCCATAGGTCGCGCAGGAACGTGAGATCTTCGCGCGTCTGCTCCGCGGTCAGCAATGGCGCCCGAGCGGTCAGCAGAAGCGCACGCAACTGATCGGTGGGAGGTGACCGGCAACCAGGGACCAATCGTCTCCGGCCTGCTCGGATACCCACAGGTGCCCTGTCGTCGAACCCATCGCGAGCCGCGTGCCGCTGTCGTCCACGGCGAGTGCATGACGATAGACCAGGTCGTAGGCGTGGCTTTGCGGCAGGCCCTCGGTCAGCACATCGAACGACCGCGCGCCGTCGCGCGTGCGGGCGACCACCAGCCGTGCATCGACCGGGACCCGGCATTCGTCCTTCACGCCGGGGACGAACCAGGCGGTGTCCGGATCGCGCGGGTGCACCGCCACCGCGAAGCCGAACTTCGCCGGGCGGATCGTGGTTACCTCCTGCCACGATCGCGCGCCGTCGGTAGAGCGGAACACGCCGTTATGATGCTGTACCCATAGTGTATCCGGTGCGGCAGAACATTGCACCAGCCGGTGGATGTCCTGCACCTCGGGATCATGCCGCCGTTCCGGCGGGAAGTAGTCGGCGTACATGCCGTCGCACGACCCGCGCCAGGACGCCCCGCCGTCATCGCTGATCCACACGCCGCCGGTCGAGACACCGATGGTCAGGTGATCCGACCGGCGCGGATCGACGCAGATCGAGGCGACGCCCGCATCGTCGAACCCGCCACCCATCCAGTCCTTGCGCTGCGGCAGGTCCCACAGCGCCTGGTTCAGTGCCCACGACTCGCCATGGTCCTTCGACAGGAACAACGCGCCGGGGATCGCGCCGCACCAGAGCCACCCCGGCTGATCCGCGCCACCGGTCTCCAGGCAGAACAGATACGACACGCTGGGCCCATCCGCGCCGGTTCTGGGAAACGCGGGCGCCGGGATCTCCTGCCAGCTCTCGCCGCCATCGCGTGAGCGCTGCAGCTTCACGCCGAAATGGCCCAGCGCTTCGGCGGCATACAGCGCGCCGTCGCGCGGATCGTGCAGCAGCATCGAGATCGGATCGCCGAGAAAACGTGTGCCGCCGGCGATCGACCATGCACCGCGGGTACGACGCAGCTCGAACAGGCCCTTCCTGGTGCCGACCAGCAAACGATCGTTCATCCGCTCATCCTCCCGACAATGCCTGGAACACGAACACCTCGTCCGCCTCGCCCACCGGATCGCCGAGTAGATCGCGGTCGGCGATGCGGTCGCCGTTGACATAGATCGCGACGTGCCGCCTGACGCGGTCCTGGTCGTCAAGAATGTAGGATCGCAGCCGCGGCTGTGTCGCGAACACCGCGTCGAGCACGGCGCGAACCGAGTCGCCCGGTACGGTCCGCACCGGGCAACTCAGGTGCCGTTCCAGATTCGCGGTGAATGCTACGCGCGCCACACCCGGCAGCGTAGCCTACATCGTCTGCCTGATCACCATCCACGACACTCCGAATCGATCGGCGACCATGCCGAAGCTCGACGCGAAAAACGTCTTGCCCAGCGGCATCTGCACTTGTCCACCGTCGCTCAGTGCATCGAACAGCCGCTTCGCCTCGGCATCATCTGCCGCGTCGAGCGACAGCGAAAATCCCTGGAAACTCGGCGCTCCCTTGGCGTTTCCGTCCGAGGCCATCACCAGGGTGTCGCCGATCTGCAGCGAGGCGTGCATCACCTTGTTCTCGCTGCCAGGCGGAAGCATGCCTTCCGGGCACGGCTCCGGACTGTCCTTGAACCGCATCATCATTCCAACCTGAGCACCGAGTGTCCTGCGGTAGAATTCGATCGCTTCCTCGCAGCGGCCGTCGAAGAACAGATATGGCTGAACCTGCATGGCAACACCCTCCTCTTGTGTCGTAGCAACAGCGCAATGTATACACTGTCCACAAGACGGTAGCAGCGCCGATGGACAGTGTCCACATGCTCGCGGAGCAGTGATGAAGGGTGCCACGGACCAATTGCGCTCGCGCCGCACATACCATCACGGCGATCTGCGGCAGGCGCTGCTGCAGGCTGGCATCGCCCTGGCGCGTGACGGCGGACCGGATGCGGTGGTTTTGCGCGAGGCCACCCGCCGTGCCGGCGTGGTGCCCAACGCGGCCTACCGGCACTTCGCCAGCCGGCACGCACTGCTGCAGGCGGTGCGTTCGGCGGCGCTGGCAGCATTGGCGGTGGCGATGGAGAAGCAGCTGGCACGACTGCGCGATGACGGACGGCGCGACGACTTCGCGCGTGCCGGCCTGCGTGCGATCGGCACCGCCTACCTGCGGTTTGCCCGCACCGAGCCGGGGCTGTTCCGTACCGCTTTCGCGGTCTCCGGAGATCCCGAGACAGCCGGCAGTCCCGCAATGGCGGGCAAAAGCGGCCTCAATCCGTTTCAATTGCTGGGCATCGCGCTGGACCGCCTGGTCGAGGCCGGAGTGCTGCCGGCCGAGCGACGGCCTGATGCCGAGTATCTGGCATGGTCCGCGGTACATGGCCTTGCCATGCTGGTATTTGAGGGCCCGCTGCGCCGATTCACCCGGTCGCAGGCGCGGTCGATCGAGCGACGACTGCTCGATATGGTGGAGATGGGTCTGTAGAGCGTTTCGCGTCTATCCGCCGCCAGCCGCAATTGACGCACCGGGGCCGGCCATCATGTTGCGGTCCCGGACTGCGGCAATCCGCGATTCGGTGCTGCGGATTCAGAAAAATGATGAATGATTCGCCGTCGGCGAGTGCCATAGTCATGCGCCCGAGCACAGGCGCCCGAATCTCCGCACCGGACGGATTATACGTAGAACACATGCGGACCTCGTGGCAGGTGAAAGTTCCTGGCATCACCGCAGGCGAAGTCCACACTGGCGCATTTCATTACGTTCCATTCAAGGAATGTCAGGCGTTCGGTTCGATTGAGCGACGCTTACGCGTCCGCGAAAAGCCCGGCTTCCGCGAGAATGCCGCGCATGGCGTCCAGTTGCCTGGGATCGTCGATCGGCAGCAGCGGCGGGCGCACGTGCCCTCCGGGCTGCCCCAGCAGGTTCATGCATGCCTTGATCTGCGACTGCGGCGAACCGAACACGCCGCTCCAGTCGGGGCGAATGAGGCGCGTCATCAACTCTTGGTAGCGGTTGGCTGCCTGCTCCGCCGCCGCGAAATCACCGCGCCATAACGCTTCGTAGAACGCCACCGCGAACGTCGCGCCAAGGCCGCCGCCGTCGATGTTGCCGTCGCCGCCAAGGCCGCGCAGCACCGAGAGCCCGAGCCGGCTGATGAAGCCGCCGAAGCACCGGACTCGATCGCCGACCTTCTCCAGCGTGGTCAACGCCTGAGCGGTGTGCATCGTGCTGTCCTTGATGGCCACCACGCGATCGATCCTGGAGAGTTCGAGCGCGGTTTCCCAGGTGATCTCGACCGCGACACCACGCGCCCAGTTGTACACCATGATCGGCAGGTCGACGCCGTCCGAGATCGCCGCAAAGAACGCGACAATCTCCGGCGGCGTCGGTGCGGCGTAGGGCGGCGGTGTGGACAGAATGCCATCGGCACCGGCCTCGCGTGCATGACGGCCCAGCGCGATGGTCTGCGATGGCGTGAATGTGGTGCAGCCGATTACCACCGGAATTTCGCCACCGAGTTCCTCGACCGCTATTTCCGCCACCCGCCGGCGCTCGGCGTCGGTCTGGGCGAACCATTCGCCGGTGGTGCCGTTGACCAGGACGCCGTGCACGCCCTGCCGGTGATACAGCCGCAGCGTTGCGCGGAGCGCCGGCTCATCGAGGGCGCCGGTCGCGGTGAATGGCGTCGGCGCCGCAATCCAGTAGCCCTTCCAGTCAACAGAACCGCGATCCATTGTTGCATTCCATTGTGCCGCCGTGTGCGGCGTTACCACCATTACCCAGTGACGCGTGCGATCACGATCAGTTCATTGCCGTACGCCGGAGCCGATCCCACGAAGTCGCTGTATTCCGCTTCTACCATGAACCCACACAGTTCCAGCAGGTGCCGGAGTTCCCAACGCCAGGTCCAGCGCAGCGCCATGTCGCGCGTGTCGGAGTCCAGCACCACGCCATCCGGGGAGAATTCGGTGTAGCGCCACAGATCGCGGCGGATCTGTGCCAGATGGTCGAAGCTGCTCCGCAGGAGTTCGCCGAC
>DASXNR010000327.1:0-27918 GCA_036494925.1 Acetobacteraceae bacterium
TGGGTCACCTCGCGCGAGTTCCTCGACATGTTTGCGCTGTCGCGCGCGATCCCGCCGGGCTCGATGATCGTGGTGCTGATCGGCCAGAAGGCGGCCGGCGTCCTGGGCGGCCTGGTAGCGCTGCTGGCCATGTTCGGACCGTCCTCGCTGCTCGCCTTCGCCGTGGGGCGGCTGTGGCATCGGGCCGGCGGCGCCGCCTGGCGCGAGACGCTGGAGCAGGCGCTGGCGCCGGTGTCGATCGGCGTCACCATCGCCAGCGGGATCGCGCTCGCCCGCAGCACCGAGCACGACTGGGCGGCCTACGCGGTCACCGCCGCCACCACACTGCTGCTCGCGCTCACACGGCTGCATCCTCTGCTGGTGATGGGCGCCGGGGCCGTGTTCCTAATGGCCGTGGACGGCTGACGATGATACCAACACCGCCATGGCGATACGGGTCGGGATAGGCATCATCACCTGCAACCGCAAGGACGTGCTGGCCGAGACCTTGGCCCGCGTGCGCGCCCACACCACGTCGCCATGCGCACTGATGGTCGCAGACGATGGGTCGACCGACGGGACTGCCGATCTGGTACGATCGCAAAACATCACCCTGGTGACCGGGCGCAACATGGGCATCGCCTCGAACAAGAACCGCGCCCTGTTCCTGCTCAGCGCAGTCGTGCAGTGCGACGCGGTAATCCTATTGGAGGACGACTCGTACCCCACCAGCGACGGCTGGGAGCAGGAGTGGACGCAGGCGGCACAGCGTTGGGGGCACGTCAACCTTGCCGGCGCGTGGTTCAGCGACAGTTTCCTGAGTGGCAGCGGCACGGTCGACGATCCGGTCCTCAGCACCAATGTCAGCGCGCAATGCAGCGGCTTCTCGCGCGCAGCGTTGATGTACGGCGGCTATTTCGACTCGCGTTTCCGTGGCTATGGCCAGGAGCACGTCGAGCACACCCGCCGCATGCTGCGGGTTGGCTATGGTGGTAGCTACGAGGATATCGATGGCGAGGTCAGGCCCATCTACAAGCTGCTGAAGAGCAGCATTCAGGTTACCAATCCGAACAGTTTCTCCAACCAGCCCGACCGTGACCGCAACTGGCTGATATGCCGTGAGCTGCTGTTCGACGAAACCTACCGCATGCCGTGGCGCGACGATGCCGAACTCCTGCAGTTCCGGCAAGAAATGGCGAATGCGCTACGCGGCGCCTGAGCGACAGTCACGCCCCCAGCAGTGCCCGCAGCCGCGGCACAAAGCGCAGCGCCCGCGTGTCTTCCACGACAGACTGCGTCCGTACGTCGTGGAAGATACGGTCGCTGTACGGTTCGAGCGAATCGCCCCGGCCGCGTCGTCGCTTGAACTCCCATTCCTCGACCGACTTGGTGAAGTAGTGATTGATCACCATCACGTCATGGCAGGCGACCGGCTGCACCGCGTAGGACATCACCGTCTCGCCGCGGGCGTTGCAGGTGGGCCGCGCGCAGTCGAAGATGTGCGGCGTGCTGGCGATGCCGATCAGGTCCTTGGTCCGCACCAGCGACTTCACGTGCCGATTGGCCTCGGCATCCTCGGGGAATCGCCATGTGAAGTTCTCGATCACCAGACCGTCCGGTCGCCGGTCATGCCCGGACGGCCCGAACATCGACCAGTTCAGCAGGATGTCGGCATATGGCTCGTAGACCTTGCGGATCAGGATGTCGCGGATCGAACTGCCGCTGACCGGCATGATGAACTCGTCCAGATCGATGAACGCCGCCCAGGTGAAATCTTTGGCGTAGTTGGCGTGGAAATGCCGGTAGGCCGAGATCTGTCCGGGACGGTCCGACCATTCGATCAGGGTCACATTCCTGGCGAAGCTCGATCGCCGGATCAGCGCGGGCCCGCCATCGGTGCTCCCGTTGTCGTACAGCACAAACAGGTCGACGCCAATCATTTTATGGAACGCGATCCATTCCAGAAGGTACGGCGCCTCGTCCTTGAAAATCGCGCAGACGGCGATCTTGTCCATGGTCCTCCGCTCCACCCTGGCCGGCTCCAAGAGCGCACCTGACGCCGCTTGTCCAGTGCCCGGCTGCCGGTCAGGACCGCAACAGTGCCCGCAAACGAGGGATGAACCGCAGCGCCTTGGTGTCCTCGACGGTGGCCTCGCCTTCCACGTCCGCGAACACCCGCTCATGGTACGGCTCGAGCGAGTCGCCACGGCCGCGGCGACGCTTGAACTCCCAGTCTTCCGCCGATTTGGTGAAGTAGTGGTGCACCACCATGACGTCATGACACTCGGTCGGCTGGATCGCGTACGGCAGCACCGCCTCCCCGCGCGTATTGCAGGCTGGCCCACTGCATTCGGCCGCGTGCGGCGTGTAGTCGATGCCGCGCAGCGTGCCGGTCCGCACGATCGACTTGATGTGGCGGCTGGCTTCGGCCGACTCGGGCAGCCGGCTGGTGTAGTTCTCGATCACTAGGCCTTGCGGCCGGCGCTGGTGTCCCGATGGCCCGAACACCAGCCATTGCAGCAAGATTTGCGCGTAGGGCTGATAGACCCGACGCATCAGGATGTCGCGGACCGACGCGCCGGCGAGTGGCATGATGAACTCGTCGATGTCGATGAATGCGACCCAGGTGAACCGCGGCGCGTGATTGACGCGGAAATGGTTGTAGGCGGAGAGCTGGCCCGGCCGGTCCGGCCAGTCGATCAGGGTGACGTTCCGGGCAAAGTCGGAGGCGCGGATCAGGTCGACGCCCCCGTCGGTGCTGCCATTGTCATACAGCACGAATAAATCCACGCCGATCATGCGGTGAAACGCCAGCCACTCCAGCAGGTAGGGCGCCTCGTCCTTGAAGATCGCGCAAACGGCGATCTTGTCCATCGTTGCCACTCCATCGGCCGCTCGCGCGATGCCAACCCATGTACGCGACGCGGGCGACATGTCCAAGAGTGGCCGAAAGCTGGCCTTGTCGGATTGACCATGCGGGTCGGCAGGTCGATTGTTGACCGACGGCAACTTGCAGTCACGCAGACGATACGAACCGCCTAACGCACAAAATGTTGCGACCGGACGCGTCGCAAGGAGGGACGGTAACCATGAAGACTTCCCTGACCGGAGCAGCCCTGGCCACGCTCTTGCTGACCGGTGGCGTTCAGGCCGCCGTTTCCCCGGACGACTTTATGATCCGCACGACCGGTGACCTAGTGAAGCTGTGCTCGTCCGACCCAACCGATCCGTCGTATGCCGCCGCGATCCACTTCTGCCACGGTTTCGGTGCTGGCGTTTACCAGACGGAGCAACTGCATCAGGCCGCGTCTCGTGCCGCTCCGCTCTATTGCACGCCCAGCCCTCCGCCCACTCGCAACGAGGCCATCGCCGGATTCATTGCATGGGTGAAGGCCAACCCTACGGTAGCCGACGAAGTGCCCGCCGCGGGAGTGCTGCATTACCTCATGCAGACCTACCCTTGCCCGACCAAGCACCGCTGATGCGTCAGAGAGGAGAAACCTGACATGCGAAATCTCGGAATCCTTCTGACGCTGACCGCGTTGTTGACTGGTTGCGCCGACCTCACGCCGACCCAGCAACGCGCACTGACCGGGACCGGTATCGGTGCCGCCGGGGGGGCGGTGATCGGTGCGATCGCAGGCAACGCCGGGCTTGGCGCGGTCATCGGGGCGGGGGCGGGCCTGGCTGGCGGCCTCGTCGTCGACCAGGTGAAAAAAAATGAGGCTGCCGCCTATCAGCGAGGCTACGCGTCCGGTCGTCAGTCTACCAACTAGGACCGATGGCGAACTCGCCAACAGAACGCCCAATCCGTCACTGTGCCGTCATCCTTGCATTCTTCACTGCTGCAACGAGCTTGGCCAGTATTCGAATCGATGCGACTGCCATGAGCAGTCCGCCTTGACATGAAACGCGGGGACACGCTTCGCGCGCATTGACCGGACGCGCCAGACCGGACAGGAATGCGACCGGCATGCCGTCCTTCCCCGACAATTCGGAAGCTTCGTCCCTCGCCGACCTCGGCGATGCCCTGACCGGTTTCTTCGATCCGGACTGGTATCTGACGCGCTACCCCGATGTGGCCGCGTCCGGGACCGAGCCGCTGCATCACTTCGTGCACTACGGGGCTGCGGAGGGCCGCGACCCGAATCGCTTTTTCGAGAGCGCATGGTATCTCGCGCACTACCCGGACGTCGCGCACTCCGGGCAGCATCCGCTGCTGCACTATCTGCAAATGGGCGCGGCCGAACTGCGCAATCCGCATCCGCGCTTCGATGCCGCCTACTACGTCGACCAGCATCCTGAGGCATCGGCCAACCCGCTGCTTTATCATCTGCTATTCGGCATCGGACGCGGCTGGCTCACTGAGAAACCGATCGCGATCCGCGACTACCTGCCGAGTGGTGCCGCGTCGCCGGGCCCACCGCCCAACGTCGTGGTCGACGTCATCATTCCGGTCTATCGCGGCCTGGCACAGACGCGGACCTGCATCGAATCCGTGCTGGCCGATCCGCATCGGCCGACGGGGCAGGTGATCGTTGTGGACGATCGCTCGCCGGAACCGGAACTGTCGGCCTGGCTCGACCGGCTGGCGGCCGACGGGGGCATTCATCTGGTCCGAAACCGGCGCAACCAGGGTTTCGTCGCCTCGGTGAACATCGGCATCGAGGCGGCCGGCACGAATGACGTGGTGCTGCTGAACAGCGACACAGAAGTGCCAAATGGCTGGCTCGCCCGGCTCACCGGACACGCCTACGCGACGCCGCGGGTCGCATCGGTTTCGCCGTTTTCCAACAACGCCACGATCTGCGGCTATCCGCGCATCGCGGGCGGCCCTCCCGCATTCGGCCTGGACGTGAATGAACTGGACGCCGCCTGCCACACCGCGAACGCAGGACGGAGCATCGAGCTGCCGACCACGGTCGGCTTCTGCATGTATGTCCGCCGCGCGGCACTGGCCGACATTGGCCGGTTCGATACCGAGACCTTCGGCCGCGGCTACGGCGAGGAGAACGACTTCTGCCTGCGGGCCAGCGCGCGCGGCTGGCGCCACCTGCTGGCCTGCGACACCTTCGTTTACCACGAAGGCTCGGTGAGCTTCGGCGCCGGCGCGGCCGCTGCCTTGCAGCAAGGCATGGCAGTACTGCGCGAGCGCTATCCGCATTACGCCCGGTCAGTGGCACAGCACGTCAAGCTCGACGCGGCAGGGCCGTGCCGCTTTGCGGTTACCCTGGAGCTGTTCCGCCGCTCCACTCGACCGACCATCCTGATGCTGACGCACGACCTCGGTGGCGGGGTGCGGCGGCACATCCTGGAGCTGATCGAGCGCACCTCGGGCACTGCCAATTGCCTGCTGCTGGAATCGACCGCGCGCGGCGCCGCGCTGTCGGTCCCGGCGCTGCCCGGCCATCCCGAACTGGCACTGCCCGCCGATCGCGCGTTGGACCTCGCCCTGGTGCTGGAGTCCGCCGGCGTGACGCGCGCGCATATCCACCACCTCATGAGCATGGACCTGGATGTCCGTGCGCTGCTGCATCGTCTCGGCGTGCCGTTCGACGTGACGGTGCACGACTATTTTGCGATTTGCCCGCAGGTGAACCTGCTGCCCTGGCTGCAAGGAGCCTATTGCGGCGAACCGGACGTCGCGATCTGCAACGCCTGCATCGCACAGCGCCCGAGCTACGGCTCGCGCGATATCGTGTCGTGGCGACGCGGCAATGCGTGGCAGTTCATCGAGGCGGATCGGGTGATCTGTCCCAGCGTGGACGTGCGCGAGCGCCTAGCCCGCTACCGCTTCGACCGGCAGGCGATCGTGGTGCCGCACGAGCCGGTGACCGGCGGCCCGTGGACAGTGTCGCCGCCGACCCTCGGGAAGGGCCGTGTGCTGCGCGTGGCGGTGATCGGCGTGCTCGCCAATCAGAAGGGCGCCCTCGCCGTGATGACTGTCGCATCGGCGGCCGATCTGGCCGATTTGTCCATCCACGTGATAGGCTATGCCGAGCAGGACCTGCCGGAGCCGCTCGCGGAGCGCATCGCGATGACCGGCGAATACGCGGAAGCCGAACTGCCGGCACTGCTCGCCAAGGTGAAGCCGCACGTCGTGTGGTTCCCCGCGCAGTGGCCGGAGACCTACAGCTACACGCTGAGCGCCGCGATCGATGCCGGCCTGCCGATCGTCGCCAGCCGGATCGGAGCGTTTCCGGAACGGCTGGAGGAACGGCCGCTGACCTGGCTGGTCGATCCGGAAGCCTCGACCGAAGAATGGCTGGCCGCCTTCGCAGAGCTGCGCAGTGAGCTCACGCGGCAGCGAAAATTGCCCGTCGGGCAACTCCGCACTCCGGTCACGGATTACTACCGCGAGAAATACGTACGTGCGCCTGCCGTTCGCGCCGCGGATGAACCGGTGGATCTGCGCGCCGGCGATCGAGTCAGCGTGGTGGTGATACCGGAGCGCTTCACTGGCGGCGCGCTGACGCCATGCTCCTATATCCGGCTGCTGCAACCGCTCGACCATCCGGCCATCGGTGGCGACTTCGACATCGTGCTCGCGGATGCGGAGCAGGCGCTGAACTATCGCACCGACATCATTGTGACGCAGCGTTATGCGCTGGACGACCTGGATGCCGCCGATGCGCTGATCAGCCACTGCCGCAGGCATGGCATCACATTGCTGTACGACCTGGACGATGATCTGCGGCACATTCCGCGCGATCACCCGGACGTGCAGTTGTTGCGGCCGCGGGCACGGCTGGTGTCGCGGCTGGTGCGCGGCGCCGACGCGGTGTGGGTGTCGACCCCGGCACTCGCCGCGACGTTGGCAGAACTGCACGACGACGTGCGTGTGGTCGAGAATGGCCTCGATGAGCGATTATGGGCTGCGGCGCCGCTTCCGCCACCACCCCGCCAAGGGCCGGTGCGCATCCTGTTCATGGGAACAGCGACGCATGATGGTGATTTCGCGATCGTCGAAGGCGCTCTCGCACGGTTGCATGCGGTGTTCGCCGAGCATGTCTCGGTCGAACTGCTCGGCGTCAGCAGCCGCGGTGATCTGCCGTCCTGGGTGAAACGCATCGGTATGACGGTGCACGCCACTTCGTCGTACCCGGGCTTCGTAAACTGGATCACCCAGCAACACTGGGACATCGGCATCGCGCCGCTTGCCGATACGCCGTTCAATCGCTGCAAGTCGGCGATCAAGGCGCTGGATTACGCGGCGATTGGGCTTCCGGTGCTCGCCTCGGATCGCGCGGTGTATCGCGGCACGTTGGCCGACGGTCCGGGCGGCTGGCTGCTGCCTGATGACGAGAACGCCTGGTTTGTCGCACTGGTCCGCCTGGTGCGCGACGCCGGCCTGCGCCGTCGCCTGTCCGATGGCGCGCGCGCCGCCTTCGCCGCGGGTACGCTGGCGGCACAGGCGGCGGAGCGTCGCGCCGCCTGGCTCGGCCTGGTGAGGTCGGACACCAGAGCTTTTTCGGCATGACCGGAAATGCATGCGATCGCCTGGCTTCGGCGTGACCGGGAACGCATCCGATCACTTGGCTCGATGGGCTTCGCTGCGCTTGACCCATCCTGCCAATTGCTGCGCGGTCGTTCTGGCCCGATAGCAGCGATCAGAGCAGGTCGCGCGCGCGTTCGATGTCTTCGAGCACACCGTGATGCGACACCAGCAGGACCTCGTCGAACCCAATCTGCTGCATGCGTTTCAGCTTTTGGCGCACCTCGTCCTGCGTGCCGATCAATGAGGGTTCGGCAAGCTGCGCCAGTTCGACCGAGCCGGGCCGGTTCCCGAGATCGACCGCGCAGTTGGCCAGCACGGCATTGGTGCCACCGGCTTCACGATAGACGCGCATGCCGGCCTCGAGGTCGTCCCAGCTGCTATAGCGGCCTGACGGCGTCCAGCCCTGGTACTCCTTGGCGGCCAGGGTGATCCAGCGATGGCTGCGCCAGGCGCCGATCAGGATCGGCGGGCCACCCTCGCAGCCCGGCCATGGCGATAGCGTGCCACCCGTGTTGGTGGGCTCGCCGCGCCAGGTGCGGCGCATGATGTCGAGCGCGGACCGCAGCGTGCCGAACCGCTTGTCGTAGTCGTAGCCGAGCAGATCGAAGTCGTCCTTGGTCGAGCCGCTGCCGACACCAAGAACCAGCCGGTTGCCGGAGAGCGCCTGCACCGACTGCACGCGGTGCGCGAGTTCGATCGGGTGACGCAACGGCAACTGCAGCACCCCAATGCCAAGTTCGACCTTGCGCGTGACAGCGGCAAGCGCGGCGAGTTCGACCAACGGGTCCAAGGTGGGCCGGCCCCGCCCGAGCGAGTCGCCGACCCAGATGCCGGGAAAGCCGCTGGCCTCGATGCGGCGGGCATAATCGGCGACGCGGTCCAGCACCCGGTCCTGTGGCTCCTCGCCCGGTGTGAATCGAACCATTGTGCCTATGCGCATGATCACCCGCCTGTTCGTCGTTCAGGACCGCAAGATTGCAACACATCCGCTACCGGCGCCATTCTCCTGGGGCTGTCACGCACTGGGGAGGTCCAAGACCATGCCGACAAAGGCCCTGCGCTCGATCATGCCGGTCGCCAACTGGCCCCCCGAACGCGCGGATACCGTGGCGTTCAGCGGCGGCACCGACCCCATTCTGCCGACGCCGTTCCGTATTGGCGTGGCTGGCGCAGCGACGCTGGCCGCGACCGGACTTGCCGCCGCCGACCTCTGGGAGATGCGCACCGGGCGCGGTCAGTCCGTGGCGGTCGATCTGCGCCAGGCCACCGCATCGCTGCGCAGCGGCCATTACATGAAGCTGGGCGACGGCGAGGTTTCGGCCAGGCGCAATTCAATCATGGGCGTCTACCCCACCAAGGACGGACGCTGGAGCTATTTGCACTGCAACTTCCCTAACCACCGTGCCGCCGCGCTGAGCGTGCTTGGCGTGGCGGAGGACCGCGATGCGGTGGCGCGTGCGGTGCTGAATTGGAACGCCGCCGATCTGGAGGAAGCGATCATCGCTGCCAAGGGCGCTGGCGGCATGGTGCGCACGCAGCAGGAATGGGCGCGGCATCCGCAGTCCGCTGCCATCGCCGCGTTGCCGCTGCTGGAGATTGTGCGGATCGGCGATAGCCAGCCAGAGACTTTGCCCGCCGGCACTCGACCGCTGTCGGGCGTGCGTGTGCTCGACCTGACGCGGGTGCTCGCCGGGCCGACCTGCGCACGCACGCTGGCCGAGCACGGTGCAGACGTGTTGAAGATCACCGCACCGCATCTGCCGAACCTCGGCTACCAGGAATTCGACACCGGGCATGGCAAGCTGTCGGCACATCTCGACCTGCGCGAGCAGCGCGATGTGGACGTGCTGCGCGGGCTGGTGCGCGAGGCTGATGTGTTCTCGCAGGGCTACCGGCCCGGTACGCTGGGCATGCGCGGGCTGTCACCCGAGGAACTGGCAGCGTTGCGGCCGGGGTTGGTCTATGTGTCGCTGTGCGCCTTCAGCCATGCCGGACCGTGGGCGCCGCGCCGCGGCTTTGACACCGTGGTGCAGACGGTCAGCGGCATCACGTCGCGTCAGGCCGAAGTTGTGCCGGGGCAGACAGCCGGACCGCAGTTCTATCCGGTGTCCGCGATCGACTACTGCACCGGCTATCTGATGGCATTCGGCGCGATGGTCGCGCTGGCACGGCGCGCGCGGGAAGGCGGCAGTTGGCTGGTGCGGGTTTCACTGGCGCAGATCGGCAAGTGGATCGTCGATCTCGGCGAGGTGCCGGAAGCCGCGGCGCGGGATGCGCCGGCGGAATTCACTGCGGAGGACCTGGACCGCTGGTCGACCGTTACCGAGACACCATCAGGCCGGCTGCGGCATCTGAAGCCGACGGTGCAGTTGTCGGAGACGCCACCGTATTGGGCGCGACCTTCTGTTCCGCTGGGGTATCATCGTCCGGAATGGCCTGAGCGCGGGTAGCGACAGTAAGACTGCGCGCTCGCTGCACCACGCCGCATCGGGTCCGGCATCCCAGCGGTGCCGGTCAGTTCGGATACACGATTGTCCGCAGCATCACGCGGTGCTCTTCGGGCTGATAGTCGCCCGCGCCGCGGTGCATCGTCGCGCGCTCGTCCCACATCAGCACGTCGCCGACCCGCCAGCGGTGATAGTAGACGAAGCGGTCCTGCGTCGCATGCTCGGCCAGTTCCTCGATGAGTTTCCAGGCCTCCTCCCGCGCCATGCCGGAGAAGCCGTGCGTGTGCATCGGATTGACGAACAGGATCGGCCGGTCGGTGACCGGATGCCGCGTAACCGCGGGCCAGCGCATTTCCTGGTACACCTTCTCGGTAACACCCTTTTCGTCGCCATACAGCCGTTCCCCGGCCGGACCGGTACTGCGGCCATGCAGGGCCGTCAGGCCCTCGAGCTGCTGCTTCCGCACCTCCGGCAACGCTTCATACGCGGCGCGCATGTCGGCGAACATTGTGCCACCTTTTTCCGAAGGTACCTCCTTCGCATGCAGGATGGCGAGCAGTGGCAGATGGTCTTCGTAAGTGGAGTCGGTGTGCCAGTCGGTGGCGCGTTTGACGCCGTACCAGTCCACCTTGCCGTCCTCTTCGACGTTGGTGAGCCAGGAAACTTCCGGATGTTCCGCGTGGCGGTACTTGATAAGCGCGTGCATGCGCGGTGTGCCGAAGCTGCGGCCGAACGCGGCCAGTTCGCCGGCGCCGAGATCCTGGTCGCGGAACACCAGCACGGGGTTCTCGGCAAACGCGCGCCCGATCCAGGCGGAGGTCGCCTCGTCCAGCGGCTGCGACAAGTCGATGCCTAGCGCTTCGGTGCCGAGCGTCTCGCCGAGCGGGCGGAGTCGCGGGGAGCTTGTCATGGCCGATCCTCCGGGTTTTGCCGGTGAGTATGAACCAGATGCAGGAACAGCCGCAAATCGGCAGTGGGCTCCGATTTCTGATCAGCCGACCTCGAACGTTACGAGGTCACCGGGTGTTCGACTCAAACGGATGAAGCATCGCACCAGCACGGTCTAGCCCTGGGTTGCATCTAAGCACTAAGGAGGCAACACACCGGCAAGGTTCGTAGCCTCGAAAATGACCGTGTCACGGCCCCTGATCGTCTTGTGGTGCTCCACTACGTCGACAATCAGTTGAACGTCCCCGTTCTCGGCAGCTTCACGGAGACCGGGCGCCAGACGCAGTTGCGCCAGATCGATAGTGGCCGCGCGCGGCGCCTTTGAATGCTGACTTATCAGACGCCACTTATAGCAGGTCGTCTGTGGGCAGAGCTTGCTGTCGCGCGCGATACGCAGATGGAGTTTCTTTTCTGGCATGGGTGCCGTTGTGCGCACGGCTTCGTTCGCTGCTGTAATTTCCGACGCAGCCGTCACGACTGGCTGCGGTGACGCTTCCCGCGCGGTCGGGGCGGATGCTTCTTCCGGGTGATCCACCGCGTTGCGTGTGAGCGGCACGCTATCGACAAAATCCGCGGCTTCATCCGGCCGATCCGGCGCTGTTGCGTCAACATCCGCAGCGCCTGCAACGGCAACGGATACGAGCGGCACACGGAGAGCAACTTCTGCGGTGGTGGGATCGACGTTGTTGTTTCGCGTTGAACGTTGTTCCGGGTGTGGCGACCCAAGCACCTGCAGCGTGCCGCCAGCAATCGCGCAGACGGACGCCACACCCGTCCAAAAAAGGATCAATCCAAACCATCCACGAGATAGTCGCATGCCCTATCTCCGTGCCAACCGTGAAGCACGTTAACGTCGAATGAACATCTGGCAATCCGCATTCGACCATTTTCCGGGCTCGAAGCCCCGCTTGACACAATTGTGAGCGTGCCCGTTCGTACCCACCAATGATGACGGGCGAGATGACGCAGAAGGCAGCGTGGCGAGACCCGCCATCGCCGCAGGTCGATAATGGCTGTTGCCGAAACGTACAGCGCCGCAAGATCGGGCAATTTCAAAAATGTTTTGTACTAATTACATTATGAAATGCATCGTCATCCTATCGGCTGCACGCTCTGTGATCCCCACTGCGGGGCTAGTGCGGGTCGCCCGGCGGAGCATCACCCTCGTTGGCATCCGGCACGGGCCCCGCCGCATTCCGATCGGCGCGTTGCGATGCCTGCCTGGTCGCAATCTCTTGCGTGGACGCCCACTTGGCATGCTCCTGGGACACCAGAGATTCGACGCGCTCGGCCAGCAGCGCATGCGGGTTCACCGCAGCGGCGTAAGGACCCGCCTTGCCGAGGTAGAGATACTTCTCGTGCTTCAGCGCCTCGCAGGTGGAGCGATACGTGATCCAGTTGTTGTGGTACTGGTTGACCTGCTGGATGCCCTCGATGATGGCGATGGCCGCACCCAATGCTCCGAGCACCCAGGTCGGCAGGCCGCCGGGCAGCACCGACGCCAGCGGCAGGCCCGACAACAGCGGGATCAACGCCGCGATGACGATCACGGTGACCTTGAGTGCCTTGTAGCGGCGCTGGCTGGTGGCGCTGCGCCGGTCGTACCAGTCGATCTGGTCTTCGAGGCGGGCCATCGTGGTGTCATCGGACATCATGAGTCGTTCCTCCGCCGGCGCGACCGCTTCGTTGCGGTCCGATGTGATAGCGCCAACGCTCGATCTTGACACCCCTCCGCCCGTGCCTCTCCATCGTCCAACCACAACGCGGCGGGCGGAGATGACGCAGAAATCCAAGCAGATCGGCAGCTTTCGCGACGCTGTGGCCGACATTCCCGACGGCGCCACTATCGCGTTCGGCGGCTTCGCCATGCCGGGCGTGCCGTTCAACCTGATCCGCGCGCTGCTCGAGCACGGCGCGAAGCAACTGACGCTGGTCGCCAATACCACCGGCGGCGCGCAGCAGCCGCGCATGCCGGACATCGGCATGCTGGTGGAGAATGGCCAGGTGAAGAAGGTGATCTGCGCGTTCACCGCGTCCACCCGTCCCACCGATGTAATCCCGTTCACCAAATACTATGAGTCGGGCGAGGTCGATGCTGAACTGGTGCCGCAGGGCACGCTGGCTGAACGCCTGCGCGCTGCGGGCTCCGGCATCCCGGCATTCTATACGCCCACCGCGGTCGGCACCGAACTCGCCCAAGGCCGCGAGACGCGCGTGATCAACGGGCGCGAATACCTGCTGGAATACGCGCTGCCGCTCGACTACGCGTTCGTCCGCGCGACCCGCGCCGATACGTTCGGCAACCTGCAGTTCCATCGTTCGCAGCGCAACTTCTGTCCGGTGATGGCGACAGCTGCGCGCGTCACCATCGCCGAAGTGGACGAGGACATCGTGCCGGCGGGCACGATCGATCCGGATCAGGTGCACACGCCGGGCATCTTCGTGCATCGATTGGTGAAGGTGCCGCCGGCGCCCGAAGGACTGTGGCCAACCCGCCGCCAGGAGCGACGCCGATGAGCGGAACCACCAAGGGCCTCAACCGCCAGCAGATGGCGGACCGCATCGCGTTCGAGTTCCAGGACGGCTGGATCGTCAACCTGGGGGTCGGCATTCCGACGATGTGCTCGAACACCGATATCGGCGATCGCGACATCACCTATCATTCGGAGAACGGCGTCATCGGCTACGGCCCGATTGCGCCGGCAGGCGAGGAGGACCTCAACCTGGTCAATGCCGGCGGCCAGAACGTCACGCTGAAGCCGGGCGCGGCGGTGGTGCACCACGCGGACTCGTTCGCGATCATCCGCGGCGGGCGGATCGACGTCACCGTGATGGGCGCCTACGAGGTCGCATGCAACGGTGACTTCGCCAACTGGAAGATCGCCGGCCAGAAGGGCGGCGGCATCGGCGGCGCGATGGACCTCGCGGCGTGCGCCAGGCGTGTGTTCATCATCATGGAGCAGACCACACGCGGCGGTGCGCCGCGGCTGGTGTCGCAATGCGCGCTGCCGGTGACCGCACGCGGCGTGGTGAAGCTGGTGGCGACGAATTATGGACTGTTCGAACCGATCGGCGACGGCTTCCGCGTCCGCGAGATCGCGCCTGGCGTTACGCTGGACGAGGTGCGCGCGACGGTCGGTTGCAGGCTGACGGTGCCGGAGAATTTGCCGACGGTGCGGGTGGTCGCGTAGGCGATGGGAGCGATGGGTTTCGCTGCGCTCAACCCCATCCTACGGATTGCCGTTGTGTTGGTTGTGGTTAGTCGTAAGATTGGTTGAGCGCAGCGAAACCCATCACCCGGCGCGGGGCAGCATGTCGCGCAACCGCCGCCGCCCCAGCGGACGCACCTCGGCCTGCGGCGCCATCGCCTTGATCTCCGCCTGTAGTTCGGCGCGCCGTTCGTGGATGGTGGCGATCACCGGCCCCATCGGCACGCCGAGATCGACCAGCACCGCCTCGGACAGTTGCAGGCTGGCCTCGATGGTTTCCGGCACCGCATCGGTGGCGCCGATCGCATAGAGATGTGCCGCATGCCGCGCGTCGCGGGCGCGCGCGACGATCAGCACATCGTCACGCACCGCGCGCGCCGCGGCCACCAGCCGATCGCTTGCCGCGTGGTCGCTCATCGTCACCACCAGGGCACGCGCTGTCTCGATGTGCAATCGATGCAGCAGCTCGGTCTGTGTGATGTCGCCCCAGTAAACCGGGCGTCGCAGCTTGCGCTGCGTGGCGACGCGGTCGGCGTCGCTGTCCACCGCGACATAGGCCACACCGTGCACCGCCAGCATCGCGGCAACGGTCTCGCCGACACGGCCGAAGCCGGCGATGATGACGCGTGGCGTCGCATCGTCGACCATCGGCACCAGCAACGCCGGATCGATCGCCGGCGTGACCTGGATACGGCGCGACAGCAGCCTGCCGAGTGTCGACATCAGCGGGATGCACGCCATCGTTGCGACTGCGACCACCAGCGGGAAGCGCACGACGTCCGCGCCAATCAGGCCGCCGGCGCGCGCCAGACCCAGGATGACGAAGCCGAACTCGCCGCCCGGTCCAAGCAGCAAGCCCGCCTGCAATCCGGTGAGCCAGCGCAGCCCGAACGCGCGCCCGAGGCAGGCGACGATGGCGAGCTTCACCGCCACCAGCACGATCCCGCCCAGCACGACACGCGGCGCATCGGCGGCGATCCCCGCGAGATCCAGGCTCATGCCGACCGAGATTAGGAACACGCCGAGCAGCAGGCCCTTGAACGGGTCGATGGTGACCTCGATCTGGCGGCGGAACTCGGTCTCCGCCAGCAGCAGCCCGGCGATCAACGAGCCGAGTTCCATCGGCAGGTCGACCTCCGCGGCGGCAAGGCCGGTGGCGAGGATCACCAGCAGACACGCGGCAACGAACAGCTCCGGGCTGCCGGTGCGCGCGACGCCGCGGAACAGTGGCCGCAGCACCAGACGGCCGGCGATGATCAGTCCCAAAACGACGAGAACCGCCTGGATGATGGCCCAGGTGACCATTTTGCCGCTCGCGCCGAACACGCCGATGACGAACAGTACCGGCACCGCGGCGATGTCCTGGAACAGAAGCACCCCGAGCGAGGCGCGGCCGACCGGGCCGCCCAACCGTTTCTCGTGCGAGAGCACCTGCACGACGACCGCGGTGGACGACATCGACAGCGCCGGCCCGACGATGGCGGCGAGCACCGGCGGCGCACCGAGAGCATAGACGATCGCGCCGATCGCCACGGCGCACAGCACGAACTGAGACAGGCCGAAGCCGAACACCAGGCGACGCATCACCCGCAGCCGTTCCAGCGACAGCTCAAGGCCGATCATGAACATCATCATGGTGATGCCGAGTTCGGCGATCGGCTCGATCGTCTCGGGCCGGTTCAGCATGATGACGCCGAGCAGCGACCATCGATCGGCCAGCATCGCGAGGCCGAACGGACCGACCGCGACGCCGACCAGGATGAACCCGAGCACCGGACTGAGCCGCAGCCGGTGGAACAGCGGAATCACGATGGCGGCGGCAGCGAGGATGATCAGGGCCGGCTTGAACAGCCCCGGATCGAGATGCGCGCCCAGGCGTCAGTACCCGTGCGCGAACAGGAAGCCGTGGAACGCCTGCGACACCAGGCCCGGCGTCTGGATGCCGGCGAAATGGCCGGAGTTGATCTCGAGGTATTCCGCGTCGGGAATCTGCTTTGCCATCGGCGCGACCGCGGACGGCGGGCGCAGCCTGTCGTGCGTGCAGGAGATCACCAGCGTGGGGCAGCCGATGCGCGGCAGGTCCTCGGTCACCGTGGAATCCGCCAGCATGCGGTTGATCGCGGCGAAGCTCTGCGGATCGTTCGCCAGCCACCGCGCGCGGAATTTGCGAAACTCCTCGGCGTTATGGCGGACCTCCGGCGGGTAGGAGTTGGCGGTGCCCGCCTCCACCAGTCCGCGCATGCCCTGCGCTTCGGCCGCAGCGGCACGATCCAGCGTGGCCTGGCGACGATCGGCGGCAACACCGGTCGCCGGACTGGTCACCACCAGCACGCCGGCGCGCGCTGCGTGACGAACGGCGAAGTGAACCGCGATCGCGCCGCCGACCGCGGTGCCGGCCAGCGCGACCTTGCCCTCGATGCCAAGTGCATCCAGCAATGCCGCGAGGTCGTCGGCCATGTCGTCGAAGGTGACCTTGCCCTGGACCTTCTCCGACAGCCCGGCGCCGCGCGTGTCGTAGCGCAGCACCCGTCGCGTGTTGTTCAGCGACGGCAACACCTGGTCCCAACTGTCCAGTGTGCCGCCCATCTCGTGGACCAGCACCAGTGTCGTCTTGCCGCTGCCGGAGAGCTCGTAGCGGAGGCTGGTGCCGTTCACCTCGATCCAGTTCATCGCATTTCCTCCTGCCGCCGGAGGATGCCACAGTATGGCGATGGAGGACACGGCATGATGAAGCTGCACTGGTCACCGCGCTCGCCCTACGTGCGCAAGGTGATGATTGTTGCGTATGAACTGCAGCTCGCGGATCGGCTGGAGATCGTGCGTACCGTGGTGGGCGGCACTTCGCCGCATCTGGAGCTGATGCGGGAGAACCCGCTGGGCAAGATTCCAACGCTGGTGCTGGAGAACGGCACGATCATCTACGATTCACCGGTGATCTGCGAGTATCTCGACACACTGCATGACGGACCGAGGCTGTTTCCTGCGTGGCCGCAACGGCTGACCGCGCTGCGTCGGCTGGCGCTTGGGGACGGCATGCTGGATATCACGCTGGCATGGCTGGGCGAACGGTTTCGACCGGAGGAACGGCGGAGCGAACCTCACATGGCGTTGTGGGAAAGCAAGATCCGAGCGTGCGTCGAAGCGCTGGAGCAGGAGGCGGCTGCGCTGGGGGCCGATCACTTCAGCATTGGCCATATCGGCATCGGCATCGCGCTGTCGTATCTGGATTTCCGCTACGGCGACCTGCGCTGGCGCGATGGTCATCCCCGGCTGGCAGGGTGGCACGCAGCCTTCGATGCGCGGGCTTCGGTGGTGGCAAATCCCCCCATTGATGATCGTTGATGCGCTGTCATTGCCAGGAGCACAGCGACGAAGCAATTAAAGCTCTAGAAATAATGCCAGAAATTCGACTCCCGCGCCTCCTGCGGCAATCCGTCGAACACAATCTGACCGTTGTTCATGATGATCACCCGGTCGGCGATCTGCATCGCGGCGGCGACGTTCTGCTCCACCAGGATCGCGGTCATCGCATGCGACTTGCACAAATCATGCACCTGTTGGAACAACCGCTCCACCAGATTGGGCGCCAGTCCGATCGACGGCTCATCCAGCAGCAGGCAGCGTGGCGAACCAAGGATCGCCAACGCCAGCGCCAGCATCTGCTGCTGTCCGCCACTCAGGCTGCCGGCGCGCGTGGGGCGCCGCTCTTCCAGGACGGGAAACAGCCGGTATACATCGGCGATGCCGAACATCGCCGCGTCGCCCACGTTGCGCGCGGCGACCACGTCGATGTTCTCGGCCACGCTGAGATCCGGAAAAATACCCCGCCCTTCCGGCAGCAGCCGCAGTCCCATCGCCACGCGCCGCGCTACATCCAACCGCTCGATCCTTTGGCCGTCGAACACCACCTCGCCGGCGCGCAGCGGCAGGAGGCCCATCACCGTCTTCAGCGTCGTGGTCTTGCCGGCGCCGTTGTGGCCGAGGAACGCGAGGATCTGCCCCGGCTCCAACGCGAACGACACATCCGAGATCACCGTCTTCGCGCCATATCCCGCCGCCAGTGCGGACAAGCGCAGCAGCATCACAGCGCGCCGCCGAAATAGATTTCTGCGAGTGCCGGATCGCTGATGATTCGCTCCGGCGTGCCCTGCGCCATCAGATGGCCCTGATGCAGGAACAGCACCTCGTCCGCGATCTGCTGCACCACGCGGGTGTTGTGCTCCACCACCAGCAGCGTCTTGCCCTCATCCTGCAGCCGCCGCAGCAGCGCCATCACCGCATCGAGCGCGCCGGCGGACAGGCCCGACGCAGGCTCGTCGAGCAACAGCAGTTCCGCGCCCGTGGCCAGCACGCGCGCCACCGTCAGCAGCTTCTGTTCGCCATAGGACAGGTTCCGCACCACCTCATTTGCGCGATCCGCCAGGCCGACGTGATCGAGGGTGGCGAGCGCCTCCCGCCGACGTCGCATCTGCGCGCGCGCGGTGTGCAGCGGGCGGAAGATCGCGCCGACCGGTTCCTCGCCGAACTGCCCGGCGATGCCGATCATCACATTGTCCAGCGCGGTCAGATCGGTGAACAGCCGCAGGTTCTGGAAGGTGCGCGCGATGCCGGCGCGCACGATAGCCTGCGGCCGCAGCCGGTCCAGCGCGCGGTCGCGAAATGCGACACTGCCTTCGTCGGGCTGCAGGAAGCCGGTGATCACATTGAAGATCGTCGTCTTGCCCGCGCCGTTCGGTCCCACCAGGCACGTGACGCGCCCCTGCGCGATGGTGAAGCTGCAATCCTGCAATGCGTGCAACCCGCCGAAGCGATGGTCCAGTCGGGTCACTTGTAGATACGCCGTCACAGCCGTTCCCCCGCCAGCCCCTGCGGGCGGAACAGCATGAACACGATCAGCAGCACACCATAGATCAACTGCCGCGCCGCGGCGGCGATCGTGGTGGGTATCTCGACCAGCGTCAGTACCTGGGGCAACGCCAGCAGCAGGAACGGCCCGATGATCGAGCCGGCCAGCGTGCGCGCGCCGCCCACCACCACCATGGTCAGCAGCAGGATCGACGCGTCCAGATCGAACGACGATGGATCGATGAAGCTGAGAAACGTTGCATACAGCCCGCCCGCCGTGCCTGCGAACGCGCCGGCCAGTGCCGCGGCGGACACCTTGGCGCGCAGCACGTTCTTGCCGGCCGCCGCCACCGCGGTCTCATCCTCGCGGATCGCCCGCAGCAGGCGACCGAACGGCGCGCGCATGATCAGGAAAAAGCACAGGCAGCCGAGCGCGGACGTCGCGGCGCACAGCAGCATGTACTGCGCGGTAGTCTCGATCGGCAGGCCGAAAACGTCCGGTGGCGGGATGCCGGGCAGACCGTTGGCGCCACCGGTGCCCTGCGCCCAGTTGGTGAACACCGCCGTCGCCAGCAACTGGATGCCGAACGATGTCACCACGAAGTAGTCGCCGGAGACGCGCAGCGACGGCAGCGTGACCAGGATGTTCAGCGCGATGCAGCACGCGGCGGCGATCGCGAGCGAGGGGAGGAACGACAGCGGATCGGCCGCCATCATGAAATGCGCGACCAGATAGGCACCGACGCCGAACACCGCCGCCTGCGACACCGAGAAGATACCGGCAATGCCGACCAGCAGGTTGGTGGAGAGGCCGAGCAGTACGTAGATCGCGGCGAGCACGATGTAGCTGTAGAGGAAGTCCATCAGCGCGCCGCCGCAAACAGGCCGGTGGGCCGGAACAGCATGAAGATGACGAAGATGAAGAACGTCACACCGATGCTCCACTCGCCCGGCATCACCAGCAGCGACAGGTTCTGCAGCACCGCGATGGCCACCGACAGCACGAACGCGCCGGTGATGCTGCCAACGCCGCCGGCGATCATCGCGATGGTGGCCGTCAGCAGCGGGGTCACTCCGTTATACGGCTGCAGGCCGAGATCGAGCGGCACCAGGATGCCCGGCAGGCACACCAGTGCCGAGGCGATGGCGATGACATAGATATAGACGCTCTGCGGCTGCAGCCGCGTGATGTCGGCGAGCATCGGGTTGGAAGCGACAGCACGGATACGCTTGCCCAGGATGGTGCGATGCGCGAACCACATGGTGCCGGCATAGGCCGCCAGGCTGACCACGATGGTCAGCAACTGTGTCCAGTTGAGTCGCACGGGCCCGAACGCCACCATGCGGCTGCTCCAGTCCAGCGGGAACTGCAGGATGTTCGGCGTATAGACCGCGGCGATAATATTCTGGATCACCGCCAGTGTGCCAAGCGAGGCGATCAGCACCACCAGGTGCGTCGCGCGCCGGCGTGCCAGCCGCGCGTAGAGCTGACTTTGCAGCAATGCGCCAAGTACCGCGCATACCGCAACCGGCACCGCGAACGCCAGCAGCAACGGCACGCGCCAGGTCGTCAGCGACCAGGCAAGGTAGCCGCCCAGCGTATAGATGCCGGCGTGCGCGACGTGGAAGATCCTGGTGGTGGCATAGACCAGCGAAAAGCTGATCGCCACCACGCCCAGCGCGCAGCCGGTCACCAGGCCGGTGACCAGCAGTTGCAGTGCCAGCATCGATGCGGACTACTGCAGCTTGATCTCTTTCAGCAATACGTCCTTGCCGTCGCGCATCTGGTTGATGTCCATCGGCACGCTGGCGGTGTTGGTCTTGAACTCCAGCGGAATCAGTCCCTGGAATTTTCGAATTTCGAACAGCGCGTCGTGCATGGTCTCGCCGGTCACCGGCTTGCCGTCGGACAGCACCTTGTCGAGCGTCGCCAGGATGATCTGCGCCGCGTTGTAGTACTGCTTGGCGAAGAACTCCATGTCGGCGTCGTACTTGGCCTTGAACTGCGCGGCAAGATCCGGCGGCGCGTCGATCCGCAACTGGGTGTGCACGAAGCCGGTGGATGAGGGATCGGCGATCGTCGATGGATCGGCAAAGAACGTCGTGCCGGCGACGGTGAACTTCAGATCGAGCTGCTTGTATTCCTGCGCCATCTGCAACAGGCCGGCGGTGATCACCACCAGCATCACGTCGGGCTTGGCATCGGCGATCTTCAGCAGCGCGGGCCGGAAGTCGGTCTGGCCGAACTGCGAGGCCTCTTGCGCCACGATCGTGCCGCCGGCCTCGGCGTACGACTTCAGGTAGTCGTCACGGCCTGCCATGCCGGCGGCGCCGTTTTCGAACAGGATGCCGGCCTTCTTCTTGCCCTCACCGACCGCCCAGCGCGAGATCACCTCGATTTCCCCGCCGATCGTCGGCAGCGTGTTGATCAGATAAGGCGACGCCTTCGCCAGGCCGTCGGCCTGTGCGCCGGCATTGACCAGCAGCACCTTCTTGCGGGTCGCGAGCGGCGCCATCGCCAGCGTGGGGCCGGAATAGCCGGTGAAGATCACCGCCACATGCTGCAGATCGGTCAGCTTGTTGAACGACAGGATGGACTGGTCGGGCTTGGCCTGGTTGTCCTCGAACTGGACCTCGATCCGGTTGCCGTGGATGCCGCCCTTGGCATTGGCCTGATCCACCGCGAACTGCACGCCGCGCATCTCCGCGGTGCCGATCAGCGCGCCCGGGCCGGTGAGTGGCAGGATGCCGCCGAACCGGATCGTCTCGGCGCCGGCGGGCGCGCAGGCGATGGCGAGGCCGGCCGTCAGTACGGCCAAGCCGGTGCAAATGCGACGCATTGTGATGGGTCTCCCGCTTTCCCGGACGTGTTCGCGGGAAGCTAGGGCGGCCTGTTCCAAGGGGTCAAGGCATTGCGGCGGCGCCTGGCGAAAGCTAGCGTTTGTGATGAGCTGGGGTGAAATGCCAGGAGCCGACGCAGCATGAGCAAACACGTGGTCGCGACCGTTGCCGAGATTCCGCCAGGGAGCCGTAAGCTGGTGACCGTGCGCGGCCGCTCGATCGCGGTGTTCAACCTGGCCGGCGAGTTCTTCGGCCTGTTCAACCGCTGCCCGCACCAGGGAGGCCCGATGTGCGAGGGCATCCTGACCGGCCTGATCGAATCGGACGAGCCGGGGCATTATCGGTATTCGCGCAAGGGCGAGATCATTCGCTGCCCATGGCATGGCTGGGAATTCGACGTGCGCACCGGGCAATCGTACTGCGAGCCGGAGCGGATCCAGGTCCGTTCGTATCCGGTGGAAGTTGCCGAGGGACAGCGCGTGGTGGAGGGACCATACGTGGCCGAGACCGTGCCGGTGACGGTGGAGGAACACTACGTTGTCGTGGATGTCTGAACCTCTGTGAGCGCACAACCTCTAGTGCCGTGATGATTCCCCGGGTTTTTCATCGATCGCTTTTGCCGCAAAGAGCTCATTGAGCTGCATGGTTTGCGGCGCCGTTGCGATATGGCGCACCAGCTTCCGTTGCGTGCCCATCAGCTTGACCAATTGGATGAAGCACCAGACCGGCCAGACATGCAGGATAGCGGGCAGCAGAACGACGCCGATCTCCAGGATCCGGTGCGCGTCCTGTCCAAGCAATAGACGCGTTATTTGATATCCGACCAGGGCAACCGATGAGGCGGCAACCAGAACATCCACCGGTGCCAGATAATAGTTGTCGATGTTCCACCCGAACTCGCGAAAAAACCGGTTCGGACGTCGCAGAAACCGCTCCCAGTCGATCAGGATGCCGTCGCCGTTCTCCTCGGACAGCAAAATGAACATGCCTCGCTTGAGTAGTGCGAAGTGGCAGGACATGGCAATCGACAGGTAGACGAAATTGTTCACCAGCAGGAGGCCGATGAGGATCACCGCAGCTTCCAGGCCGGTCGCACTCGCTATGCTACCGACTGCATCCGACCTTGCGCTGAGCACGGTGACGGCGAGCGCGCCGAGATAGGCAAAGGAGACCTGGAACGACCGTTCCATGAAGAAACGAATCTCGTCCTTTACCTCCTTGAGGGTCTTGTCGGCCATCAGTCGATGTCTTGCATCAGCGCCAGCATTTTCTCCTCCTCGGCCGCGAGCAACGGCGAGTGCGGCCGCCATCGGTAGCCGATCAGGCTGGCGCGCACCCCGATCAGTCGAAGCAGCGTCCAAAGCAGCACCTTGACGCAGAACGTTGCGCGTCCCTCCGTTACGAAGCGTCGCGACGACGTGTAGATCGGATCGAAGCGTCCGTAGACGACCCGACCGACGCGGGAGACCGCTCGCAGAAAGGCAGCATCCTCGCCGACCGTGACATCCTCCGGGAAACCTCCCACCTGACGGAAGGTCGAGGCACGAGTTGCGATTGCGGTACCGACACCCTGATCGATACCACACCACTTCGCGACCGTGACATATCCATGCATGATCCGGTAGATGCACCGCAGCCAAACGTCGCGCGTCAACAGCAGGTTGCGGAAGTGCACCGCGACGGTCGAGTCATCCTGCAGAGATCGTAGCGCGAAACCGATTGTCGCCTCCGGGATGACAGTGTCGGCATCGAGGAACAGCAGCAGCTCACCGCGCGCTGCCGCGGCTCCGGCATTTCGCGCCTGCGCGGGTGAACCGCCACGGACGACGATGCAGCCGTGTGCCTGTGCAATCTCCCGACTATGATCCGACGAGGCGTTGTCCGCCACGATGATCTGGCCGATACGCGGATCCGAGCGCAACCGTGGCAGCAATCGGTTGAGCCAGGGTTCCTCATTCCAGCACGGGATGATGACATCGAACGACGTTCCACACGACTGCCGGAATGCGGCACGTGAACGCCGATATATTTGTTGCGTTGTAGGTCTGATGACATCCCACGCCAGGCCGACACGTGACAGCAGAACGATCAGCCTGGCTGTAGGGTCAATTTGCCACCTATGCAGGCCGTGATGCGCCGATGAGGGAAAACGGTGGTGATTGTGGTGCCAGGACTCCCCCAGCGTCGGCAGCGCGAGCAGCGCGTCATTGCCCGAGCGATCACCGGTCCGATATGGGCGCCGGCCGATGATATGACATACCGAGTTGATGCTGAACGTCGCCTGCTGCATCAGCGCCATACGGACAGGGCCACCCCACATGAGTGCCTCAACTGCTCCGTGGGAACCACGCAGCAGATATCCGACCGAAGTCGGGATCGCGAATCCAAGGATGACGAAAGCACAATACCACCGATCGATGAGGCGCAGACCTGGATCGGCCACGAGGTCCGGCGCAAAGTAGGCAGGATCCGCCAGGCCTTGCGTGCTGACCAGCCAACCCACATGGGCGCGCCAGAAGCCCAGCGCTGCGCCAGGTAGCGCGCGGCACCCAGCGGCATGGGGACTGTGCGGGTCATGCGGACAGTCCGCGAAGGCGTGGTGCTTGCGATGGTCCGATACCCACTCGAAGACCTGGCCCTGCACCGCGGCCGCACCGAGTATCGCCAGCCAATAGCGAAGTCCTGGTCCGGTCCGGAACGAGCGATGGGCCAGCAGCCGATGATAGCCAGCGGTGACGCCGAAGCCGATGGGAATGTAACAGGCTGCAAGAACGGTCAGATCGAACCACGAGACCCTGCCCGCGGCCAACGCTGCGCCGGCCCAGCCGAGGGACGCGACACCAAGGCTGACAACAAGAAGATTCCCGAACTTCCTCCAGACCGGCACGCCGTCGCCCGACTCCCGACCAATACGATTGACAGATCATCCTGTGGCTATCGGAGCCTGTGGCTATCGGAGTTCGAGACTAGATCGCGCGGGGGAGTCGCCCAAATCGGGATCCGGTGCCGGACCTGTCTGGTTCCCACGTCGTGAGCGGCGGTCCGCTTGGATTGTTTGCAAACTGGGCGGCGCGGCGCCACATGCGCGGCATGAACCGCCGTGACCTGCTCCGTCTTTCGACTGTCCCGATGCTGTTTGCAGCGCTGCCGGCCAGGGCGCAGCCGCGTTTCGAGCCGACCCCGCAGGACCGCACGGATCTGACGCGCATCGAGACCTATCTGGACGGTCTGCGGACATTGAAGGCCCACTTCCTCCAGGTCGCGCCGAACGGGGCGATCACCCAGGGCACCGTCTGGCTCGAGCGGCCGGGCCGGATGCGGTTCCAATACGATCCGCCGAGCCCGCTGCTGCTGGTGGCCGGCCACGGGCTGGTCGTGTTTCACGACAGCTCGCTGAACCAGACCAGCAACATCCTGCTGTCGCAGACCCCTCTCGGTATCCTGCTGGCCGATCATGTCCGGCTGCAGGGCGATGTGACCGTCACCGCCATGCAACGCCTGCCCGGGCAAATCCAGGTGAGCCTGATCCGCACCGCCTCGCCCGGCGACGGGACGCTGACGCTGATTTTCGCCGACACCCCGCTCGCGCTGCGGCAGTGGACGGTAGTGGACGCCCAGCGCCAGGAGACCCGGGTCACGCTGTACAACGTGGAGACCGGCGGGCAGTTCGACCCGAAGCTGTTCGAGGTTGCCGATCCGCGGGCGTTCCGCCCGAATTCGGGCTGATCCGGCAACATTGCCGGACTTTCATGCCGGCCATCGCAGAAAGTGTCTTCATTTTGCCGCGAAGATCGCAGATTATTGTCAGCAATGAGGTCACACCGGGTCGTCAAGCCGCTCGTCGGCATAAGCTGCTGCACCAAGCAGTTCGGGATTTTCGGCATGCCGAACCACGCCGCCTCCAACTCCTATGTCGAGGCGACGGACCAGCTCCTGCACGGCGTCCCGGTGCTGATCCCGGCCAACGGACCGACCGCGGACATCGAGACCCTGTTGGAGCGGCTGGATGGGATCATGCTGACCGGCAGCCGCTCCAACGTGCACCCCAGCTACTATGACGGCCCGCCGCACGCCGAGGGCACCTGGGAGGACATGGCACGCGACAGCACCACATTGCCTCTGATCCGTGCCGCGGTGGCGCGCGGCGTGCCGGTGCTGGCGATCTGCCGCGGCTTCCAGGAGTTGAACGTTGCATTGGGTGGCTCGCTCCACCAGCGGCTGCAGGACCTGCCGGACCGGATCGACCATTCCTCGCCGATGGTCGCCTCGCGCGAGGTGCGAATCGGCAAGGCGCACGCGATCCGTGTCACTCCTGGCGGCTGGCTGCACCGCCTGTCGGGGGCAAGCGAGATCGCGGTGAACTCGCTGCACAACCAGGGTGTCAACAAGCTGGCGCCAGGAGTGCGGGTGGAAGGCATCGCGCCGGATGGCACGATCGAGGCGGTGCACGTGATCGCCACCGCCTGCGGCCCGGTGCCGGGGTTCGCCGTCGGCGTGCAGTGGCATCCGGAAAACGACTGGCGCACCGACATCGTGTCGCGGCGGATCTTCGACGACTTTGCCGCTGCGGTGCATGCCTATGCCGAGGACGCTCGCGTCGGCGGGGTAGCGGCCGCGGCGGACTGAAGGGTGGCGACCGCGTTCAAGCGCCAGAACGGCCGTTGCCCCTTGTCATCGCGCCCGATCCCGCCGATGTAACGCTCGCCGACCGGACCGCAGCAGTCCGGTTTCCTGACCATCAACAGAGCAGGCCAGCGTCATGTTCATCGAGACCGAAGGCACGCCCAACCCCGCTACCCTGAAGTTCCTGCCTGGCCGCTATGTAATGGGCGCGGGCACGGCGGATTTCGCCTCGCCCGACTCGGCCGAACGCAGCCCGCTCGCCGGCGCTCTGTTCGCCCTCCCCGGCGTCGCGCGCGTCTTCCTTGGCGGCGACTTCATCACCGTGACGAAGCTGGAAGAAACCTCCTGGCAGGCGCTGAAGCCGCAGGTGCTCGCCGCGATCATGGAGCACTTTGTCGCCGGCCGTCCGGTGATCGAGGGCGCCGCCGACGAGGATCTGGTCGACGAGATCGCCCCCGAGGACGAAGAAATCGTCGCCCAGATCAGGGAATTGCTGGACACCCGCGTGCGCCCAGCGGTGGCCGGGGATGGCGGCGACATCGTGTTCCGCGGTTATCGCGAGGGCATCGTCAAACTGCACATGCAGGGCGCCTGTTCCGGCTGCCCGTCTTCGCGCGCTACGCTGAAGCACGGCATCGAGAACATGCTGCGCCACTACGTGCCGGAGGTCGTCGCGGTCGAGCAGGTCGATCTCTGAGCCATGACGATCGACGCCTACGGACTGGATCTCCTGTTCCGCAAGGCGCGAAGCCACAACACGTTCACCGACCAGCCGGTCACCGACGATGAGCTGCGGGCGCTGTACGAGCTGCTGAGGCAGGGACCGACCTCGGCCAACTGTTCGCCGGCGCGCTTCCTGTTCCTGCGGACCACGGAGGCGAAGCAAAAACTGGCGCCGGCTTTATCGAGCGGCAATCACGACAAGACCATGGCGGCGCCGGTGACGGCGATCGTTGCCTATGACCCCAAGTTTTACCATAAGCTCTGGAAGCTGTTCCCGCACAATCCGGACGCCACCTCCTGGTTCGCCGGCAACGAATCGCTTGCTGCCACCACGGGGTTCCGCAATGGCACGCTGCAGGGAGCCTACCTGATCCTGGCCGCGCGTGCGCTGGGTCTGGACATCGGGGCGATGTCGGGCTTCGACAACGACATGGTGGACGAGCTGTTCCTGGCCGACCGCGGCTGGCGCTCGAATTTTCTGTGCAATATCGGCCATGGCGATCCCGCAGGACTGTTTCCGCGATCGCCGCGTCTCGACTTCGACGAGGCATGTACACTTCTGTAGTGGCCGGAGACCTGGAATGAGCGCCGCTCCGTTCAAATTCCTCCCCCTCCCCTTGCGGGAGGGGATTGGGGGGACGGGACCGCGAGCCATCCGGCGGAGCCCCCTCCCCCCATCCCGCAAGGGGAGGGGGAGGATGCTATTGTAAAGATGCGGATTTTGGCCCTTGACGCGGCGATGGCACGATGCGCAGCGGCCATCGTGGTGGACCGCGAGGCAATAGCGATGCGCCAGACCGCCGCC
>DASXNR010000328.1:0-4394 GCA_036494925.1 Acetobacteraceae bacterium
CGATGTGACCACATAGGCGTGCACCAGACCGGGCGCATCGAATTCGGCGGCATATTTCGCCGCGCCGGTCACCTTGGCGCGGCCATCGACGCGCGGTGTGGCGGATCCGATATAAGTCGTCATGGGTTCGCTCGCTTTCCGCTCATGCGATCTTCTTGTTGGACTGCGACTGCGGGGTTCCGGCTGCCGCCTGCGTCAGCGCACGCACGATGGCACGGCGCGCGAGATCGATCTTGAACGCGTTGTGCTCGAATCCCTTGGCATCGCGCAACATGACGTCCGCCGCGCGGGCGAACGCCGAGCGGTCGGCGGGCTGCCCGCGCAGCGCTGCCTCGACCGTTGGATCGCGCCAAGGCCTGTGCGCCACGCCGCCGAGCGCAAGCCGGGCTTCCTTGATCACGTCGCCCTCGAGCTCCAGGCCGGCTGCAATGGACACCAGCGCGAACGCATAGGACAGACGATCGCGGATTTTCAGGTAGCTGTAATTTGCCGCAAACCCGCGCGCGGGAAGCTCGACCGCCGTGACGATCTCGTTCGGCTGTAGATTGGTGTCGCGCTGCGGCGTGTTCTCCGGTAGCCGATGGAACTCGGAAAACGCCAACGCGCGCGTTCCCGCGGGCCCGGCCACGTGGACCGTAGCGTCGAGCGCCGCCAGCGCCACGCACATGTCGGAAGGGTGGGTCGCAATGCAGGCGTCGCTGGTGCCGAGGATCGCGTGCATGCGATTGAGGCCTGCAATGGCGGAACAGCCGCTGCCAGGCTGGCGCTTGTTGCAAGGGGTCGCCACGTCATAAAAATAGGCACAGCGGGTGCGTTGCAGGAGATTGCCCCCGGTCGACGCCATGTTGCGCAACTGCGCGGACGCGCCCGCAAGAATGGCGCTCCCGAGCATGGGGTAGCGTTGTGCGATGAGGGGATGGTAGGCGAGGTCGGAATTCGGCACCAGTGCGCCGATCCGCAATCCTCCATCCGGCGTCGCTTCGACGCTCCGGAGCGGCAATCGCGAAATGTCGATCAGCCGCGCGGGTCGTTCGACATCCTCCTTCATCAAGTCGATCAGGTTGGTACCGCCGGCGATGAATTTGGCCGCCGGATCAGCGGAAATCTGACGCACCGCGTCGGCAACGTCGTTGGCCCGTGCGTACTGGAAATCGATCATGCCTGCCCCATCGCCTGCTGAATCGCGCGTACGATGTTGGGATACGCGCCGCAGCGGCAGATGTTGCCGCTCATGAGTTCGCGGATTTCGTCGGTGCTCTTCGCCCTGCCCTCGGCTATCAGGCCGACGGCGGAACAGATCTGTCCCGGCGTGCAGTAGCCGCACTGGAACGCGTCGTGATCGATGAACGCCTGTTGCAGCGCATGCAGCGCACCATCGCTCGCCAGGCCCTCGATGGTGGTCACCGTGGCGCCGTCCTTCATCACGGCCAGCGTGAGACAGGAATTGATCCGCCGCCCGTCCACCAGCACGGTGCAAGCGCCGCATTGGCCGTGATCGCACCCCTTCTTGGTGCCGGTCAGGCCGAGATGGTCACGCAGCGCGTCGAGCAGGCTCGTCCACGGCGCGACACTGAGCTGCGTCGCGGCGCCGTTTACGGTCAGCGACACTGAAATCTTCGCTGGCATCCGGATGACTCTCCCCATGCGACTGAACGGGCGTGACCTTGGTCTCGGGTCGCCGACCGATCTTGTATGCTTAGCTCATGTTTGCATCGCACGTTCAGTGGGAGGCGCGATCACGCTGATTTGAGTCCGGTCACGGCTTCACCGCCGCCGCGGCGAGGCGGCGACCGCCAGCGGCGAAGTGATGTCGGCGAATGACTGCGCCAGCGACGTCCGCACGTCGATCACCGTCGGCAGCCGCGCGTTCATCGCCTCGCGCAGCGCCGGCCCGAGCGCGGTCGGATCGGTGACGCGAACGCCGTGACAGCCCATGGCGCGGGCGATCGCCGCGTGATCGAAGTCGGCGAACTCGGCGGCGAACGGACCGCCGCCATGCAGCACCCAACCAAGCGCATTGTTGTTGAATACCACGGTGATGATCGGAATGTCCTGCTCGATGCCCGTCATCAGCCCGTTCATCGTCATCGCGAAGCCGCCGTCGCCGCAAACCGCGACGACCGGGCGGTCCGGATGCACCAGCTTCGCCGCCAACGCCGCGGGAATCGCGAACCCCATCGGCCCCGAACCCGCGGCCTGCAGGAAGCCACCTGCCCGCTTCGTCTGGTAGAAGTGGGTCATCATGATGCGGTTCTCACCAGCGTCACAGGTGACGATGGCGTTGTCCGGCAGCGTGCGCATCAACTCGCCGATCGCCCGCTGCGGCAGGATCGGTGCATCGTCGGCGAGGTAGCCGGCCGAATTGAAGTACCCCTTTGCCTCGCGCCACTTCGCCACACGCGCATCGCCGGTCGCTCGCCGGCCCGCCGACTGCGATGCGACCGCCTCGTGCAGTTGCCGCAGCACCTGCGCGGCGTCACCGAGCAGCACGTGCTCGGCCGGAAACGTCCACGACGCGTTGCGCGGCTCGATATCGATCTGGATGAAGCTCTGCCGCGTCGGATCGAGCAGATCGCGATTCGCCCACGCCGTGTCACTCGGCCCGAGCTTGGTGCCGACCGCCAGCACCAGATCGGCCTCGGCGAGACAGGCATTCGCCGCCTCGGTGCCGAACGTGCCGAAAACTCCAAGCGCCAGACTGTGAGTTTCCGCGAAGCAGCCCTTGCCGGCCGCGGTCGTGACCACCGGCAGGCCCGCCGCCTCGACCAGCGCGACGAGCTGATCGTAGCCTTGCGCGATGCGCACGCCGTTGCCGGCGATCACCACCGGCCTCTCGGCGGCCAGCAGTGCCTGCGCCGCCGCGGCGACACGCGACGCATCGGCCGGGGGTGGCGGCGCCGGTAGATAGTAGCGGGTGGGATACAGTCCCGGCTGCGAATCCGGTTTTACCGTGCCCGCCAAGGAGTCCTGCGCGAACAGCACGGCGACCGGACCGCATTGTCCGGACAACGCATGCTTGATCGCAAGCTGGGTTCCCTGCACCGCGGCGGCCGGCGTGTGCGCCTGCACCACCTGCTTGGTCACGCCGCTGAACGCGCGCCGCGCATCCCAGCTGCCATAGTCGCCGGTCGCCTGCTGGTAGGGTGCGTGCAGATGGAACGGCGTCGCATCGGAGAAGTCGGTGAGCAGCAGCATCGGAGAGCTGGACAGGAACGCCTCCATGGTGCCGATCAGGCCATTGCCCAGCACCCAGGGCCCCTGTCCGATCATCACGCCAGGCCGGCGAGTGAGCCGCCCATAGACCTCCGCCATGACACCGGCCAGCGATTCCTGGCGCACCAGCACCATGCGCAGCGAGTTCTGATAATTGCGCAGTCCTGAGACAATCCGGCCGGTGTGGCCGCCGGAAATGCCGAAGACATACTCGATGCCGGCTTCCTGCAGCACCCGTCCGACCAGATCGGCGGCCGGCTCTTCCTCGGTCAGCATGCGCTCGACTGTCATCGCTGTTCCCTCCCGTCGGTCGCCCGACCATACACGAGGATCGAGCAGGTTTCACTTGGCGGCCCGCACCTACTCGGCCATTGTTCCAACATGGCGTCATTACCGAACCGGCTGCCCGGCCTGAACTTCGACCTCGGCGAGACCGCCGACATGCTGCGCGGCACCGTCGAGGCGTTCGCCGCCGACGAGATCGCACCGCGCGCCGCGGCGATCGATCGCGACAACGCCTTCCCAATGGATCTGTGGCGCAAGTTCGGCGAGATCGGCGTACTCGGTATCACCGTGGAGGAAGAATACGGCGGTGCCGGCATGGGCTATCTGGAGCACGTGGTCGCGATGGAGGAGATTTCACGCGCTTCGGCGTCGGTCGGCCTGTCATACGGCGCGCATTCCAATCTGTGCGTCAACCAGATCCGCCGCAACGGCAGTGATGCGCAGAGGCGGCGCTACCTGCCCCGGCTGATCAGCGGCGAGCATGTCGGCGCGCTGGCGATGAGCGAACCTGGTGCCGGTTCCGATGTCGTCGGCATGCGGACGCGGGCGGAGAAGCGTGGCGATCGCTACGTGCTGAACGGCTCCAAGATGTGGATCACCAACGGGCCTGACGCGGACGTGTTGGTTGTGTATGCCAAGACCGAACCGGAGGCGGGACCGCAAGGCATCACCGCATTCCTGATCGAGAAGGGTTTCAAGGGTTTTTCCACCGCGCAGAAGCTCGACAAGCTGGGAATGCGGGGGTCGAACACCTGCGAGCTGGTGTTCGCCGACTGCGAGGTCCCGGAGGACAATGTGCTGGGCCGCGTCAACGATGGCGTGCGCGTGCTGATGAGTGGCCTGGACTACGAACGGGCCGTGCTGGCGGCGGGACCGCTCGGCATCATGCAGGCCTG
>DASXNR010000329.1:0-25655 GCA_036494925.1 Acetobacteraceae bacterium
CGGGTGCAAATTCAAACAACCTCGGGCTACACTCTGTCGGCATCGGGGCGCTCCTTCGTTTCAGCAAAAGTCCTTCTCGCAAAAGAACTTTCGCTGATTCGGAACCCCGATGCACCTACCCAGTGTGAGATATGCGGGCTAACCCGGCGGGCCACGTTGCCGCCGTCACTCCGCGGCAGCGGCCGTCTCTGCGACACCCCGCGACGGCCCGATACGACCGGCGATCACCGAGGCGAGCACCCTGATGCCGTCGCATCCGGCGGCATCCGCTGGCGGCTTCTGGCTTGGCAGCCCCGCCACGCGTGCCGTCTCGAACATGGTCGCCAGCTCCGCGGGTTTGGCATCATCTCCGACAAGCTCGGCCATCTGATACCGGCCAAGCATGCGATAACTCTCGAACTGGCTCTCGGTGAACCATTGGTCGAGCGTTGACTCGTGCGGAAATGCCTTGTGCTCCGCCCCATAGGAACGCACGTCGGCCGGAATCCCGGCCAGGAAGCTCGGCTTGATGTAGAGCAGCTCACCGCTATGTCCGCCGTCGTATTTGATTTTACCATAAGCGAACCCGAGCGCGGTGGAGGACAGATCGCTCTTGTCCTCGAGCGAGGTGCGAGGATAGACGTGCATCGGCTCCTGCATCTCGACGCTGACGCCGAAGTCGATCTCCGCCTTGCGGATCGCATTGCCGAGATCGGTCATCGCGCAGGCCTCGTCCGAGCCGGCATCGATGACCAGGATCGAGCTGCACCGGCGGCGGAACATCTCGTAGAGGCCAAGGTTCTCGAAGTGCCCGCCGTCGGACAGGTAGATTGCCTGGCTGTCATCGGTTGTCTCCCCCAGCATCTCGTCAATCAGCGCCATCAGCGAATTGCGCGGCCGCGCGAGGCGCAACTCGTCCGCCGTGGCCTTCGACGGATTGGGCAGCCAGATGCCCAGGCGCACGTTGAACAGCGTCATCAGGAACGCCGTGATGCGGGAGGAGTGATAGCCCCAGCTCGGGCTCACTGCGGCGCCCGAGACGGTCAGCGCGCTGCCCAGGCCGGCCCCTGATTCAGTGGGCTTGGTGGGATGCTCCGTCAGCGTTTCCAGGCCGGCGAAGCGGGTGGTGGGAACGAACGCGCCGTCAGGATCGACTGCCGTCGGTGCCTGTGAGGGGTGACGCAGCGCGCCCGAGCCGCAGACCAGCGGCGTTGCGGTGAACGATGCCGCCTGCCGCTCCGCCCAGGCCGTATTGGTGCCGGCGGTGATGTTCAAGGTCATGTTGATGACCGGGAACAGGCTGCTGGACACATCGAGCAACGACGACAGCGGCAGATTGTCCCACGGATCGAACCCCGTGAACGGATCCTGGTCGCGCTTGTTGCGCGCCGATCCCAGGAACGCACGGGTCAGCCGGTTGCGATAGATGGCGTGCATCGAGAACCGGTTGACGTTGACGTTCCGGAACCTCATCACGCCGATGAACAGGATCAACGCGACCGCCGCCTGCAGTATCAGCGGCAGCCATGCCCATCCGGTCACGTCGTTACCGATCGTCCTGGCGACCCAGGTGATCTGGTCTTGCAAATGCCCCAGCACCAGACTCAGCACGCCGCCGAACACGACCAGCAGGCCGATCGCGAACACAGCGCCGAGCGCAGTGGGGAGATGGGCCCGCACGCGATCCATGACGCCCGGCTTCTCGACGAAGCTTTCCACTGACGGCCAGATCTTGCCGAGCCAGGCCGCGGCTCCGCCGATCAGCACGGACAATGCACCTACGACCGATATGCGACCGCCGCTCCAGAGATCGCTGCCGTCGCTCCTCTGCACGAGCTGGATCATCAGAGGAAGAATCAGGCAGCACAGCGCGAACACCGTCCAGCCGACGGCCAGCCGCAGGATCATTGCGTTGACGCGTCCCAGCCACTCCCGATCCAGATCGGCCAATTCGTTTTCCCGCCGCAATGCGACATACAGCGCGGTCTGCAGCACGTGCACCACCGCCAGCGCAAGCGGCGCGAACACGGTCAGGACGGCCGCGGTATCCACCGGAACCCGGATCGGAGATTGTTCGCCGCCGATCTGGATCGCCGGCACCTCCAGCGGCAGGACCGCGCCTGCAATGACCAGCATCAACCAGGTCAACAGCGCGGCGCCGAAGCTGGCCGCAATCCAGCGGCCGATATTCGCCCGGAACAACGACACCCCGGGATTCGAGCGAAACCACTGCAACCCCCACGCCAGACAGTAGGCCGAGGTCATCAGAACGAAATAAATCGTCGGAACGATCCAGAACGCGTGGTGCGCCAACCATGGCCGTGCCGACGCTGCGTCGGCGACGTGGGCGGTGGCAAAGTCCAGCAGCCACGGGACCAGCAGGGTCCAGCCGAGCGCGGGATAAACCACGTCCCAGCGGATGTTGCGGTCGGACGCGTAGGCCGGCGTAGCGCCACCCTTCGCGCGCGGCTTACGATGGCTAGGCAACAGGCTGCATACGCTGATCACCCCGTACAACAGCGCCAGGCCAGCGCAACCCAACAGTACGAGGTTCAGCCACGCGATGTTGCTGCACGCCGAGATCGCGGTGCGGTAGGTGATCGGTATCAGCGCGATCAACATGAACAGCGGCACGAACACCGTCCAGTTGATCAGCAGGTTGCGCAGATAGAGGACGATCCCTGCCCAGGTGTCAGTCGACAGCGGGCCGGTCTGCGGGGTCAGGTAATTGGTGTAGGCCCGCAACCGGCGCAGCGGTTCCGATCGTGGCAGGGCCAGCGTATCCTCGGCGCTGGCCACGCCGCCCGCTTCGCGAATCAGGACCTGCAGCCAGCCACCGATGAAGCCGCCGCCGGAGACCGTGGACAGGAAGTCGAACTGACGCAGCATGCGCTTTGCCGCAAGCGCCTGCAGCGCGCCGAGGCAAAAGGCCGCGCTCCGGATCCCACCGCCGGACAGGCATAGCGCGCTCAGCCGCATGTGCCGCGTGCGCTCGCCGTGTGTCTCGAGATCGCTGTGCGCGCACCCGTCGGTGCCGCAGCCACGGCGCTGGCGCCGCCGTTCAATCGTATCGAGTTCGTCGCAAAGTACGGTGTGCGTACCCAGGATGTCGGAATCGGCCACTTGCGCATCTCCTCACGCGAGTCTGCTTCTTCCGGCCCTCCCCGTCCGATCTGCCCAGGCCGCTATGACGCCATCATGACCACAACCATCCGCCCATTGCAACAAAAACTCTGCCACCTGCGGTGGCATCACCGTCGCTCCTGCCGCTATCCGGTGGCGGCGACGTGCACGACGTGCTCGGCCAACGCGAGCGCCGCCGTCAGTCCAGGACTCTCGATCCCGAACAGGTTGATCAGCCCCGTCACCCCATGCGTCTGCGGGCCCTGCACGACGAAATCCTGCGCGGCCGCGCCGCGCGGCAGGATCTTCGGGCGGATGCCGGCATAACCCGGCTGCAATGCACCGTCCTTCAGGGCCGGCCAGTATTTGCGCACCGCGGCATAGAAGCTGTCGGCACGCGCAGCATCGACTGTGTAGTCGATCGCATCGATCCACTGCACATCGGGCCCGAAGCGTGCCTGACCGGCGAGATCGACCGTCAGGTGCACGCCGAGGCCGCCCGGCACCGGCACCGGATAGATCAGCCGCGAGAACGGCGAGCGGCCGGACAGCGTGAAGTAGTTGCCTTTGGCGTAATAGGCGGTCGGAACCCGATCCTGCGGCATGCAGGCGATGCGCGACGCGAGGGCGGGCGCATGAAGGCCGGTGGAGTTCACCAGCAGCCGGCAGCGCAACGCCATCGGATCAGCACCGCCGACATCGATCTCCATGCCACCCCGCACCGCGCGCCCGCCGAAGACCGGGCTGTGGAACACCGGCACCGCGCCGGCATTCTCCGCATCGCCTTGCAGCGCCAGCATGAAGGCGTGGGAATCGATGACGCCGGTGGCAGGCGACAGCAGCGCGCTGGTGCACGACAGGTTCGGCTCCAGCGCGATCGCCTCGGCTGCCGTAAGCACGCGCATGCCCTCGACGCCGTTCGCTTCGGCGCGGTGCTTGATGCCGGCGAGCATCGCGTCCTCCTCGGCGTTGGTCGCGACGATCAGCTTGCCGCAGTTGGCATGCGGCACGCCCTTCTCGGCGCAATAGGTATAAAGCGCCTTGCGCCCCGCCACGCAGAACCGCGCCATGAGGGTGCCGGCGGGATAGTAGATGCCGGCATGGATCACCTCGCTGTTGCGCGACGAGGTCTCGGTGCCGATGCCTTCCGCGGCGTCGAGGACGATCACCTCGCGGCCCGCCAGCGCGAGCGCACGCGCCACCGCCAGTCCGACGACACCGGCACCCGCCACGACGCAATCGACCGATTCCACGCGATCCTCCTTGGCACAGAGTGGCACGCGGCAGCGTGGCCTGAAAACGCGGCGCCGGCATCGGAACTGCTTCCATTGGTCGCCGATCCGAAGCATAATGGGCCCGTAGCGAACAGGTCTGGCGTCATCAGTGTTGACAGCGGCGAAGCAGCCATAGCGTGTGGTCGCTGATCAACGGTGCAGCCGATCTGGCGGCGCAATATCCGCTGCTTGCGATTTTGGTCGCGTTCTCCGCCGCGATCATCGAGGCGGTCGCGGTACTCGGCATGCTGATCCCCGGTACGCCGATTCTGATGGCCGTCGCGGCCGCCAGCGCAATGGCCGGTATGTCGATAATGCCGATCATCGTGGTCTCGATCATCGGCGCGGTGATCGGGGATTTCGTGTCGTATTGGTTTGGCCACCGGTTCCGCTTTCGACTGCGCGGCATGTGGCCGTTCGCCACCAGGCCAGCGCTGATGAGCCATGCCGAGAGCTTCTTTCATCGCTACGGCGCCGCGAGCGTGGCGATCTGCCGTTTCGTTCCGGTGCTGCGCTCCACCGTGCCGCTGGTCGCCGGCATGGCGGGCATGGCACGAGCGCGGTTCCTGATTGCCAATGTAGGTTCTGCCTTCATCTGGGCTCCCGCGCACGTTGTGCCCGCGCAGTTCGCTGGGCTGTCGCTGGCCGAACTGGAGGCGGGCGACTGGCAAAACGCGGCGCTGTGGGCCGGCGGGTTGGCGCTGTTCACCGCTGCGGGATGGCTGCTGCATCGCCGCGTCGCAGCGCGGGTGCGGTGAAGCCGGCGCACTCAGCCGCCGAAGAGCTCGCGCAGATGCGGATTGAGGAACGTGCCGCGTGGATCGAGCTCCCCGCGCAGCCGGCGAAAGTCCTCGTAATGCGGGAACAGCTCCGTCATGCGCGCCGGCGTCATGAAATGCAGCTTGCCCCAATGCGGCCGGCCCTGGCACTCGCGGAACAGGCCGTCGCAACGGCGCAGATACGGCCAGTAGTCCGTGCCCGGCACGCCGGCAACCGAGACGACCATATTGCTGCGCTCGAAGTTAGGACTGAGCCACGCGTTGTCGGCCGCGCAGAAACGGACCTCCACCGGAATCACCGCTTCCTCGGGTCGTGCCAGCATCAGCTCGCGCTGTGATTTGAAAAAATCGCGGCTTCCCTGGAGCGGCAGAAAATACTCCATCTCGTGGAAATTCGGGTCGAATACCATCGGGTAGATTTTGTAGGCGCAGTCGAAGCGCTCGTGGTCCTTCAGTTCCGGCGTCTCGGCGTCCGCCGGGTATTCCTGATAGAGCTTGACGTAGCAACGGTCCGCCGGCGCGTCGAGTTTGTAGAGCCTGGCGGAGGCATCGCTGGTCATCCAGAAAAAGGAAAAATGCCGGTAGTTCTGGATCAGCTCGTCCCAGCGCTCGAGCACCTCGTCCACATGCATGATGGCGATGCGCTCGTGCAGCTTGTAGGCGCGAGAGACCTGCAACGTCACCTGCGTCATCGCGCCGAGCATGCCGAGCGACGTCTGCAAGGCGGGCAAGAGGTCCGGATGCGTTTGGGCATCCACATCGTGCAAATTGCCGCGGCCATCGACCAGCCGCGCACCGACGAGGCTGGCGGAAAAGTTGCGCAGCCTGACGCCCGAGCCATGCGTCGCGGTCGCGATCGCGCCGGCAATCGCCTGGCCGTCGATGTCGCCTTGATTGGAGAGCGCCAGCCCGTGGTCCCACAGCGCGGGGCCGAAGTCGGCGATCTTCGTCTGCGCCCACGCAGTGGCGGTGGCGTTGTCATGATCGGTCGAGATGATGCCGGTCAGCGCCGAGGCATCGAGCAAAATGCCATCCGTCTCGACCACCGGCGTGAAGGAATGTCCACTGCCCGGCACCCGCAGCCGCTGGCCCGCGCGAACGGCGCGCGTCACGGTGTCGATGACCTCGGCCTCGTTGCTGGCACGAATTATTTCCGTCGGGCTGAAGCTCTGGTTGCCCACCCAGTTGGTCCAACGTGGGCGCAGGGTCTCGGCTGTGGACATGGTGTGCTTCACCCCCCCAATACGAATTTCAGCAGCGACAGCCCGGCCACCACCCACACAGCGCCAGCGATCGCGCCGATGCGCCCTGTCGCCGCCTTCACCACGACATGCACGATGAAGCCCAGCCCGATCCCCGCGGCGATCGAGAAGGTGAAGGGAATACCGATCGCCAGCACCACCGCCGGCACATATTCCGTCGCATCGTCCCAGTCGATGTCGCGCAGCGCTCGCGCCATCAGGCAGGCGACGAACACCAGCGCGGGTGCGGTGGCAAACGCCGGGATCGCGGTGGCGACCGGCGCGAACAGCAGCGTCAGCAGAAACAGCGCGGCGACGGTGACGGCGGTGAGCCCGGTGCGGCCACCCGCCTGGATGCCGGCCGCGCTCTCGATGTAGCTGGTGGTGGTGCTGGTCCCCAGCAGCGAGCCGATGATGGCGCCGCCGCTGTCGGCCAGCAGCGCCTCGCGCAGCTTCGCGATCGTGCCGTCGGGACGCATCAGGCCGGCGCGCTGCGTGGTGGCGATCAGTGTGCCGGCATTGTCCAGCACATCGACCAGGAAGAACGTCAGCACCACGGTGGTGACGCCCAACGACAGCGCGCCGGCGATGTCGAGTTGCAGGAAGGTCGGCGCCAGCGACGGCGGCGGCGCGATCACGCCGTGGAACTCGGTAAGGCCGAACGGCAGGCCAAGCGCCGCAGTGAGCACGATGCCGAGCAGGATCGCCCCGGGCATGCCGCGCGCGGTGAGGCCGGCGATGATCAGGAAGCCCAGGCAGGCAAGCAGCGTGGTCGGTGCGGCGAGATGGCCCAGCGTCACCAGTGTCTCGGGATGGCCGGTGACCAGACCCATTTCGTGTAGGCCGATCAGCCCAAGGAAAAGGCCGATGCCGGCGCCTATACCGAGCTTCAGCGACATCGGGATGGCGTTCACCAGCCACTCGCGGACGCGCAGCAGGCTGACGATCAGGAACAGCACGCCGGAGAGGAACACCGCACCCAGCGCCACCTGCCAGGACAGGCCCATGCCCTTCACCACGGTGAAGGTGAAATAGGCGTTCAGCCCCATGCCAGGCGCCAGCGCCAGCGGCAGGTTGGCGAGCATGCCCATCGCGGCCGAACCGAACGCGGCGGCGATGCAGGTGGCGACGAAGGCAGCGCCATGGTCGATACCGGCGCCGGCCAGGATCAGCGGATTGACCACGACGATGTAGGCCATCGTCAGATAGGTGGTGCAGCCGGCGAGTATCTCGGTGCGGAGTGTTGTGCCGTGTGAGCGCAGATCGAACATGCGCGCGTCTAGCCTCCCGGAGCACCCTGCGTGTTCACATACAGCGCATACAGCCCGTGGCTTGCCGCCATGAACAGCCGGTTGCGCCAGCGTCCGCCAAAGCAAAGATTGGCGCAGCGTTCCGGCAGCGCGATGTGGCCGATCGGTTCCGCGGCGGGATTGAAGATGCGCACGCCGTCGAGATCCGACTGCCCCATGCCCCAGCCGCACCACAGATTGCCGTCGATATCGACGCGGAAACCGTCGGGCGTGCCGGGGCCGGCATCGAGGAACATCCTGCTGGCGCCGAGCGTGCTGCCGCTGACGTCGAACACGCGCAGCTTGCGCGTCGGCATACCACGCGATTCCACCACGTAGAGCTTCGATTCGTCCGGCGAGAACGCCAGCCCGTTGGGTCCCTGCACGTCGTCGGCCACCATCGTCACCGCGCCGGTCCGGCCGTCGACGCGATACACGTTGGCCGGCAGCTCCGGTTCGTACTTCTCGCCCTCGTAATAGCCCAGCAGTCCGAACGGCGGATCGGTGAACCAGATCGAACCATCGGACTTCACCACCACATCGTTCGGCGAATTCAGTTGCTTCCCCTGATAACTGTCGGCCAGCACGGTGATCGCGCCGTCGTATTCGGTGCGGATCACGCGGCGGCCGCGATGCTCGCAGCTGACCAGCCGGCCCTGGCGGTCGCGCGTGTTGCCGTTCGCGTTGTTGGAGGACTTGCGAAAAATGCTGACCGCGCCGGTCTCCTCCTCCCATTTCAGGATGCGGTCGTTGGGGATGTCGCTCCACAGCACATAGCGGCCGTCGCCAAAATACACCGGTCCTTCCGACCAACGGCACCCGGTGAACAGCCGCTCCACCGAGGCGAGCGGCAGCCGATAGCGGTTGAAACTCGCATCGAGCACCTGCACCGACGGATCGGGATAGCGATCGCCTGGCTCCCACATGGTCCTGTTTCCCCCTTGTCCGGCTATCTCAGGCCGGCGTGTCGCAGATGCGGCGCGAGCCGGAAGCTGAGCGCAAGCAGCAACATGCGGAAGTCGCTGAACAGCGACCAGAGCGGGTGGCCGAACGTCTCCGGTCGGTTGCGCTCGATCGCGGCGTGCGCAGTCCATGCGAAGGCGTAACCGATCAGCGGTGCCGCGATCAGACCGCGCCAGTTGAGCGTGGCAATGGCGACGACCAGTGTGCCAAGCGCGAGCACGCTACCGAAATAGTGCAGCGCCCGCGTGCTCGCGTGGCTATGGGCGCGCAGGTAGCGAAGCCAGAATTCGCTGTAGGTCACATCCTCCCCGCGTCCACCACCCATAGTTGCGCGGTGCACATGCGGCTGTCATCGGCGGCAAGCCACAGCACCATGCGGGTCACATCCGCCGGCACCAGTTTCTGCTTCAGGCACTGCATCTGCAGCAGGTTCGCCTCGGCTTCCGGCGTCAGCCACAGCGTAACCTGCCGCTCGGTCATGATCCATCCGGGTATCACCGTGTTCACCCGGATCCGGTCCGGTCCAAGGTCGCGTGCCATGCCGCGCGTCAGCCCCTCAACCGCGGCCTTCGCGGTCGTGTAGGCGGGCATGCCGCCTTGCAGCGAGTGCCAGCTCACCGAGCCGAAATTGATGATCGACCCGCCGCCCGCCGCCTTCATCATCGGCGCCACCGCCTGGATGGCGAAGAACTGATGCCGCAGATTGGTCGCCATTCGCTCGTCCCAGTACTCGACCGTGACGTCCTGGAATTTGTGCCGCTGGTCGTTCGCCGCATTGTTCACCAGCACGGTGACCGGTCCGAGCCGACGCCCCACCTCGGCGATCGTCGCCTGCAACGCGACAATGTCCTTGAGGTCGCAGTGCCGGTACAACGGCGCCGGATGCCGGGCCGCCTCGATCCTGTCGATCAGCGCCTGCGCCGCATCGTCGGCGATATCGACGAACGCCACCTTGGCACCCTGCGCGGCGAACTGTGTCACGTGTTCGGCGCCGATGCCGCTGGCGCCACCGGTGATGAACACCACGCGATCGCGCAGACTTGGATAGATGGCAGCTTCTCCGCTCATGCTGTGCGCTCCTGCAGTTGCTTCACTACCGCGTCGACGATCGCATCAGGCGATGGTGCGATCGACACCACGATCGGATGCTCGTCCGGACCAGGCTCCTCGAGTGTCGCGAACTGGCTGTCGAGCAGCGCCGGCGGCATGAAGTGGTGCTTGCGCGCCGCGATCCGCTCCGCGATCAGCGCCTGCGAACCTTGCAGATACACCAGCACGACGTCCGGCCGCGCCCCGGTCAGGATGTCGCGATAGGCGCGCTTCAGCGCCGAGCACGCGACTACCGCGCTTTCGCCGCGCTCGCGCATCGCGTCAATCTCCTGCGCGATCGCGCGCAGCCACGGCCAGCGGTCGTCGTCCGTGAGCGGCGTGCCGGCGTGCATCTTCGCGACATTCGCCGGCGGGTGGAACGTGTCGCCCTCCACCAGACGCCAGCCCTCGCGCTGCGCGACGCCACGGGCGACGGTCGTCTTGCCGCTGCCGGAGACACCCATCAGCACGGCAATGGTCATGCACGATCTCGGGCGTACGCCCGATCCTCATCGCCTGTCACCGGGCCTGTCCCGGTGGTCATGGCCGGGCTTGATCCGGCCATCATGCTTTCGGTGCCGGCAGCTCCACGTGTCCGCCGAAACCGAACCGCATCGCCGACAGCACCTTCTCGGCGAAGGTATGCTCCTGGCGCGAACGGAACCGCACGAATAGCGACGTCGCGAGCACTTCCGCGGGCACCGCCTCCTCGATCGCGGCCTCGACGGTCCAGCGGCCTTCGCCGGAATCCTCGACCGTTCCGGAGAAGTGCTCCAGCGCCGGATCCTTCGCCATCGCCTCGGCGGTCAGATCGAGCAGCCACGAAGACACCACGCTGCCGCGCCGCCACACCTCCGCGATGTCGGCGACATTCAGCTCGAAGCGCTCATCCGCCGGCAGCTTGTCGGACGACTTGTTGCGCAGGATGTCGAAGCCCTCGGCGATCGCCTGCATCATGCCATATTCGATGCCGTTATGAATCATCTTCACGAAGTGTCCGGCGCCGCAAGGACCGGCATGGATGTAGCCGCGTTCGGCGCGCGGATCGTGGCCCTCGCGCCCGACGGTGCGATCGATCGTCCCGATCCCAGGGGCCAGTGTGGCGAAGATCGGATCGAGGTGATCGACTGCGGCCTTCTCGCCGCCGATCATCAGACAATAGCCGCGTTCCAATCCCCACACGCCCCCCGAGGTGCCGCAGTCGACGTAGCGGATGCCCTTTGCCGCCAACGTCTTCGCGCGTCGTATATCGTCCTTGTAGAACGTGTTGCCGCCGTCGATGACGATGTCGCCGGAGTCCATCAGCTCGCCGAGCTGGTTGATGGTCTGCTCGGTGATGCGGCCGGCCGGCAGCATCACCCACACCGCCCGCGGCTTTTCCTTCAGTGCCTGAACCACCTGCTGCAACGAGCCAACGCCCTGCGCGCCCTCGTTGCCCATTTCCTGCACGGTCGCTGCATTGGCGTCCCACACCACGGTGGAATGCCCCGCCCGCATCAAGCGGCGGGAGATGTTCGCGCCCATGCGGCCCAGTCCGATTACACCGATCTGCATTTGGTCTTCTCCTTGCTCGACTGTCAGGGTCTTTCAGGAACGGAGCAAATGAAACCACAGATGAACACAGATCCAGGCATAGGTTTATCTGGGTTTATCCGTGTTCATCTGTGGTTTCATTATTCTTTAACCATCGCGTCACCCGTGCCACCAGTTTCCACCCAGCACGATGCCACGACACACCAGCCGCTGTTCCGCGTTCAGCTTCTCGCCCAGTACGTCCTCGAACACGAATCGTCCCTGCTCCAGCGTCAGCACGGTCGCGTCGCCCAGCAGCCCGGGGCGCAGCGTGCCGCGATCCTCCAGCCGCACCGCGCGCGCGGGATTGATTGTGGTGGCACGGATCACCTCCACCAACGGCACACCGAGCACCAGAAACTTCGACATGGTGGTAAGCAGGTCATAGGCCGGGCCTTCGATCGACACGACATGGATGTCGGACGAGATAACGTCGGGCAGAAACCCCTGCTTCAGCATCGCCATCGCGGTTTCGTAGCCGAACGAACCCTTGCCGTGGCCGATGTCGAAGATCACGCCGCGGTCCCGCGCCGCCAGCACGTCCTCGCGCACCGCGCCGCCGGGTGCCACCGGCGTGTTGGGGAACGGCCGGAAGCAATGCGTCAGGATGTCGCCCTGGCGCAGCCGCGGCATCACCTCGGAGCGATACGGCGGCGGCGCGTCGAGATGCGTCATCAGCGGCAGGCCGGCGTGCTCGGCCACCTCCAGCGCCATCTCCATCGGCGCGATGCCGGACGCGCCCGATGCATTGCCGCCGATGCGCACCTTGATGCCCACCACCAGATCCGCCTCCGCCTTCGCCACGTCGAGACAGACGCGCGGGTTCAGCAGCGCGAGGTCGCGGCATTCGCCGACATTGATTTCCTTCGACAGCGCGAAGATGCCGGCAAACGAGATGTTGAGGAACGGCAGGATGCGCACCTCGGAGCGCTCGATCACATGCCGGCGGAACCCTTTCAGGTTGCCGGGGCCGGAGGAGCCGGCATCGATCAACGTGGTCAGGCCGCTCGCCTTCGCATAGGCGTCGGGATCGACGCCCAGCGACGTACCGCCCCAATAGACATGTGTGTGCAGATCGACCAGTCCCGGCACCACGATCAGGCCGGACACATCGCGCGTCTGCTTGCCGCCGGGCAGGTCCGGTCCGACCTCGGCCACCTTGCCGTCGGCGAACGCGATGTCCAGCCGCGCGTCCACACCCTGCGCGGGGTCGATGATCCGGCCGCCCTTCAACACCAGATCGAACATGCGGCGCCCTCCACCTGGCCAAGCCTGCCACATCGCAACTGAATAGCGAAACCAGGGCCGGGGCTCCGCGCCGAACCCCGCCAAGGGCGTAGCCCTTGGAACCCCTCACTTAAACGGATGGATTGCAAAGGCTGGATCGCAGAGTCGATGTACAGTGCCGTCAACGGGATCACCGGCATAGGAAAGGTTGCGACTTCCGAGGCCGACGTCGCCCAGGCATGCATGCCGCCGCGCGAAACGCCGGCCCGCAGCGCCGCCGTCCCTGCGGTTCGCTCGCCTCCAGCCAGCCCCACCAGAGGTCGCGCCTGAATGCGTCACGCAGTCGGGTGAATTTGCCCGGACCGTGGTTTGACGGCACTATGGCAGGCACACAAACGGCGAGGCCAGGCCATGAACGACGTTGCTGCCGAACTCAGCAATTCCCGCATCATCGCTGCCTATCGCGAGCGCACGCCTGGCTCGGCCGAACTGGCGAAGGAAGCCAACGAGCTGTTCCCCAGCGGAATCACCCACGACGCGCGCAACGTCGATCCGTATGGCGTGTTCATCGCCCGCGCCGAGGGGCCGCACAAGTGGGACGTCGATGGCCACCGCTATATCGACTTCTTCGGCGGGCACGGCGCGCTGTTGCTCGGGCATCACCACCCGGTGGTGACGGCGGCGGTGCGCGAGGCGCTGGACGAAGGCACGCAGTTCGGCGCGTCGCATCCGCGCGAAGTGCAGTGGGCGCGTGCGATCCAGCGCCTGGTGCCGTCGGCCGAGCGGATCCGCTTCACCTCGTCGGGCACCGAGGCGACGCTGATGGCGGTGCGGCTGGCGCGTGCGTTTACCGGCAAGCACACGCTGATGCGGCTGAAGGGGCATTTCCACGGCTGGCACGACCAGATGGCCAGCGGCTACACCAACCACTTCGACGGCTCGCCGACGCCAGGTGTGCTGCCGGGTGTGGCGGAAAAATCGATCCTGGTGAATCCGGGCGATCTCGATGCGATTCGCGCCGCCTTCGCCGGCGACAACGATATCGCCGCGGTGATCTACGAGCCGACCGGTTCGTCGTTCGGCCAGGTGCCGCTGGGCGCCGAGTTCGCCCAGGAATTGCGCCGGCTGTGCACTCAGCATGGCGTGCTGCTGATCTTCGACGAGGTGGTCACCGGCTTCCGTGCCACCAGGGGCGGGGCACAGATGGCGTTCGACGTGCGGCCTGACCTGTCGAGCTTCGCCAAGATCGTGGCCGGCGGCCTGCCGGGTGCCTGCGTCGCGGGACGCAAGGACATCCTGGACCTGCTCGACTTCAACGTGGCGGCGCGCACCGGCCGCGAGAAGATCGCGCATCCCGGTACATTCAACGCCAACCCGGTGTCCGCCGCGGCCGGCACTGCGGCACTGACGGTGATCGCGGAGACCGATGCGTCCGACCGGGCATCGGCAACGGCGGCCGATCTGCGCGCGAAGCTGAATGCGGTGCTGGCAGAGGCGAAAGTGCCCTGGGCGGTGTACGGCACCTATTCGGGCTTCCATCTGTTCGTGAACCCGAGCGGACTGGATGTCGGGCCGCACAGCTTCGATCCGGCGAAGATCCCGCTGGAGGACATGAAGAACCAGCCGAAGGGGCTGGTGAACAAGCTGCGGCTGGCGATGCTGGTCAACGGCGTGGACCTCAATCCGCGCGGCGGTGGGCTGCTTTCGTGCACGCATACGGCGGAGGATGTGGCCAACACGACCGCTGCGTTCCGCGAGGGCATCCGGATGCTGAAGCAGGAGGGCGAGCTGCCGAACTAGGCGGATTGGCGTTGCGACACCCGATTTGTTGCAACGCCTGCGTCGGATCGAGCACTTCGCACGCCTCGCACGGGCTGGCGCCATCATCGCCTGCGGGCAACGGTCCTCTAGTTGCAATTACTATTGACGGTGACCGTGGCTAACCACACATCGCGGCTGTGGGCGATTTTGGGAACCAAAGCAGATCGCCGGCATGGCCGGCGGCGGCACACAGACGGGAACTCGTGGGGGCAAGACCCCATGCAACGCGAGCGCGCTACTGCGAACGGCTGAGTGCCGGCCGACAGGCATTTCTCAGGCCGCGCGACATCGTCTCGCATAACGACGCCGTGAGACGAAATCGGACGCCGGTTACGCTGCCTCCGCCAACTGGCGCGGCAAATAGATCGCCGTGTGGGTCACACGTGCGAGCGGCGCGCGCTCGTTGGCCAGCACCAGCGCATCGACCTCGACGAACTTGTGCCCCTTGTGGACGTAGTTCTGCGTGACCCGGGCACGCGCGCTCAGCGTGTCACCGATCCGCCCGATGCCGAGGTGCTGCACCTTGCTGCCGACATGCATCCACGCCGGCAGCACCACGTTGTGCGACAGCACCCAGTTGCAGCAGCGCAGAATGGTGCCCGGGTGCACGATGCCCTCCGCGGCATACAGCGGATCGGTCTCGCGCGTGTCGCTGAGGTCCTTGGCGTGAAACTCCGCGGTCACAGCCACCGGGTGCATGCCGAGCCAGCTGCCGACCGCGAGCGACTGCTCATCGGCGGGCGGACGCGCGTCGTGCGCCGGCGGCGTGGCGGACTGGAACTCGGCGACCGGCGGCGCGGTGGCGGATGCGGGCAGCGCGGCCGAGCCGGTGGCGCAGAGTTCGCCGCGGCTCATCACCCGCAGCGCCAGGCCTTCGGTGGTTTCATCGGCAACGATCTCGGCGATGTCGCCGTCGTACACCGGCTTGCCGAACTTGCAGTCTCCGGCGCCGCGTTCCAGCCAGGCGCGGCCCCAGTGCGCGAGCGGCTGATGGGTCATATAGGCGTAGACGTGCACGCCGCCCACCAGCCCGCCGGTGAAGCCGAACCGGCGGGCGGTGGCGTCGTCGTGGATCTTGTTTTCGGACGCCGTCGCGGTGTTGTAGGCGGAGACGCGGTAGGGCTGGGGTGCCATCACGCGAGCGCCCAGATGCCGACCTCATATCCCGGCACGAAGTTGCGGTTGTTCATGTCCGGGTTCCGGTTGACGTAGCTGCGGTTGAACATTGGATGACGCATGCTGCGCGTCTCGTGCTCGATCTGGAACAGCGACTTGTTGGTATCGACATCGACGATATCGACGAAGCGATACTGGTGCTGGTCGCTCTCCTCGGTGATCAGCCCGCGCTCCACCAGCTTCTTGTGCGGGCCGGAGAAGTCGGCGAGCGTGACCTGGATGTGGTGGCCGTCGTATTCGCCATACTTCCGGTCGCTCTCGCGATACGTCACCTTGCTGTCAGCCGAGGTGTTGGCCCAGGCAAACGGGCCGCGCTCGTCGTTCGACACGCCGGCGATGCCGCCGAGGATCTCGGTGTAGAACTGCGCGATCTTGTCGAGCTTGGTGCCGATCGGCACATCGAACTCGACGTACGGCATGCCGAGACGCAACGGCCCGAAGTTCTCGGGCTCAGGGCCGTGCACGCGCATGCGATTGCCCCATGGGCAGGTCGTTTCGACGACGTTGCCTACCTGCCTGTAGCTGAATCTGGTGCCGTCCAGGAACGTCTTGGCGTATTCGAGACGCTTCAGCAGCGCCTCGAGGTCGGGCACCACCAGTCCGGTCGTGCCGCGCACCACCTGCGGCGGATTGCGCGTCGGCAAATGGAACTGGCCGCGGCCGACATTCACCCACATGTTCTCGAGGCCGGCCATCAGGTACGGATCGCGGGTGAGGCCAAGCCCCATCAGGTAGAAGGCGATCGCCTTCGATTGATCAGGCACCGTGACGTTGACATGTCCCAGCTCAACGATGTTGCCGAGGTCCTCGGCCGTCCGGTCGAACTGCGGCTTGGTCATGACCGTGTCATTCATTTCCAGGAATCCCCTCTGCACCAATGTCGCCTTTCGGCGCATGATACCGCCGGGCGACTGTTTCGGTCCATGGGGGAAGCGGCGGATGGCAGCAGACACGGGCCTGGCGATGGGCTGGTCGGAATGGGCGCGTCTCGACGGCGTGGCGCTGGCCGGGTTGGTGCGCACGCGGCAGGTCAGCGCACAGCAGGTCACGGCACAGGCAGCGGCCGCGGTGGCGCGGCTCAATCCGAAACTTGAAGCCATCATCGAAGTGTTCGACGACGTGCGCGTCAATCCCGATGCCGACGGACCCGACCAGGCCGGAAAACTTTATGGCGTGCCGATCTTCCTCAAGGACCTCGGCTCGGGGCTGAAGGGCCGCACACAGGATTCCGGTTCTGCGTTCACCCAGGGCGCCCGCATCGGCGCCACCGATCCGACGGTAGAGAACTTCCTGCGCGCCGGCCTGGTGCCGCTCGGCCGTTCCACCACGCCCGAGTTCGGCATGACCTTTGACACCACCACCGACTACCGCGGCGAGGTCAAGGTGACGCGCAGCCCGTGGAACCTGGCGCGCACACCTGGCGGCTCGTCCGGCGGTTCGGCGGCGGCGGTGGCCGCCGGCGTGGTGCCGTTGTCGATGTCGTCCGACGGCGGCGGATCGACGCGCATTCCGGCGTCGTTCTGCGGCCTGGTGGGACTGAAGGCGTCGCGTGGCCGCGTGCCGCAGCCATTGTCGCGCAGTGAGTATGTCGCTCGGATCAGCATCGAGGGCGTCGTGTCCCGCAGCGTGCGAGACACCGCGGCGGTGTACGACTATCTCAGCCGCGTGCCGAACGGCGGCTCGTTCATCAAGATGGGCGCGCCGGCCGGCTCCTATCTCGATGCGATCGCACGCGAACCAGGCAGGTTGAGGATCGGCCTGTCCACCGCGCGCTGGGGCCGCGGCACCGACACCGATTCCGAAGTCGCAGCCCGCGTACGTGAGGCGGCGCGATTGCTGGAATCGCTCGGCCATTCCGTTGAAGAACTGAACGACGATGCCATCTGCGACTGGGAAACGATGTGGGAGACGTACGCGACCCAGTGGATCAGCAGTCGCTCGCTGTTCACCATGATGGCAGCGGACAAGGGCATACCGGCCACCGATCTGCCGAAGCTGCTCAACCGGATGACGTTGCGTCACTACGAAGCCGCGGAAAGCTATGACAAGTTCGACATCCTCCGCATGATGAACGGCAACAACACCGTCACGCGCCAGTTCGGCGCATTGATGGAGCGCTACGACGCGCTGCTGACGCCAACGCTGGCGATCCGAGTACCAGAGGCCAATGGTCCCTACTCGCTGCTGCGCGACGAGGCGTTGCAGCCGTGGATGAACCGGCTCACCGATGCCTGCCGCTATACCATGCCGGGCAACGAAACCGGACTGCCGGGCATCAACATCCCTGCCGGCCTGGACAGCGACAACATGCCGATCGGCGTCCAGCTCTACGGCAACTTCGCCCGCGAAGACCTGCTGCTGCAGCTTGCCGCGCAGGTCGAGCGCGCGCGGCCGGAGTGGTTCGGCGCAGTGCCGCCGGTGCATGTGACGCAGGACGACTGACGCAGACACCATGCCTGCCCTGCTGTCCTCGCGCACATATCTTCGCCTCTGGGCGATCGGCGGCTGCGTCAACACGATGCGATCGTTCGAGGTCCTGTGCGCCGCGCTGTTCACGCTGGATGTGACCGGGTCCGGGCTCGCCGTCGCCGTGGTTTCGGCGGCACGCACCCTGCCGATGCTGCTGCTCGGCGCGTTCGCCGGCGTGATGTCGGAGGCAGTGAACCGCAAGCACATCCTGCTCGCCGGCCAGGTCATGTCTGGTATTGTTTCAGCAACGATCGCAGTGCTCGCTGCGTTCGGCGTTGTGCAAATTTGGCACGTCGGGCTTGGTGCGCTGCTCGCCGGCACCGTGTGGTCGACCGAGATGTCCACTCGCCGGCGCATGGTCGGCGAGTCCGTCGCAGGTGCCCAGGTGCCACGCGCGCTGGCGTTCGATACGGTGACCAATTCCATCACGCGGCTGATCGGACCGATCGCGGGCGGCGCGGCGTACCAGACATTGGGTCTCGCCGGTGCCTACGCCATATCGGCCAGCATCTATCTGATCGCGGTCATCCTGGTCGCTGGATTGGCGTATCAACAGGCCAGCCGCAAGATTGCGCTGTCCGATGTGCCGCGGGACCTCGCCGAGGCGTTCGCGTTCGCCCGCGGCCACGTGATCATCGGTGGCGTGCTCGCGGTGACGATCGCAATGAACCTGCTCGGGTTCTGCTACTACGCGCTGGTCGCGCCGATCGCGCGCCAGGTGTTTTTGGTATCGCCGACGGCGACCGGCATGCTGGCCGGCGCAGAGGCATTCGGCGCGTTGCTCGGCGGCTTGTGGCTGACGGGCGGAGGGCCGCGACTGAGCGGACGCACGCTGATGGTGGGCGGGTCGCTGTTGTTCCTGGTGTGCGTGATCCTGATGCCGTTCGCGCCGAGCTTCGCGTTGGCCTGTATGCTGCTGGTCGTTGGCGGGATCGGTTCCGCGGCGTTCGCCAATATGCAGACGTCACTGATCGTGCTGCACGCGCCGCCGCAACTGCGCTCACGGCTGATGGGGCTGCTGACTGTGTGCATCGGCATGGGTCCGGTGGGCATTCTACTGATCGGCACGCTGGCGGACCTGTTCGGCCCGCTGCTCGCGGTCGCCATCATGGCATCGGCCGGATTGATCGCGGTCAGCGCGATCGGCGTCGCGTGGCGGCGCAACGATCTGCGCGCGGCCACAACGGATCGGCCCGCACTGGCCACGGAAGACTGACCTGTGGCAACCTTCGGTCAATGCCACACGTCGGGAGGACGACTTCCATGCAAGATGTCAGCGTAGATCTGCAGTTTCTCTCCGGTGTCCGCGTCGTCGACTTCACCCAGTTCGAGGCGGGACCTTCCTGCACCGAGGCACTGGCCTGGCTCGGTGCGGAAGTTGTGAAGATCGAGAACCCAGGCGTGGGCGATCCAGGCCGGCGCCTGCGCAAAGGCAAGCCGGATGACGATCCGTTCTATTTCCAGGTGTTCAATGCCAACAAGAAGTCGATCACCGTAAACCTGAAATCAACGCGCGGGCTGGAACTGGTGAAGGACCTGCTGCGCAAGGCCGATGTCTGCGTCGAGAACATGGCGCCGGGCACGATCGAGCGGCTGGGTCTCGGCTACGATGTGGTGCGGGAGCTGAACCCAGGAATCATCTACTGCCAGGTGAAGGGCTTCGGCACCGGCAGCCCGTACGAGAAGAACCTGGCCTTCGACATGATCGCGCAGGCGACCGGCGGCACCATCAGCGTGACCGGCGAGAAGGGCCGTATGCCGGTGAAGCCCGGCCTGTCGCTCGGCGATACCGGCACCGGCATGACGATGGCGGTCACCATCCTTGGCGCGCTGTTCCGTCGCGCGCAGACCGGCGAGGGCCACAGACTGCAAGTGGCGATGCAGGACGCGATGCTGCACTACATGCGCACCAACTTCTCCACCCAGGCGCGCACCGGCCGCGCAGTGGAACGCGACGGCACGCGCTCGGGCGGCGGCAGCAATGCGCCGTCAGGTCTGTATCCCTGCGCGCCGGGTGGCGCGAACGACTATGTGTGGATCATGACCAGCCGCGCCAATCCGGAACACTGGGCACGGCTGTGCAAGGTGATGGGGCGTGAGGAACTGATCACCGATCCTCGCTTCACCACGCCCGATGAGCGCGTGAAGAACAACGCGGCGCTCGACGCGATCATCATCGAGTGGACGCGCACGCGCACCAAGCATGAGGCGATGCAGCAGGTCGGCAGCGCCAGCATTCCGGCGGGCGCGGTGTTCGACACAATGGAACTGATGAACGACAAGAACTTCGACGAACGCGGCATCATGCAGGTGATGCAGCATCCGTCCTACCAGCCGTTCAAGATGCCCGCCTGGCCAGTGCGCATCGATGGCAAACCGCCGCGGGTGAAGGCATCGCCGAAGCTGGGGCAACACACCGACGATGTGCTGTCGCACTGGCTCGGTCTCAGCGACGCGGAGCTGAACTCGCTGCACCGCGACGAAGTCGTGTAGGTATGACCTGGGGCGGCGCTGCGCCGCCCCGGTTCACCCCGGCGCGGCACCCTGGGTGTTGACGAACACCGCATAGAGCGACTGGCTGGCCGCCATGAATAACCGATTGCGCTTGGGTCCACCAAAACAGATATTGGCGCAGACCTCCGGGAGCCTGATACGACCGATCAACTTGCCTTCCGGCGTCCAGACCGTCACACCGTTATAACCGACGTTCCGTCCGGCATTGCTGGAAATCCAAACATTGCCGTCCACATCGCAGCGCGCCCCGTCGGGTCCGCATTTGACCCCGTCCACCACGCAGTCGGTGAACAGCTTCTGGTTGGACAGCTTGTTGTCGGCACCGACATCGAAGACATGCATGTCGTTCTTTCCGCCCGGCCCGGTGTCGCCTGGTCCCTTGCCGGTACTGATGACGTAAAGCCGCTTATAGTCGGGCGAGAACACCAGGCCGTTAGGGTCCGGCAACTGGTCCTCGGTCACCACGACGTCGATCCGGCCACCGGGATCGACGCGGTAAACGTTGGTGGGCAGCTCGCGCTTCGCCTCGCCAATGCCCACGGCCTGACCCAGCCGGGGATTGAGCCTCCCGGCAGGATTGCTTGCACCGCCCGCCGCGTCGGGCGCGCCTTCATAGAGCTGCCCACCATAAGGGGGATCGGTGAACCAGATGCTGCCGTCGGGATGGGGGACCACGTCGTTCGGTGAGTTCAGACGCTTGCCGTTGAAGGAGTCGGCAATGACCGTGATGGAACCGTTGAGCTCGTAGCGCACGACGCGGCGCGTCACGTGCTCGCATGAGATCTGCCGGCCCTGGAAGTCGAACGTGTTCCCGTTGCTGTTGTTCGACGGCAACCTGAGGACCGACACGTGACCATTGTCCTCCAGCCAGCGAATCTGCCGGTTATTGGGGATATCGCTCCACACGAGGTAGCGACCTTCGGCATTCCATGCCGGCCCCTCCGACCACAGCGCACCCGTCCAAAGGCGGGTGATGGCACTGTTGGGTTGGGCATAGCGGTCAAACAGCGGATCCACCGAGATCACGTCAGGATCGGTGAAGTAGGTGGTCGGCGCCCCGTTCGGCCCGAAATCGCGCGGCGGCGTGGTGATGGTGCTGGGCGGCGCCACCTGGCCTCGCTGAGCGAAGCCCGCGCTCGAGACGAAGGGCGCGGCCAACGCGCCGATGGCGATGTTGGCAACAAGCCGTCGCCGCGATGTCGCGACAGGCACCCGACGCGATTCGGGCATGTTTGTCATGCGCATGTTTCCCCCGATTTATTATTTGCAGCCGACGGCACAATACACAGTTTCGCTCGCCGCGCAGTTGACAACTCCGATAGCGGCCAGACGGTGGGTCGGAAGCGCGACCGCTACGCAGCCTTCGTGTTGCCGAACAGTCCGCCGAGCTGCGCCAGCGTCTCGAGGTGCACATCGGCGTCGCCGAACAGCTTGTCGATCATCGTCATGCGCTTGAAGTAATGACCGACCTTGTACTCCATCGTCATGCCGATGCCGCCATGCAACTGGATCGCCTCCTGGCCGATATGCCTGCCCGAGCGACCGATCTGCACCTTTGCGGCGGCAATCGCTCGACGGCGTTCCGCGGCATTCTCCTCGCCTGCCATGACCGCGGCGAACATTGCCATGCTGCGCGCCTGTTCAAGTGCCACCAGCATATCGACTGACCGGTGCTGCAGGACCTGGAACTGCCCGATTGGCCGACCGAACTGCTGACGTGTCTTCAGGTACTCCAGCGTCGTTTCGTGCATCGCCTGCATGGTGCCGACCGCCTCGGCGCACAGTGCCGCGATCGCCTCGTCCACAACATGCTCGATCGCCGGCAGCGCGTCCTGCATCACATCGTCCTGCGCAACCCGCACGCCCGACAGAGTAACCTCCGCAGCACGCAGGCCGTCCTGCGTTGGATAGCCACGCCGCGACACGCCGGCCGCGGCGGGATCGACCAGGAACAAACCGACGCCCCTGCGATCGCGCCGATCGCCGGAGACGCGTGCCGTCACCAGCAGCCGGTCGGCGCAGTCGCCGTGCAGCACCACGCTCTTGGCGCCATCGAGCACCCAATTCGCGCCGTCCTGGCGCGCCGTGGTGGCGACGTCGGCGAGATCATAGCGCGACTGCCGCTCGACATGCGCGAACGCCAGTTTCAGCTTGCCTTGTGCCAGCTGCGGCAGCAGCGCTTGCTGTTGAGCCGGGGTGGCGGCACGGCGCAGCAGTCCGCCGCCGAGGATGACGGTGGCAAAATACGGCTCCAGCACCAGACCGCGGCCGAAGGCTTCCAGCACGATCATCGTCTCGACGGCACCGCCGCCGAACCCGCCATGCGCTTCCGCGAACGGCAGGCCGAGCAAGCCGATCTCGGCGTATTGCTGCCAGACGGCGCGGCTCCAGCCGTCGGGTTCCGCCATGTACTTCTTGCGCTGCTCGAATTGGTACTGATCGCCGATCAGCCGATCGACGCTGTCCTTCAGCAGGCGCTGTTCATCGGTCAGATCGAAGTCCATGGCGCTTCCTCGGGTGGTTCGATGGGTTTCGCTGCGCTCAACCCATCCTACGCGTTGTGCCAGGCCGCAGCGAAACCCATCACCACGATCACAGCCCCAATATCGCCTTGGCGACGATGTTGCGCTGGATCTCGTTCGAACCGCCGTAGATCGAGACCTTGCGGTAGTTGAAGTACATCGGCGCCGCCTCGGTGGCGTAATCGGGACCGACAACTTCCTCGTTGCGCCCGTCGAAGTCACGTTGATACGGGAGCACATACGGACCGACCACATCCATCAGCAGCTCGGTCAGGTGCTGCTGGATTTCCGAGCCCTTCAACTTCAGGATCGACGAGGCCGGGTTCGGCTTGCCCTTCTCGCGCCTGCGCTCATCGGCGACGACGCGCAGCTGCGTCATCTCAAGCGCCTTCAGCTCCACCTCGACCGCGGCAAGCTTCTCGCGGAAACGCGGATCATCGATCAGCGGCCGGTCGCCGACGCGCTCCATCGACGCCAGCTCCTTGATGCGTGCCACCTTCGCCTTCGATGCACCCACGCGCGCGATACCGGTGCGTTCGTTGCCGAGCAGGAACTTCGCGTAGTCCCAGCCCTTGTTTTCCTGGCCGACGAGGTTCTCGGCCGGCACCTCGACGTTGTCGAAGAACACCTCGTTGACCTCGCGGCCGCCGTCGATGGTGACGATCGGACGCACTGTGATGCCGGGCGTCTTCATGTCCGCGAGGATGAACGAGATGCCCTCCTGCTTCTTGGCCGCGGTATCGGTGCGCACCAGGCAGAAGATCCAGTCGGCGTATTGCGCCAGCGTGGTCCAGATCTTCTGGCCATTAATCACATACTTGTCGCCTTTCCGCTCGGCACGAGTACGTAACGACGCGAGGTCGGAACCGGAACCAGGCTCGGAAAAACCCTGGCACCAGAAGATGTCGGCATTGGCGGTCTTCGGCAGGAATCGCTGCTTCTGCTCGTCGCTGCCGAACTGCGCGATCACCGGACCGACCATGGTGACGTTGAAGCCGATCGGCGACGGCGCATTCGCCTGCTGCATCTCGTCCTGGTACATGTAGACCTGCACCGGCGACCAGTCCTGTCCGCCCCACGCCACCGGCCAGTTCGGCGTCGCCCAGCCGCGCGCATTCAGGATGCGCTGTGATGTGATCATGTCGTCCCGGGTAAGCCCCTCGCCTTCGGCAACCTTGTCGCGGATCGACTGTGGTATCTCAGTACGGAAGAAGCGACGCGCCTCCTCGCGAAAGGCGAGTTCTTCATCAGTGAATGCCAGGTCCATGATGCAGTCCTTTCACTCCGCCGCTTCGCGCTTCAGCCGGTCGGCAAACGTCTTGCGGAATTTTACGACCTTTGGCGCGACCACGGCCTGGCAATAGCCGGTCCACGGATTGCGCGCGAAGTAGTCGTGATGCTCGGCCTCGGCTTCGTAGAATACTTTCAGCGGTTCTATCTGCGTCACGATCGGTGCAGGCCAGATTTTCGCGTCCGCGATCTCCTTGATCACAGCCTGCGCAGTCTGACGCTGTTCGTCCGAGTGGGTCAGAATGATCGAGCGGTATTGCGGCCCGACATCATAGCCCTGACGATCTTTCGTCGTCGGATCGTGAATTGTGAAGAACACCCGCAGCAGGTCGGCGTACGACACCTCGGCCGGATCGAACCGCACCTGCACCACCTCGGCGTGCCCGGTGGTACCGGTGCAGACGGCGTGGTAGCTGGGATTGGCGATGTGTCCGCCGGCATAGCCGGACATCACGCCGCGCACGCCGCGCAGCTCCTTGTAGACGGCCTCCAGGCACCAGAAGCAGCCGCCGCCGAGAGTGGCGATCTCTTCGTTCATGCTCGTCGCTCCCTATTCCAATACCCGCATCATAGCCTCATGTCGTGTTCCTGCCACCGTAGCGCCGCACCCGCAGGTCCGCCTGCTCCTGGTGCGCGGCGAAATTCTCGATGGCGCACAGCCGCGAGCAGTACTCGCCGATCATTGCGGTCGCTTCCGGGCTGACCTCCTGATAGGTGACCGTCTTCAGGAACTTCCCAACCCACAGCCCGCCGGTATAGCGCGCCGCCCGCCTGGTGGGCAGCGTGTGGTTGGTGCCGATCACCTTGTCGCCGTAAGCGACATTGGTCTCCTTGCCGAGGAACAGCGAACCGTAGTTGGTCATCCGCTCCAGGAACCAGCGCGGCTCGCGGGTCAGCACCTGCACATGCTCCGATGCGATGCGGTCTGCCTCGGCCACCATCTCCTCGTCCGTGTCGCACAGGATGACCTGTCCGTGATCACGCCATGCGACGCCGGCAATGGCGGCGGTCGCCAGGCGCGCAAGCTGACGATCGATCTCGGCCTGGATCTCGTTCGCGATCTTTGCTGATGTGGTCAGCAGAATCGCCGGCGAGGTTGGGCCATGCTCGGCCTGGCCGAGCAGATCGGTGGCACACATTTCGGCATCCGCGGTGTCGTCGGCAATGATCAACGTCTCGGTCGGACCGGCCAGCAGGTCGATCCCGACGCGGCCGAACAATTGCCGCTTCGCCTCCGCCACGTACGCGTTGCCGGGACCCACCAGCATATCGACGGCCGGGATGCTCGACGTACCCAGCGCCATCGCGGCAACCGCCTGGATACCGC
>DASXNR010000330.1:0-9051 GCA_036494925.1 Acetobacteraceae bacterium
GCCAGCGCCCGGTCGCCGATCGCCACGTGAGCCCCTGGAATGCCGAGGTCCAGCACCGGTGCGGCGACCACGTCGAAGCCGGCGGCAGCGCAATCGAGGCCGATCAGCGCACCGGTCAGCCACGCCGCACGCTGGCTGCCCAGCGCCGCCGCCGGTGGGTGCGCGCGCCAGTGCGGCGGCCGGAGACGCGCGACGCGGCCGCCTTCCTGATCGACCATCAGCACCGCACCGCGCGGCAGGACGCGGCGTAGTTCGGCGATCAGCGCCGCCAGCTGCGCCGGGGATTGGATGTTGCGCCTGAACAGAATGACGCCGCACGGCGGTTCGGCACGGAACAGCGCGGCCTCATCGGCCGACAGCGCCGGCCCGGCGATCCCGACGACGGCGGCTTTCAGAAGTCCGCCACCGAGCAGCCGACGCCTTTGGCGCGCACCTTCCCGCAGAACGTGCTGGCCTGGGTCGTGTCGGCGAAGCCGCCGGTCCGGACGCGCCACAGCGTATGGCCGTCGTGCTCGGTCTTGCTGAACGCGGGCCGGCGCTGGCCGAACAGGTCGGGCAGGCGCTTCGACAAACGTTGCCATTCCGACTTGGCTGCATCCTCGGATTGCACCGCGGCCAGTTGGACGAGAGCGCCGTTCGCCGCTGTCGCGGCCGGGTGCTTCTCCGGCACGGTGACAGGCTTTGCTGCGACGGCAGGCTTCGCCGATAGCGGCGATACGGCGGGAACCGGCACGGCCGCGGGCGCCGCGACGACCGGCGGCGCAGGCGGCGGGGCATTCAACGCCTGAGGTGCGGGCGCTTCCGGCGCAGGCGCAAGTTTGCCCGCTCCCGCCTGGTTGCCACCGGACAGGATATCCTCATCGGCGCCGGCCACCTGCATGCCACCGGGGTTCTCCGGCTTCACCCGCAGCGGGCGGTTGTCCGCCTGCAGCACCGGGACGGTGCCACTGCGATGGCCCATCAGCGACCAGCCGCCAACCACCATCAGCAACACGGCACCAAGGCTGCCGGCGATCAGCGCCAGTCGGCGCGTGGCCGGATCCATGCCGTGACTGTGGCGGGGAACGCGATAGGTCGGGCTGGGGATGCTCAGATCGTCTGACACGGAACCTCCGGGGTCGGTCCCCGGACCGGAATCCGGGGATTCAGCGCATTTCCTCGACGGGCACGACGCCCATCACGGCTAGGCCCGAACGAATCACCACCGCCGTCGCCGCCACCAAAGCCAACCTTGCCAGCGTCTCGGCTGGCCGGTCCGCCTGCAGGAATCGGAGCGTGGTGTCGTCCTTGCCTCGGTTCCACAGCATATGAAAGTCGGCCGCCAAGTCATAGAGGAAAAACGCGATTCGGTGCGGCTCGCGTGCTTGCGCGGCGGCTTCGACGATACGCGGCCACTGCGCCAGCCGCCGGATCAGCGCCATCTCGGGGTCGGCTGCGAGCGCCTCCAGCGACACCGCGGCCAGGGCGGCATCCGTCACCTGGGCGTCGCCGAACATCTCGGCGGCCGCGCGCAGCACCGAGCGGCAGCGGGCATGGGCGTACTGCACGTAGAACACCGGATTGTCGCGGGTCTGCGCCACCGCCTGATCGAGGTCGAACTCCATCTGCGCATCGGCCTTGCGGGTCAGCATGGTGAAGCGCACCGCGTCCTTGCCCACTTCGTCGAGCAGATCGCGCAGCGTCACATAGGATCCGGCGCGCTTCGACATCCGCACCGGCTCACCGCCGCGCACCACGCGCACCATCTGGCACAGCACCGCCTCGAAGCCGACGTCGCGATTGCCCGCCAGCGCCTTCACCGCTGCCTGCATGCGTTTGACGTAACCGCCGTGATCGGCGCCGAGCACGTCGATCAGCACGTCAAAGCCACGGTTCACCTTGTCGGCGTGATAGGCGATGTCATTGGCGAAATAGGTATTGGAGCCATCCGATTTGCGCAGCGGCCGATCGACATCGTCGCCGAACCGCGTGGCGCGGAACAATGTCTGCGGACGCGGTTCCCAATCGTCGGGCGTTCTCCCCTTCGGCGGATCGAGCACGCCTTGGTAGATCAACTGTTGCGTTTGCAACCATTCGATCGACGCGTCGACCGCGCCGCTGTCGATCAGCGCACGTTCCGAGCTGAACACGTCCTGTTCGACGCCGAGAAGGTGCAGGTCGTCGCGGATCTCCTGCATCATCGCCGCGATGGTGAATTCGCGCACGATGTCGAGCCAGATCTCAGGCGCGGCGATGCCGCGGTCAGGCTGCGCGAGCGATACGCCATATTGTTCCGCGAGGCGCTCCCCGATCGGAATCAGATAATCGCCGCGATACTGCAGACCTCCTGGCACTTCCCCGGAAAAATCCGCTTCGCTCAGCGGCGTACCGATCGCCTGCAGATAACGCCAGTATGCAGCCCAGGCGAGCGCGGTGACCTGCGCGCCGGCATCGTTGATGTAGTATTCCTTGGTGACGTCGTAGCCGGACTTGACGAGCAGGTTGGCCAGCGCGTCACCCACGACGGCACCGCGGCAATGACCGATGTGCATCGGGCCGGTGGGATTGGCGGAGACATATTCGACGTTGATCCGTGTGCCGTTGCCGATGGTATTGTCACCATAGGCGGTGCCGGCGCGCAGGATGTCGGGCAGCAACGCACAAAACAGCGCTGCGTCCAGGCTCAGATTGACAAAGCCAGGTCCGGCGGCGCTGGCGCGTGCAATACCGGCCGTTTGCTCCAGTTGCTTGACGATGGCGTCCGCAAGTTTCGCCGGCGGCTGACGCGCCGCCTTGGCGGCCACGAGTGCGGCGTTGGTTGCCATATCGCCGTGCGAAGGATCGCGTGACGGCGTGATTTCGACGCGCGCGGCAATTTCATCGGGAACATCACCGACCACGGCGCGCAGCGCGGTCAGGACGGCTTCGCGCATTTGAGCGTAGATGTCGTTCGTCATTGCGCATTCCTAGTCGTCAGGGCACTGGCAGATAAGCACTCCCCCTCCCGCAAGGGGAGGGCGTATTTATCCGCTCACCGACAGATCGGTCAGCCGCCTATGCTCATCCATCGCATAGCGGTCGGTCATTCCGGCAATATAGTCGCCCACCACGCCGGCCGCGCGCTGCGTGCCCGCCTCCCCTGCCCGCGCGCGCCAGTCATCCGGCAGCAGCGACGTATCCGCATGCAGCAAGCGGAACAACTCGGTGGTCAGCACCCGCGCCTTGGTGGTCATCCGGTTCACCCGCCAGTGCCGATACATCCGCGCGCTCAGAAAATCCTTGATCACCTGGTTCGCCTCGCCGATCGGTGCACTGAACGCCACCACCTTCTGCTTCGCCCGCCGCACCGCATCGGCATCGCGCGGCGCCAGCTTGTCCAACCGCCGGCGCGTCTCGGCGATCAGATCGGTCACCATCACGTCGATCACCCGCCTGATCGTCTCGTGCCGCAGCCGCGGCGGCGGTACGTCCAGGCTCGATAGCCGCGCCGCCGCCAGCGCCTCGCCGACCACCGGCAGATGGCCGATCTCCTCCGGTCCGAACAGCCGCGCGCGCAGCCCGTCGTCCAGATCGTGGCTGTGATACGCCACATCGTCCGCCAGCGCGGCCACCTGCGCCTCGGTGCTGGCATGCGTGCTCAGCTCCAGCCGGTGCCGTTCGTTGTAGTCCGCGATATATGCCGGCGGATTGCGCAGCGGGCCGTTGTGCTTGGCCAGCCCCTCCAGCGCCTCCCAGGTCAGGTTCAATCCGTCCCAGCCGGCATAGCGGCTCTCCAGCAGCGTGACCACACGCAGGCTCTGCGCATTGTGGTCGAAGCCGCCGAACGGCTTCATCGCCAGGTTGAGCGCCTCCTCGCCGGCATGGCCGAACGGCGGATGGCCGAGATCGTGCGCCAGCGCCAGTGCCTCGGTCAGGTCCTCGTCCAGACCGAGTTCGCGGGCGATCGAGCGCGCGATCTGCGCCACCTCGATCGAGTGCGTCAGCCGGGTGCGGAAGAAGTCGCCCTCGTGGTTGACGAACACCTGGGTCTTGTATTGCAGCTTTCGAAATGCTGACGAGTGGATGATGCGGTCGCGGTCGCGCTGGTACGGCGAGCGCGTCGGCGCCTCCGGTTCGGGGTGCAGCCGGCCTCGCGACGAGCCGGCATGCACGGCATACGCCGCCAGGGTGGCACCACGCGTCATGGGGCGCGGGCTTACACCCGGGGGCACACCGCTTCAATTCCGCGCCGTGGCGTCCTATGTTGCCAGACATGGAACAGTTCGCACTGACCGAGCGGGCCGCCGCCCGCATTGCCGAAATCGTCGCCGCCGAGGGACAGCAGGCCGCACTGCGGGTTGCCGTGCTGGCCGGAGGGTGCAGCGGCTTCCAGTACCGCTTCGAGCTGGATCCGGCGCCGCAGGAGGATGACCTGATCATCGAGCGTGCCGGGGCAAAAGTGCTGGTCGATCCGGCCAGCCTGGATCTGCTGGCAGGTTCGGAGCTCGATTATACCGACGAACTGATGGGCAGCCATTTCGCGGTGCGCAACCCGAACGCCAAGTCTGCGTGCGGCTGCGGGACAAGCTTTTCCGTTGATTGACCTGCTGTCAGGTATGGGGGCGGATGCCTTCATACTTCGACACGTTCGCAATGCCGGATATGTCGACCCACATGATGGACCGACTGCGCCAGCGGGGCACCTCGCTCGTGGCGTTGAGCCGTGCTAGAGCTGCAGACAATCTATTTCTCCGGTCCCTCGAAGAAGTTCTCAGTGCAGGACTGGCGTGTCGCACTGGCCGATGAGAAGGCACGAGAGCCTGGGGCGATCGAAATTCGGCCATGAAGATCGCCACCTGGAACGTCAACTCGATCCGCCAGCGCGAGAAGCACGTCGCCAGCTGGCTCGAGCAGTGCCAGCCCGATGTCCTGCTGCTGCAGGAGATCAAGTGTGAAGCGCCGGCCTTTCCGGCACTCACCTACCACGGACTCGGCTACAAGGCGGAGGCGGTAGGCCAGAAGGCTTATAACGGTGTCGCTGTGGTCGCCCGTGTGCCCTTCGAGGTACGGCATCGCGCGCTGCCTGGCCTGGCGGCGGACGACGCCCAGGCGCGCTACATCGAGATCGAGACCGATGGCATCACCATTGCCGGCATCTACCTGCCCAACGGCAATTCCGGCGGCGATGCCGGCTTCGCCTACAAGCTGGCCTGGCTCGACCTGTTGGCGGACCGCGCCGAGGCACTGCTGGAGGCTGACACGCCGTTCGTGATCGCCGGCGACTTCAATGTCTGTCCGACCGACGACGATCTGGCGCCGGGCGCGCTGTCACCCACCGACGCCCTGGTACGCCCGGAAACCCGTGCCCGCTTCCGGCGCCTGCTGTGGGACGGGCTGACCGACGCGGTGCGTGCGGTCCATCCGCACGGCGCGGTCTACACGTTCTGGGACTACCAGGCGGGCGCATGGCAGCGTGACTCCGGTCTGCGGATCGACCACGCGCTGCTGTCGCCCACCCTTGCCGAACGCCTTGTCGCCGCCGCGCCCGACCGTGAGGAACGCGCCCGGCCGCAGCCGTCGGATCATGTGCCGGTGGTGGTTGAACTGCGCTGAGACCGGGGGATCAGCCCCAGTGCGCGGGGATCCAGATGTAGCGGTAGCCGTTCCAATGCCAGTGGCCCGGAATCCACTGCCCGTAGTGCGGCGCGCCGCCGACCCAGCGGCCGCCGAACCAGACATAGCGATAGCCGTTCCAATGCCAGCGGCCCGGCTCCCAGTAATAGCCGGCTCTTGGACCCGGGACCGGCTCGTAGCGCGGTTCCGGGACCGGCCCGTATGGCATCGGCGGCTGCGCCGCCGCGGTGCCGATGCCGAGCCCGATCAGGACAACGGCGGCCCCGGCGGTGATCAGTCGCTTCATCAATGCAAACTCCTGCGACGGCCTACCGCCGAATGTTGGTCCGGCCAGCGGTAACATGCGGTGGCGAATCGAAACAAGCCTGCGTTGACCACACCGGTCAGATGTCCGCGTAGCAGTGCGTCTCGGTTGCCGCACCCGGATGGGTTACGGCACCGAGATGCGCCGGCCCGACCAGCTGGGCGTATTTCCAGATCGCGCCGGCATTGTAGTCGGTCCGGCGCGGCCGCCAGGCCGTGCGACGGGCGGCGAGCTCCGCCTCGGGCAGCGCCACGTCGATCGTGCCCTTGTCGGCGTCGATCACGATGCGGTCGCCGTTCTTCAGCAGTGCGATCGGCCCGCCGACCGCCGCCTCCGGCCCGACATGGCCGATGCAGAAGCCGCGGGTGGCGCCCGAGAAGCGACCGTCGGTGATGAGCGCCACCTGCTCGCCCATGCCCTGGCCGTAGATCGCGCTGGTGGTGGACAGCATCTCGCGCATGCCGGGGCCACCTTTCGGCCCCTCGTAGCGGATGACGATCACGTCGCCCGTCTTGTAGGCACGGGTCTGCACGGCTTCGAACGCTTCCTCCTCGGAATCGAAGCACAGCGCCGTGCCCTCGAAGCGCAGGTTGTGCATGCCGGCGACCTTCACGATGGCGCCGTCGGGGGCAAGATTGCCGCGCAGCCCCACCACGCCGCCGGTCAGCGAGATCGCCTTCGAGACCGGATAGACCACGTCCTGATCGGTCGGGAACACCACGTCCTTCAGGTTCTCCGCCAGCGTCTTCCCGGTGACGGTGATGCAGTCGCCGTGCAGCAGGCCGGCGTCCAGCAGCGCCTTCAGCACCACGGGGATGCCGCCGATGCGGTGCACGTCGAACGCGACGTATTTGCCGCCCGGTTTGAGATCGGCGATGTACGGGGTGCGCCGCATGATCTCGACCACGTCGTCCATGGTGAAGCTGATGCCGGCCTCGTGCGCCATCGCCGGCAAATGCAGCCCCGCATTGGTCGAGCCACCGGTGGCGCCGACCACGACCGCGGCGTTCTCGAACGCGCGGCGGGTGGCGATGTCGCGCGGGCGCAGCCGGCTGTCGAGCAGCGCCATCACCGCGCGGCCCGATTCCACCGCCCAGCGGTCGCGATCCTCGTACGGCGCCGGCGCGCCTGCCGATCCCGGCAACGCGAGGCCGATCGCCTCGCTGACCATCGCCATGGTGTTGGCGGTGAACTGCCCGCCGCACGCGCCGGCCGAGGGGCAGGCGACGCATTCCAGCTCGTGCAGTTCCTCGTCCGACATGGTGCCGGCGGAATGCCGGCCGACCGCCTCGAACACGTCGACCACGGTGACGTCACGGTCCTGGAACCGGCCGGGCAGGATCGAGCCGCCATACATGAACACGCTGGGCACGTTCAGCCGCAGCATCGCCATCATCATGCCGGGCAGCGACTTGTCGCAGCCCGCCAGTCCGACCAGCGCGTCATAGCAGTGTCCGCGCATGGTGAGTTCCACCGAGTCAGCGATCAGGTCGCGCGACACCAGCGAGGACTTCATGCCCTGGTGCCCCATCGCGATGCCGTCGGTCACCGTGATGGTGGTGAACTCGCGCGGCGTACCGCCGGCCTCGTTCACGCCCTTCTTCACCGACTGCGCCTGGCGCGACAGCGCGATGTTGCAGGGCGCGGCCTCGTTCCAGCAGGTGGCGACGCCGACGAACGGCTGGTCGATCTCGTCCTCGGTCAGCCCCATCGCATAGTAGTAGCTACGATGCGGCGCGCGGCCGGGCCCCACGGTCACGTGGCGCGATGGCAAACGCGACTTGTCCCAGCGGCGGGTAAGCATGGCGGTGGTCCTTTCGTGGCCAAGGAGATGCTTATAGCGCCGGCGGGGCGGAGGCCAAATTCAGGGGGCAGGATCGCGCCCTGAAGGTCGCATATCGACCCGAAGCGGCCGTTCGACCCCTCGCCGGCGCGCAGTGCGCATGGAACTGCCGCAGGTTCGGTAGCGGCATCCTTATCCGGCTTGTTTCCTCGATGGCACGGGCTAAGATCGCCGGCAATCTTTCCTAACCCTACAAGGAGAGCGTCCGATGGCAATCACAATGTACAGCGGCTTTGTGCCGGTATGCCTGCAGCTGCTCGGTGGCCTCAAGACCGTGCTGCAGAAGGCCGAGGAGCACGCCACGGCCCAGAAATGGGATACCACCGTAGTGCTGAACCTGCGGCTCTTTCCCGACATGTTCCCGCTCGAGCGGCAGGTGCGGCAGGTCTGCACTCATTCATGCGGAGCCGGCCGGGTCGCCGGGGTTAGCCTGCCGTCCTTCCCCGACCAGGACAACAGCTTCGCCGAGATGCAGGCGCGCATCGACAAAACCGTCGACTTCCTGAAGGGGCTGCGCGCGGATCAGCTCGACGGCAAGGAAGATACCGTCATCTCGGTCCCGATGGGTGGCCAGCCGCGCGAGTTCAAGTGTCAGAACTACCTGTACCACTTCGCCATGTTGCAGGTGCAGTTCCACGCTACGACGGCGTACGACATCATCCGAAGCACCGGCGCCAATCTCGGCAAGCGCGACTATCTCGGCCAAATGCCGTCGTAAATCGGCACATTTATCCGGCGACGCTGCAAAGAGGAGACGGGAACATGGCACAAAAGGGTCGTGGGATTTTCATGGTGTACGTCGATATCGACGCCAAGGACGCGCCGGAATTCAACGAGTGGTATAACAAGGAACATCTACCGGAATTGCTGTCGGTGCCCGGCATTCTCTCAGCTTCCCGCTACGAGGCGGTCAAGGGTGGCCCGCAGTACCTGGCATGCTATGAACTGGAAAGCGTGGCGGTGCTGCAGACGCCGGCGTTTACCAACCGGCCGCGGACGCCGTGGGGACAGAAAGTCTCGCCGTCGGTGATTGGGAAGAATTTGACACGCGTTGTCGGGGAACAGATTTACCCGGAGGGCATAGAAATGCCGGAGCGCGGCATGGCGCCGGTATTGCAGATTGGCCGCATGTCCGTCTCCGCCGAGGTCGATGTAGAGTGGAACGCCTGGTACAATAGGGAATATGTGCCGGGCTACCGCAAGGTGCCGGGAGTGATCTACGCCCGCCGCTATCGGGTCCTCGAGGGTACCAGCGGCTACAGCCCTCCGATCCAGGCGGCGACGATCGAGCGGGCGATTTGCATTGAAGCCA
>DASXNR010000331.1:0-17480 GCA_036494925.1 Acetobacteraceae bacterium
GCGCCCACGCCGGCGCGGTGCCGGGTGCATTGCCGGCAGCGTGGGACGTCCCTAGCGGCCGGCCCCGCCAGCTCGATACGCGCAGCGCCGCAGGCTAAGGCGCCATCTCCATTCCCTGCAGCCGGATCAATCCGTCCGGCACCTGCCGGAAACCCGTCAGCGACTTCTTCATCCCCACGATGTTCTTGCCGATCCACAGATAGATCAGCGGCAGGTCCTTGCGCTGCTGGTCCCAGACTTTCGCATAGAACGCCCGCCGCTGATCCACGCCGGCAACCGTCCGCGCATCATCCAGCGCCTGATCCACATCGGCATTGCCGTAGTGGCCGTAGTTGAAGGTGCCGCCGGTGTGCAGCATCTGCCACATGTTGCCGTCCGGATCGGCGCGGCCCGACCAGCCGATCATGTAGGCCTGGAAGTCCCCCGCGTAGCCCGCCTGCAGCGACGCGGCGAACTCCATGGTCTTGATCTTCACGTCGAACCCGGCGTCGCGCTCCATCGACTGGATCACCTCGGCGGTCTGCTGGTCATCCGACTGGTTGGTGATGGTCAGCGTCACCGGCACGGGAAGCCCCACGCCCGCCTGCTTCAGCAGCACCTTCGCCCGCTCCGGATCACGCGCCGGCGGCTTCAGTCCCGGAAAATAGTACGGCGAGCTCGGCGGGTTGGCCTGCACCACAGGCGTGAACATGCCGTTGTAGACAACCTCGATCATCGCGGTGCGATCCAGCCCGAGCTCGAACGCCTGGCGCACCAGCGCATTCTTGCCGATCGTGGTGTCCTGCGCCGGTCCGTTGCCGGTGTTGATCGCAATGCCGTTATACGCGAGCGAATCGTCCATCACGATCTTCAGCTTCGGGTCCTGCTGTACCGCCGGCACATCGGTCGGCAGAATGTATTCGACCAGGTCGAGCGCACCAGCCTGCAAATTGGCCAGCCGCACCGAGGAGTTCGGATTCTGCAGATAGATCACCTGGTCGAAATGAATGCTGTTCGCATCCCAATAGCCGGGGAACCGCTTCAGCACGATGCGATCCTGCGCCACCCGACTGTCGAAGCTGAACGGTCCGGCGCAAACCGGGTGCAGGCCGAATTTCTCCCCGGTCGCCTCGGTCGCCCTGGGCGAGATCATGATGCCGGCGCGGTCGGTCAGCTGCGCCAGCAGCTGCGCCGCCGGCGCCTTCAGATTGAGCTGCACGGTGCGCGGATCGATCACGTCGATGCTGTCGATCGAGCTCACCTCGCCGCGGCGCATGCTGCCCTTGGCGTTGAGGTCGCGCATCAGCTTGTATTTCACCGCATCGGCGTCGAGCTTTTCACCGTCCTGGAATTGCACGCCGTCGCGGATGCGGATGATCAGGTGGGTCGGATCCTTCCACTCGTAGCCGGTGGCCAGCACCGGAACAATGTTCAGCCTGGTGTCGATATCGAACAGCTTGTCGCACAGGCCGGAAAACACGATGCGGCCGACATACGAAGAACCGAGGGTGGGATCGAGCAGATCAGGATCCTGACGCAGGCCTACATGCAGGATCCGCTCCTGCGCCACCGTCGGCGCGGCAAGTGACACGGCGCAGACTATCCCGAGCGCGAGCCGGCGCATGGTTGCCTCCCTGGCATGCAGCCGGAACTATGCGGGCGGCGCGCGGTACCGGGCAATGGCGCCAGTGGAGGTTCGCGGACGAGTATGGAGCAGGTCACATTAACACCTCGCCCGCTGCGCGGGAGAGGTCGCCGCGCGTTTGTGCGGCGGTGAGGGCGCAACCGGCGGCACACTGCCATCGCTCTCAAAAGCTCTTGCTTCACTCCCTCGGTGTTTCTCAGAACCTCGTTGTTCCAGAACCGGACGACGCGCCAACCTTCTGCTTCCAGGCACGCCGTGCGCCACGCGTCGTATGCGGAGTCGGCATGCTGTCCTCCGTCGGCCTCGACCACCAGGCGGAGTTCGACGCACGCAAAGTCGGCGGTCGCTTGCCATGCCAGGAATGTGCGGAGCGCAGGTGAAGAAAAGATGACTATGCGGTCAATCGACCCTCACCCGCGCCACTGAAGCGGCGCGACCTCCCCGCCGAGCGGGAGAGGTGTGGTTACTCATACCATGCGGGCCGCCGCTTCTCGCGGAACGCTGACGTGCCTTCCCGCCCCTCCGCCGACTGCCGCTGCATCCAGCCCTCGTGTGCCAGCAGCTCGGCCTCGCGCTCGCCCAGCAGCAGACCATTGGAACCAAGAACCGAAAGCTTGGTCCGCGCGATCGCCCCCGGTGCACCAAGCAGGATCGCGTCCAGCACCTCGGCCAATCGCGCCTCCATCCGGTCCGTCGCCACGACCTCATGCACGAGACCGATGCGCGCCGCCTCGTCGGCACCGAACCGTTCGCCGGTCAGCGCATAACGCCGCGTCTGCCGCAGCCCGATCGCATTCACCATGTGCGTCGAGATCGGCGTCGGCGCGATACCGTGCCGCACCTCGCTGATCGCGAACAGCGCATCCGGCGTCGCCAGCGCCACATCGACGCAACAGGCGATGCCGACACCACCGCCGAAGCATGCGCCGTGGATCACCGCCACGGTCGGCGTAGGCAGCTCGTTCAGCGTCCTGCTGAAGCGCACCGTGACGATCGACGCGGCATAGTTCTGCTCCGGCCCCTGGCGCGACAGGCGGTTGAGCCAGTTGAGATCGGCTCCCGCCTGGAAATGCTTGCCGGCGCCCCGGATCACCAGCGCGCGCACCGCTGCGTCCTTCGCGATCCTCTCCAGCTCAGCTGTCATGGCGCGCAGCAGGTCCTCGTCGTAGGCGTTCGCCACCTCGGGCCGGTTGAGCGTCAGCGTCGCAATCCCGCGGGCATCGGTCGTGAGCATAAAAGTCATGCGTCGACGACCTTCGCCGGATCGGTATTGGCGCCGCATACCACCACACCGACGTGGGCGCCTTCTGGCGGCTTGAATGCGCCGCACAGCAGTGCCGCAAGCGCCGTCGCACCGCCTGGTTCTGCGACCAGACGCAGGCGGTCCCAGATCAGCCGTTGCGCCGCTGCAATGGCGGTATCCGGTACCAGCACGGCAGCGGCGACATGCGCCTGGGCGATCGGGAACATCAGACCGCCGACCTGTCGGGCACCGAGACTGTCCGCCGCCAGTCCACCCACCGGCGCCTCGACCGGACGTCCGGCGCGCAGTGCATCGTGCAGCGTCGGACATCCTTCCGGCTCGACACTGATCACCTGCGCGCTGCCGGCGTACCAGGCCGCGATGCCGCCGATCAGTCCGCCGCCGCCGGTCGCCACCAGCACATGCGTCAATTCCGGCGCGTCCTGCTCGAACTCGCGACCTGCCGTGCCCTGTCCCGCCAGCACATCCGGATGGTCGTAGGCGTGCACCTCCAGCGCGCCGGTCTCCGCCAGGCGGTCGCGCGATGCGGCCAGTGCATCGGCGTAGGCCGCGCCGGTCTGCACCACGCGCGCGCCATAACTCGCGATGCGCGCGACCTTCAGCGCCGGTGTCAGCGCCGGAACGAAGATCTCCGCGTTGGCTCCGAGCGCACGCGCGACATAGGCAACCGCCGCGCCGTGATTGCCGCCCGAGGCCGCGATCACGCCGGCCGGCGGCACGCGGGCCGACAGCAGCCGGTTGAACGCGCCGCGCGGCTTGAAGCTGCCGGCGTGCTGCAGCAGCTCCAGCTTCAGCGTCACCGCGAAACCAAGGCTCAGCTCCGCGGCGGCCACACGCAACAGCGGCGTATGACGGACACGGCCCGCGAGCCGGCGGGCGGCGGCGGCAATATCGCTGCGGCTGATCATGGCGACGACGCTGGCACTTCCCCTCCCGGGCGACAAGCGGCTTCCCCTCCGGCCCGTACCGGCCCAAGATGGGCGGTCATGCAGATCCACGGGAGCTGCGCCAGCCGCACCGGCGATGGCGTGCTGCTGATCGGTCCACCGGGCGCAGGCAAGTCCGACCTGTTGCTGCGCCTGCTCGCGCGCGGCTTCGATCTGGTGGCGGACGACCGCGTCGAGATTGTGGACAGCATCGCCCGTCCGGTCGTCGCGCTGGCCGGGCTGCTCGAAGTCCGCGGGCTTGGTATTGTCCGCCTGCCCTATGTTGCCTCGACCCGGCTCGCCCTCGCGGTCGAACTGGTCGGCTCCGCGGCGCGGCTGCCGGGTCCGACACGCGACGATCGGCTCGGTTTGCAGCTGGTCCAGATCGATCCCCAGGCCGCGTCCGCGCCGGAACGCGTCGCCCTGGCGCTCGACTGCGCACTGGGCCGTGTGACCCAACTCGCCGGAGCATTCATGGCATGAGCGGCGACCGCCTCCGGGTCGTGCTGGTCAGCGGCCTCTCGGGCGGCGGCAAGTCGTCGGTGCTGCGGGAGTTGGAGGACCTGGGCTACGAGGCGGTCGACAATGCGCCGCTGTCGATGCTCGAGGACATGGTGGCGCGCAGCGAACGCAAGCTGGCGATCGGCGTCGATACCCGTACCAGCGGCTTTGGTGCCGGCCGCGTGCTGGAGGCCATGGGTCGCCTGCGCGCCAACCCGGCGCTGCGCACCGAACTGGTGTATGCCTGGGCCGAGGAGACCACGCTGCTGCGCCGCTTTACCGAGACGCGGCGGCGCCATCCCCTGGCGCCGCAGGGACGGATCACCGACGCCATCGGGCGCGAGGAACTGCTCACCGCCCCGCTGCGCGAAGGCGCCGACCTGGTGATCGACACCTCGGACCTGCCGCTCGGCGCATTGCGCCGGCTGATCGACCGCCACTTCGGCGCCGACAGCGATGCCGAGGAGAGCCGGCTGGTGGTGTCATTGATCTCGTTCGCCTATAAGCATGGCCTGCCGCGGGAAGCAGATCTGGTATTCGATGGACGCTTTTTGCGAAACCCACACTATGACACTATGTTACAGCAGCGGACGGGGCTGGACGCCGAGGTTGGCGCCTTCATTGCAGCGGACCCGGACTTCGCGACATTCTTCGCCAAGATGGCGGATTTGATTGACATGCTCTTGCCGAGGTTTGTCCAAGAGGGCAAGAAATATGCGGCGATCACGATTGGGTGTACTGGTGGGCGGCACCGTTCGGTGTTTCTGGTCGAACAACTGGCGCAGCATCTGGCGGACCGGATCGCGACGGCACGGGCGTCCGGGGATACCGGTCTTGGCTGGCGGTTGCACGTGACGCACCGCGAGCTGGCCCGCGAGGGGCTTGAGGCGGCCTATCTGACCGACCGGCCGGTGCCGTGGACGGACAGTGCCTCGGGATTTCACGACGCGGCCGCGACGGCCGCGTCGGTTCAGGCACAGGAGGCCTGAGACCACACCATGACCGACCCGGTACCACTCTCCTCCAGGAAAGCCTGTCAGCGAAAATGATCGGCATGATCCTGGTGACCCACGGCCGCCTGGCCGAGGAACTGCGCTCCGCCATGGAACATGTGGTCGGATCGCAACGGAACGTCGATACGGTCTGCATCGGCCCCGACGATGACATCGAGAACCGCCGCGCCGAGATCGAGGCCTGTATCGGCCGGTGCGACACCGGCGACGGCGTGGTGCTGCTCACCGACATGTTCGGCGGCACCCCGTCCAACCTGGCGATCTCGATGATGCAGCGCCAGGGCATCGAGGTGATCGCCGGGGTCAACCTGCCGATGCTGGTGAAGCTGGCCAAGGTGCGATCGAAGCAGCCGCTGGCCGATGCCGTGAACTGCGCTGAGGAGGCGGGGCGGAAATACATTGCCGCCGCCTCGCATGTGCTGCCCGGCTGCAAGCTCAACGGCTGCTGCGGATGACGCCGCAGGACGGAGACCCGTCCTCAGCAGACTTTTCTTCGGCCTCCAACGCCCCGGTCCTGACCCGCAACGTGACGGTCCCCAACAAGCGGGGGCTGCATGCCCGGGCGGCCGCCAAGTTCGTCATGATGGCCGAGAGATTCGGCGCCGCGGTCGATGTCATTCGTGACGGGCAGTCGGTGCCGGCGCGATCGATCATGGGCCTGATGATGCTGGGGGCCGGCAAAGGCGCGGTGCTTGAGCTGCGCGCCGAGGGATGGGACGCCAAGGAAGCGCTCGATGCCCTCGCCTCGCTGGTCGAGTCCGGCTTCGATGAACAAGGCTAGCCCGCCGCCACCCCAGCACCGACGCCTTGGCCGCGCGCGGCCCGAGAACGCCCGGCCGGAGGCCCGCTTCAGCGGTATCCCGGTGTCCGCCGGTGTCGCGATCGGACCGGTGTTCCGCGCGTCGGAGCCGACACCGGAAATCACCCGGCACAAGATCCAGGCAGCGGACAGTGCCGCGGAGGGCGCCCGGCTGGATGCGGCCATCGCGCAGTCGCGCAAGCAGCTCACCAAGCTGCGTCATCGGCTGTCGGTGCTGCCCGAGGAAAGTCAGGCGGAGCTGGCGCCGCTCATCGACGCCTACATACGCATGTTAAGCTCGTCGCGTCTGATCCGCGCCGTGCGGCGGCGGATCGAAGAGACCTTGCTGTCGGCCGAAAGCGCGGTGGTGGACGAGGTCGAGGCGATCGCCGCGACGATCATGGCGCAGGCCGAACCCGGCATGCCCGCGGATGACCGCGCCGCCCTGACGCGACGAGCCGAGGAGGTGCGCGAGATCGGACGGCGGCTGGTGCGCAACCTGACGCGTGCCCCGTACCGCAGCTTTGCCGGCCTGCCCGAGGGGGCAGTGCTGATCAGCGAGTCGCTGCGGCCGTCGGACGCGGCGCTGCTCGATCCGTCACGGCTCGCCGGCGTGGCGACCGAGGAGGGCGGAGCCGAAGGCCACACCTCGGTGATGCTCCGGGCCCTCGGCGTGCCGTCGGTGCTGGGAGCGGCCGGCCTCGCCCATGCGATCCAGCCCGGTGACATTGTGGTGATCGATGGTGCGACCGGCAGCGTGGTGCTGAACCCGGGGCCGGAGACACTGATCGCGGCGCGCCGGGCGGTCACCGCGTTCGCGCGCGAACGCCAGCGCTTCGCCAAGCTGCGCCGGCTGCCTGCCGAGACGTCGGATGGCGAGACGGTGGAATTGCAGGCCAACCTCGAGCTGCCGCTCGAACTGCCGCTGATCGCCCAGTCGGGTGCGGTCGGGATCGGCCTGCTGCGCACCGAGTTCCTGTTCATGAACCGCGAAACGGTGCCGGACGAGAATACCCAGACCGAGACCTACCGCGGCATCGTGGAGGCGATGGGTGGTGATCCGGTGGCGATCCGGGTGCTCGACTGGGGCGGCGAGAAGGACATCGAGGCACTCGCCAGTGCCGGGATCGTGCCCGACATCGCCGACGCCAATCCGGCACTCGGCCTGCGCGGAATCCGGCTGCTGCTGCGCCACGTGGAGCTGTTGGAGACGCAGCTTTCCGCCATTCTGCGCGTCGCCACGGCAGGACCGGTGCGGGTGATGCTGCCGATGGTCACCACGGTCGCCGAAGTGCGCGCGGCGCGCGACGTGTACGAGCGGGTGGCACGGCGTCTGCGGCGGCGTGGCGAACGCATCCCGGACAAGCTGCCTCCGCTCGGGATCATGATCGAGACGCCCGGTGCCGCGCTGTCAGCCGATGCGCTGGCACTGGAGGCCGATTTCTTCGCCATCGGCACCAATGACCTGACCGCCTATACCCTGGCGGTGGACCGCGGCGAGACCGATGTCGCCGAGTTGTACGATCCGCTGCACCCCGCGGTCCTGCGGCTGGTGCAGTTCGCCACCGAGGCCGCGCTGCGGATGCGGATGCCGGTCTCGGTATGCGGCGAGATGGCGGCCAATCCACGGCTGACGCCGCTGCTGCTCGGGCTCGGGTTGCGCAGCTTCAGCATGGCGGCCTCGGCCGTTCCGCGGGTGAAACAGGCGGTGCGATCGGTCGAGATCGACGCGTGCGCGCGATTCGCGCGGCACGTGATGGAACAGTCGGACCCGGTGAAGATCGAGGAGCTGATCGCAGGTTTTCGGCCGGCGGGTGTGCACTAGAACTAGACACGTTCACGATGACCCGAAAATCGCGCCAGAACTTGTTTGGCCTGAGCGGAAAACTCGCGCGATCACTTGGCCCGATGGGTTTCGCTGCGCTCTACCCATCCTAAGAGTTGGCGCGTCGGCGCGTGCGTTGCCGTAGGATGGGTAGAGCGCAGCAGCGAAACCCATCATGCAGTGCGCCACGCCACTAGAACTAGTCCATGACGACGTGCTTCCGACGAAGGAACGATAGCAGCGGCAGCAACGGAAGACCGAGAATGGCGGAATGCTCGCCATTGATCGCGTCGAACAGATGCACACCGTGGCCCTCCAACCGGTATGCGCCGACCGTGCTGGCCACACTAGCCGCCTCGACCGCCAGATAGCGCTCGAGGAAATCGTCGCTGAAGTCGCGCATGGTAAGGCAGGGCGCAGCGACATCGTGCCAGATCCGGTTGTCGCCCTGATGGCATACCGTGGCGGTTGCCAGCATGTGGCTCCGCCCACGCAGTGCGCGCAGTTGCCCACGCGCTGCGGCGGCGTCGGCCGGCTTGTCGAACCAGACACCGTCGCACACAAGGATCTGGTCGGCGCCGATCACCAGCGCTCCGGGCTCGCGCAGCGCGACCGCCGACGCCTTCAGTCCGGCCAGCAGCAGTGCCGTCACCTCGGCACCCATACCCTCGGCCCGAGCGTCGCGCTTGACCGCCGTTTCGTCGATGTCCGCCGGACGCACCTCGAAGGTCAGGCCTGCCGCCGCCAGCAGGGCGCGACGCGACACGGAGGCGCTGGCAAGGACCAGCCGTGGGGACCGCAGCTGAAACATCAGACCTTCGCGGCCGCGGCATCCTTGCGCCGGCGCTCGTGCCACCCATCCATGAGCTGCAGCACGGTAGCCGCAGTCTCCTCGATCGAGCGCCGCGTCACGTCGATCACCGGCCAGCCGCGGCGGTTGCACAGCCGCCGTGCCCACAGCAGCTCCGCCTTCACTGCGTCCTCGTCGATGTACTCGGTGCTGTTCTGCCGGGCGATGGCGACCGCATCGCCGGCGGCTATCAGCCGCAGCCGGTGCCGGCGGATCTCGATCAGCGCATCGGGGTCGAGCGTCAGGCCGACCACCGGACACTCGACGGTCTCCAGCCCGGGCGGCTCCGGCAGGTTCGGCACCAGCGGCACATTGGCCGCCTTGATGCCGCGATTGGCCAGGTAGAAACAGGTCGGCGTCTTCGAGCTGCGCGACACGCCCACCAGCACCACATCAGCCTCGGCCAGCCCCGGTTGCGCCTGGCCATCATCGTGCGCCAGTACGTAGTGCATCGCATCGATGCGGCGGAAATAATCGGCGTTCAATGCATATTGACGGCCAGGGCGCGCCGCGGCCTCCTCGCCGATATAGTCCTGCAGCAGGTTCATCACCGGATCGAGCACGTTGACCACCGGCACGTTCAGACGCCGGCATGTGGTTTCCAGTTCGGTGCGCAACGCCCGGTCGACCAGGGTGGAGAGCACCGGCCCCGGTTCGTGCTCGACGCCCTCCAGCACACGGTGCAGCTGGAAACGGGTCCGGATCAGGCTCCAGCGATGGTAAAGGATGTCGGCATGCTCGAACTGTACCGTGGTGGCACGGGCGATGGCATTCAGCGTCTCGCCGGTGGCGTCGGAGACCAGGTGAAGATTGATGCGGTGATCAGGCATGGAGCTGAGGATAGCGGGGATAGCGGGGACCGCCAGCACATTGTCCGCCTCCGGCATGGAAGACCGGGGATGGCGCGTACCGTGGCGGGTACTGTGGAGGACTCCGCAGGACACGATGGGGATATGGGGACAGGGTCGCACAATACGGTCGAGTCAATCGCTTCGCCGGTCGTGTTGCCGTGAATATCGGCCCCAGGACCGATGCAGAATACGATCCACGGGATTCACAGGCCCAATCACCCCTTCATCCATTCCTTTATCTTTCTTTCCTGTTTAAGCGATAGCCATGGAGACAGCGGCGAAACCCTTGCTGCGGACACTGGCCGGCGAGCCGGTCTGGCCGCCGCCGATCTGGCTGATGCGCCAGGCTGGCCGCTACCTCCCCGAGTATCGAGCGATCCGGGCCAAGGCGGACGATTTCATCGCTCTGTGCACCACGCCCGCACTGGCCGCGGAACTGACACTGCAACCGATCCGCCGCTTTGGCTTCGACGCGGCGATCCTGTTCAGCGATCTTCCCATGGTTCCCTGGGCGCTGGGTCAGGGCCTGGAGTACCGCGAAGGCGAAGGGCCGGTGTTGCCGCCGCTGCGTGACGAAGCTGCATTGAACGCCTTGCGGCTGGATCGGGTGGCCGGAGCGGTCGCGCCGATCCTGGACACAGTGCGGCTGGTGCGTGTCCGGCTAGCCGACGAGGGATTTGCCGAATGCGCGCTGATCGGCTTTGCCGGGGCACCGTTCACCGTCGCCTGCTACATGGTGGAGGGCGGCGGCTCGCGTGACTTCGCGGCAACCCGCGCGATGGCCTACACCCGGCCGGAGCTGTTCGATCGGCTGATCACGCTGTTGACCGAAGCGACGGTCACGTATCTGGCGGGCCAGATCCAGGCCGGCGCCGAGGCAGTGATGCTGTTCGATAGCTGGGCGGGGATCCTGCCGCCGTCGCAGTTCCATCGCCATGTCGTCCAGCCGACGAAAACTGTTCGCGCAGCGCTGCGCGCACGCCATCCGAATGTCCCGGTGATCGGATTTCCGCGCCTCGCAGGCCTGTTGATCGGGGACTATGCCGCTGCGACGTGTGTCGACGGCGTCGGACTGGATACCGCGATGGATCCGGGGCTTGCGTCTCGCGTCATACCGCCGGGTGTGGCGTTGCAGGGCAATCTCGATCCACTGGCGCTGGTCGCCGGTGGCCAGGCGCTGCAGAGCGAGACAACGGCGGTGCTGTCCGCCTTGCAGGGCCTGCCTGCCATATTCAACCTTGGCCACGGGATCGTTCCGCAGACGCCACCGGAGCATGTCGCCGCGCTGGTGGAGCAGGTGCGTGCGCCCTAGGGTCGCCGTCGTCCTGTTCAACCTGGGCGGACCCGATCGGCCGGAGGCGATCAGGCCGTTCCTGCTCAATATCTTTGCCGATCCCGCAATCCTGCGCGTGCCGTTCTTCGTTCGGCCGTTTCTGGCGCGGCGCATCGCGGCGGCACGGCTCGAGCCGGCGCGCGCGGCCTATGCCGCGCTGGGAGGCAGATCGCCGCTGTTGGAACTTACCCGCACCCAGGCAACCGCAGTGGAGGCGCAACTCACCGAGTTCGATGTGAGGTGCTTCATCGCCATGCGCTACTGGCACCCGCTCAGCGACCAGGCTGCCCGTGCGGTGCGCGACTGGAAGCCGGATGCGGTGGTGCTGCTGCCGCTGTATCCGCAGCATTCCACCGCGACGACCGGCAGCTCGCTCACCGCTTGGCGCGAGGCGGCCGCGCGCGTCGGTCTGGTGGCGGACACCACAGTGCTGTGCTGCTACCCGACCGACGCAGCCTACATCGCCGCGATCGCGACCCTGCTGCGTACCGCGTGGCAGGCGGCACGCGAACAGCTTCCGGAGACCACTGGACTGCGCGTGCTGTTCTCCGCGCACGGCCTGCCGGAATCGATCGTGCAGGCGGGCGATCCGTACCAGTGGCAGATCGAGCAGACCGTCGCGCGCGTGGTGGCGAAGTGGGGTCAGGCGGCCGACCGGGCAATCTGCTATCAGTCGCGCGCGACGCCACAGCGCTGGATCGGGCCGAGCACGGAAGCAGAAATCGAACGTGCCGCGCATGACGGGGTCGCGGTGCTGGTGGTGCCGATCGCGTTCGTCTCGGACCATTCCGAGACGCTGGTCGAGCTCGACATCGACTACCGAGGACTGGCGGAACGGCTCGGAGTACCGGGCTATTTCCGTGTCCCCACGCCGAATGCGGACGCTGCATTCATTGCGGCGCTGGCGGATCTGGTTCGGCGCGCGCGAGCGCATGGCGCAGGCCTGTGCAGCCATGCCGGCGGGCGCATCTGTCCGGCCGACCGCAGCCTGTGTCCGCTGGCATGACGATAGGGTTCCTCGCCGTGCTGTATCCGTGGACCAAGGCGCTCCACATCATCGCGGTGATCGCCTGGATGGCCGGCATGTTCTATCTGCCTCGGCTATACGTGTACCACTGCGATATGCGCCCGGGCTCGGCCGAGAGCGAACGCTTCAAGGTGATGGAGCGCCGGCTGCTGAAACAGATCATCAACCCCGCGATGATCGCCACCTGGACGTTCGGCATTCTGCTCGTGTTGACGCCGGGGATCGTCGACTGGTCCGCCGGCTGGTGGCACGTGAAGCTGGTTATGGTGCTGCTATTGTCAGGCTTCCACGGTGCGATGTCGCGCTGGCGGCGTGACTTTCTGGAAGACCGCAACCGGCGATCGCAGCGCTTCTACCGTATCGCCAACGAAGTGCCGACGCTGCTGATGATCGTCATCGTGGTGATGGTCATCGTCCGGCCGTTCTGACAACGCCGCGCGGGAAGCCCCGAGCGGGAAGCCCTTGACTTTCCCCGTTGATCGTCCCACGTGCCGGTTGACGGAGGGCGGCCGGTGCGCCTAGCTTCCGGCTCTCCCTCCGCGAGGTGACGTCAGACCGCCACCTCGATTCCCCCACCAGACGGGACCGAACCTGGCCATCGAATGCGATGGCCGGCAACGACACACAGGGCTTTCCGCCCCTGTCCCGCATCATCAATTGGACTGTGTCCATGCATCTTGCCGAACTAAAGGCCAAAACACCCTCCGACCTGCTGAGCTACGCCGAATCGCTGCAGATCGAAAACGCGTCGTCACTGCGCAAGCAGGACATGATGTTCGCGATCCTGAAGAACCTGGCCGAGAACGACCAGGCGATTCACGGCGAGGGCACGCTGGAAATCCTGCCCGACGGATTCGGGTTCCTGCGCAGCCCGGAAGCCAATTACCTGCCAGGCCCCGATGACATCTATGTGAGCCCAAGCCAGGTGCGCCGTTTCGGCCTGCGCACCGGGGACTCGGTCGAAGGCCAGATCCGCGCGCCGAAGGATGGCGAGCGGTACTTTGCCCTGCTCAAGGTCAATTCCATTAACTTCGAGCCGCCGGAGTCCGTGCGGCACAGGATCAATTTCGACAACCTAACGCCGCTGTATCCCGATGAACGACTGAAGATGGAAGTGGAGAACTTCCAGTCGGTGGCGAAGGGTCCGAGCAAGGACTACACGCCGCGGGTGATCGATCTGATCTCGCCGATCGGCAAGGGCCAGCGCGCGCTGATCGTGGCGCCGCCGCGCACCGGCAAGACGGTGATGCTGCAGAACATCGCCACCGCCATCGCCGGCAACCATCCCGAGGTGTTCCTGATCGTGCTGCTGATCGATGAGCGGCCGGAGGAAGTCACCGACATGGCGCGCAGCGTGAAGGGCGAGGTGATCAGCTCGACCTTCGACGAACCGGCGACGCGCCACGTCCAGGTGACCGAGATGGTACTGGAGAAGGCCAAGCGCCTGGTCGAGCACAAGCGCGACGTGGTGATCCTGCTGGATTCGATCACCCGGCTGGCGCGCGCCTACAACACGGTGGTGCCGAGCTCCGGCAAGGTGCTGACCGGCGGCGTGGACGCGAACGCGCTGCAGCGGCCGAAGCGGTTCTTCGGTGCGGCACGCAACATCGAGGAGGGCGGGTCGCTGACCATCATCGCGACCGCGCTGATCGATACCGGCAGCCGGATGGACGAAGTGATCTTCGAGGAGTTCAAGGGCACCGGCAATTCGGAAATCATTCTGGACCGCAAGCTGTCCGACAAGCGGACGTTCCCGGCAATCGACATCACCAAGTCGGGTACGCGCAAGGAAGAGCTGCTGGTGGAGAAGAGCACGCTGTCGAAGATGTGGGTGCTGCGCCGGATCCTGAACCCGATGGGGACAGTGGATGCGATGGAGTTCCTGTTGGACAAGCTGAAATACAGCAAGACCAACAACGACTTCTTCGATGCGATGAATACCTGAACGGCGGGATGATGGGTTTCGCCCTGCGTCGTCTACCGTACGTAGGATGGGTAGAGCGCAGCGAAACCCATCGCTTGTCGTCGCGGCTGCCCTACCGCGCCGGCCCCCGCATCGACGCCGGCTGACCAGGCAACGCCATCGTTCCAACCGCGACCAGCTTCCCGCCGGCAATGCGGAAGACCTGCATATTCTTGTCGATATAATTGCCGATGTAGACGTACTCGCTGTTCGGGCTGAACGCGAGGCCCTCCGGCAGAGCGCCGATCGGTGCCTTGTTCACCACCGTCAGCTTGCCGCCAGGGCCGACCGACATCAGCGCCGCATGTCCGCCCTTGGTATAATTCCACGCCGACGGCTTCGCGCCTGATCCCTCGATCAGCGGCGTCACCGCCCACTTGCCGTTCGGCGCAATGGCGAACCCCTCGGCGCCGTTGCCGGGCGCCATGATGTCCGCCACATGCGGATGCGCACCCGACGCGTCGATGCTGACCTCGGCATCCGCGTTGATCCCCTGTGCGCCGGTGTGCGACGACACGGCGAACCTGCCATCCGGCGTGATGTCGATGTTGTACGGGTTGAACGCCGACGGAATATCCAGCGTCTTGTCGTAGCTCACGTTGGTGCCGTCGATCGCCAGCACGCCGATCTTGTTCACCAGGTTCATGGCCACGAAGGCGCGCCTGCCATCCGGCGTGATCACCACGGCAGCGGCTTCCTGCTCCAGTGGCACCTCGCCCACCGCCTTCACCGTGTTCCCCTGGATCGATACGACCGACACGCTCTTGCCGGCACGGTTGGCGATCAGCGCGAGGTCGCCCTTGGTCGAGATCGACAGTCCGGATGGCTGCTTGCCTACCGTCACCGTGTCGATCAGCTTCGGCGGGTTGGCGGTGAGATCGATGACGAACAGCTTGTCGTCCGGCACGGTCTTCCAGGCGGATCCGTCCTGCACGTTGACCACCGAATTCGCCACCAGGCCGAGCTTGCCATCCGGCGTGATCTGGAGATTGGTCGGTGGGCCCAGCAGCGAGTTGGTCAGAGGCAGGCTGGCGCGGATTTTCGGCTTCGCCGGATTGGACACATCCATCACCAGCACCGCGTCGTTGCCGGGAGCGCCGTTCACCTGCCCGTCGGGGCCATAGCTGATCTTCGCGTCCAGCCCGATCAGGATGTCGCTGGTGCCGGCGTGGGCAGTCTGGCCGGCAAGCAACGCAAGGCCGGCGACCAGCGCGGTGCTGCGCAACGTCATGGTGTTTCCTCCGGTTCGGTTTCTTGCGGCTGGCCTTGTCGGGTTACACCCGCTGCCCGCCGTCGATGTGGATCTCCGACCCCGAAATATAGGTCGCGGAATTCGAGCACAGGAACAGCAGCAGGTCGGCCACGTCCCTGGGCTTGCCCAGCCGGTGCAGCGGAATGTCGCGTTCGACGATGGTGTCGGTGCCCGGCGACAGGATGCCGGTGTCGATCTCGCCCGGAGACACCGCGTTCACCCGCACGCCGGCGCGGCCGAGATCGGCCGCCAATTCGCGCGTCAGTGCCCACAGCGCCGCCTTCGAGGCGGCATAGGCCGCCGAGGCGAACGGATGCACCCGTGAGCCAACGATGGAGGTCATGTTCACGACGGTCCCCTGTGCCGCCTCCAGCGGCGTGCGCAGCCCCTGCACCAGTGCCACGCAGGCGAAGAAGTTCACGTTGAAGATGTGCAGCCAGTCGGCATGCGCCATCTCCAGCGCCTGGATCTTCCCGCCGTCGGTCTGCTTCGGCGAAACGGCGGCGTTGTTGATCAGCGCGTCCAGCCCATCGCCGACGATGTCGCGCAGCCGCGGCATCTCCGCCTGCACGCTGGGGATGTCGGCCAGGTCGAGCTGGATATGGTTCCCGGCGCCATCCCACGGGCAGCGCGGATCGAACGGATGGCGCGAGATGGTCAGCACGCGCCATCCGGCGTCCGAGAACGCCTTCACCGTGGCGTGGCCGATGCCGCGGCTCGCCCCGGTCAGCAGAAGTACACGCTGTCGCTCGGCCATGACCGTCCCTTTGCGACAGTTCACCCGGCAAGGCAACCATCCGACAACGATTGCTAAACATGCAGATATCTTTATATAGCCGCCGAACGCAGCAGGAGCGAGCGGACATGGCGACCGAGGACTACAAGGTAAAGGACATCTCCCTGGCTGAATGGGGCCGCAAGGAGATCGCCATGGCCGAGGACGAGATGCCCGGCCTGATGGCGACGCGCGAGGAATACGGCGCCTCCAAACCGCTGAAGGGGGCGCGGATCGCCGGCTGCCTGCACATGACGGTGCAGACCGCGGTGCTGATCGAGACGCTCCAGGCACTGGGCGCCACTGTGCGCTGGTCGTCCTGCAACGTCTTCTCCACCCAGGACCATGCCGCGGCGGCAGTGGCCGTGGCCGGGGTCCCGGTGTTCGCCTGGAAAGGCATGGGCGAGGATGAATTCTGGTGGTGCATCGAGCAGACGGTGCGCGGACCCGACGGCTGGACGCCGAACATGATCCTCGACGACGGCGGCGATCTGACGCTGCTGATGCACCAGGAATATCCGGAGATGCTGAAGGACGTGCGCGGCGTCTCCGAGGAGACCACGACCGGCGTGCACCGCCTGCGCGACATGGCACGCGACGGCAAGCTGCTGACGCCGGCGATCAACGTGAACGACAGCGTGACCAAATCCAAGTTCGACAACCTGTACGGCTGCCGGGAGTCGCTGGTGGACGGCATCCGGCGCGGCACCGACGTGATGATGGCCGGCAAGGTCGCCGTGGTGAACGGCTTCGGCGATGTCGGCAAGGGCTCGGCCGCGTCGCTGCGCAATGCCGGCTGCCGCGTGATGGTGACCGAGGTGGACCCGATCTGCGCGCTACAGGCGGCGATGGAAGGCTATCAGGTCACCACCATGAACGATGCGGCGCCGGTCGGCGACATCTTCGTCACCGCCACCGGCAATGTGGATGTGATCACGCTGGATCACATGCGGGCGATGAAACATCGTGCCGTGGTCTGCAACATCGGTCACTTCGATTCCGAGATCCAGATCGAGTCGCTGCGCAACTACCGGTGGGAAAATGTCAAACCGCAAGTTGACGAGGTGGTTTTCCCTGACGGCAAGCGGCTGATCGTGCTGAGCGAGGGGCGGCTGGTGAACCTGGGCAATGCGACCGGCCATCCGAGCTTTGTGATGAGCGCCAGCTTCACCAACCAGGTGCTGGCGCAGATCGAGCTGTTCACCGCGCCGGCCGGCCGGTACGAACGGCAGGTCTATACATTGCCGAAGTCGCTGGACGAGAAGGTCGCGGCGCTGCACCTGGCTAAAGTCGGCGCGAAATTGACCAGGCTCACGCCGCAGCAGGCGGAGTATATCGGGGTGCCCGCCTCGGGGCCATTCAAGCACGATCTTTATCGGTACTAGGCGATCCCCGGCGGCGGTTCGATGGGTTTCGCTGCGCTCTACCCATCCTACGTGGCGAGTAGTGCGGCAGGGCGTTCGTACCACGCGTAGGA
>DASXNR010000332.1:0-11900 GCA_036494925.1 Acetobacteraceae bacterium
CCCCTTGGGCGGTGCGGCTCCCCGCTGCACCGCCTCTCTTTCTCCGCCTTCCGTTCCCAGGCGGCCGATCGCATGATCGGCGCGAGGCAGCACGGAGACGAAGATGGACAAGGACCTGATCGCGAAGCTGGCGCACCAGGCCGGCCTGGACAAGGCGCTGGCGGAGTTCCCCGACGACGTCGCGCTCGCCGCCGAACAGGCTCTCGGCAACCGCGGCGCAATCGAACATCCCACCGATCCCGCCGCGGAACCCTGGCCGCCGATGCGCGTGGGGACAGGGCTGTGAGGGAGCCGCAGTGGCTGACCGCCGCCGAGACGGTGCGTGCGTTCGCCGCGCGCCGCCTTTCGCCGGTCGAGCTGCTCACCGCGCTGCTGGCGCGCATCGAGCGGCTGGACCCGAAGCTGCACGCCTTCATCCGGCTGGACGCCGATGCCGCGATGGACGCGGCGCGGGCGGCCGAGACCGAGATCGCCGCCGGCCGCGTGCGCGGTCCGCTGCACGGGGTCCCGGTCGGCATCAAGGACATCATCGACGTCGCCGGCCTGCCGACCACCTGCCATTCGAAGATCTTGGTGGACAACGTCGCCAAGGCCGATGCGGCGGTGATCGCCAAACTTCGCCAGGCCGGGGCGATCATCCTGGGCAAGCTGTCCACCCACGAGTTCGCCATCGGCGGGCCAAGCTTCGATCTGCCGTTCCCGCCGGCGCGCAACCCGTGGAACCCTGGGCACCATCCCGGCGGGTCATCGTCCGGCTCCGGCGCGGGGATATGCGCCGGACTGTTTCCGCTGGCGCTCGGCTCCGACACCGGCGGCTCGGTGCGCAACCCTGCCTCCGCCTGCGGCATCGTCGGGCTGAAGCCGACCTACGGGCTGGTGTCACGGCGCGGCGTGTTCCCGCTGTCGTTCACACTCGACCATGTCGGGCCGCTGACCCGCACCGTCGCGGACAACGCGCTGCTGCTGGATGCGATCGCCGGCCACGATCCGGCCGATCCAGGGAGTGCCCCGTCCAATGCGCGGTATTTCGGGCGCATGCTGGACCGCGGGGTGCGCGATCTGCGGGTGGGCTTCGTACGGCACTTCCATGAGATCGATAAGCCCGCTGATCCGGAGGTCACCGCGGCAATCGAGGATGCCGCCCGCGTGTTGCAGGCCGAGGGCGCGGAGCTGCGCAACGTCACGCTGCCGTCGCTCAATGAGTTCGCCGCGGTGAACCGGGCGATCCTGTGCAGCGAAGCCTGGTCGATCCACGCGCCCTGGCTGCGCTCGCGGCCTGGCGACTATGGGCAGTTGTCGCGCCAGCGGCTGATGCCGGGCGCGTTCATGAATGCCGGCGATTATGTCGGCGCGCAGCGCCGGCGGCTGCAGATGATCGCCGCGGTCGAGGACGTGTTCCGCGACTGCGACGTGCTGATCTGCGCCAGTTCGATGGACCCGGCGAGTCGGATCGAGGATGCGCCCGAGACCGCCCGCACCTACCCCCGGCAGGCACGCACGCCGTTCAATGTCACCGGCCATCCGGCGTTGGCGATGATGGCGGGGCTGTCGAGCAACGGTCTGCCGCTGTCGGTTCAGTTCGCCGGGCGCTACTTCGACGATGCGACGGTGCTGCGCGTGGCAGCGGCGTACGAGCGCGGCACCGAATGGCACCGAAAGCGACCACCAATCGGGTGAGTTCGGCCCTCCGGTCATACCGGTCGGCATCCTGGGTGAAGGGACGAAGTCATGGGCGACTCGTATTCCTGGACGACCATAGGTTCGGGCGATTGGAACAGCATCAGTAATTGGTTTGATCTCACCACCGGGCTTGCGGCGGGCGCCGTCCCAGGCGCGGCCGACTCCGCCACGATCGACGGACCAACTACCGGCACGATCAGCATTGCCGGTCCGGCGAGCGCACTCGACCTGACGGTCAATGACAACGTCACGCTGACAGGCGGGTACTCGCTCGACACTTTCACAATTGCAAATCCACCGTTCAGCCCTGGCTTTCCACCAGCTCCGACCACCAGCGACATTACCCTGACGGGAAACGTCGTCACCACCATGGTGACGATAGGTGCCGTGCATGGGGTGCCGGGTTTTTTCATCGAGGTGGTGAATGCCGGCATCGTGGATATCGGCGCAGGTGCGACGCTGTCGGCAGGCGCCGTAGCTCTGGCCGCTGGCGATGTGCGTGCCGACGGCGGGACCATGAATATCAGCGGCATCCTCAATCTGGGGACGCTCTTGCTGGTGCCGGGCGCGCCGACGCCGCCAGTCGCGAGCGGAGCGCTCGACGTCAGCAATCACGCCAGCGTTCAGGTCGGAGATCTCGTGATCACCGATGGCAGTGTCAGCCTCGATGCCACGTCGATCCTCGAAATCGGCACCGCTGGAACCGCGGCCGCCGGTACGATCACCGTCGATCCCGGCGCCGAGCTCTTCGTAGGCAGCATCGTGCGGTCCACGGCAACCGCGTCCATCGCCGGTCCGGTGCTCAACAACGGAACGTTCTTCACGTTCTTTGACCAGAGCAATGTGGTGAACAACGGCAGTCTCGAGTTTGCCGGCACCGCGCTCGGCAACAGCGTCAACAATGGTACCATCACTGCCGACAGTGGGACCCTGACCGCCATCGGTGGGACCGGCCACATTGTCGTGCCGAGTTCGATCACCATCGGCCCGGATGTTGAGGGCACGGTCGATCTGCATTCCAGCGCGACGCTCGATATTGCTCTTGGCGTTGGCGTCCCGATCGACACCGGCGACACGCCGCCAATCTCAGGCTTTGCCAACGGCGGTTCGATTGTTCTGCACGGTGTCAACGCCGACAGCGTGCACTACACGCAGACGGCAACAGCCGTCGGCACGTTGACCCTGGACAGCGCCGGCACATCCGTTGCCAGCCTCATTTTGCTTGGCAGCTACACCGACGGCCAATTCGCATTGGGCACCGACAGCAGCGGCAGCACTGTAACGCTGCCCTGCTTCGCCGCCGGAACGCGCATTCTGACCCGGCGCGGCGAAGTGAACGTGGAACATCTGCGCCTGGATGACGAGGTCGTGACGCTGATCGGCGGTCCGTTTCGGCCGGTTCGCTGGCTCGGTCATCGGACCGTAAGAACCACGGGCCATCCTCGCGCGCATGCAGTGTTGCCTGTCCGAATCGAGGCGAACGCCTTTGGCGCCGGCCTGCCACGGCGCCCGCTGCTGCTTTCACCCGACCATGCGGTATTTGCCGATGGCGTGCTCATCCCGATCAAATATCTGGTGAACGGCCAGACGATATCGCAGGTGGAAGCGCGGCGCGTCACCTACTGGCATGTCGAGCTCGAGGTGCACGACGTGGTGTTCGCTGCGGGGCTGCCGGCGGAAAGCTACCTGGACACCGGCGATCGTGCCCATTTCGCCAATGGCGGCGCGGTCACGACGCTGTATCCATCGTTCGCTTCGCTGACCTGGGAAGCCAAGGGGTGCGCGCCGCTGATCGTCACGGGATGCATCCTCGAGCGTGTTCGGCGCCGGCTGCAACGGCGCGCATCGGCGTCGCGACGCAGCGCACGACGGCGGTTTGTCCCGGATATCGCCTGGGAGAGCGACGCTGCTGGTTCGTCGGAGCGGGGACGAGACGATCGAGCCAACACTGGTCGCCATACCGGTTATGCGCCAAAATAATGCCCAATGAGTGTCACCACGTCGTCCGGCCCCACTTCGCGCGTCTACTTCTCGCAGCGGCTGCGGTTGCATTACGTCGATTGGGGCAACCCGTCCGCACCACCGCTGCTGCTGCTGCATGGCGGGCGCGACCACTGCCGCAACTGGGACTGGGTGGCGACAGCGCTGCGCGACGAGTACCACATCATCGCGCCTGACCTGCGCGGCCACGGCGATTCCGCCTGGTCGGCGTCCGGCCACTACACGATGGCGAGCTACATCTATGACCTGGCACAACTCGTCCACCAGCAGGAGTTGGCGCCGGTCGCCATCGTCGCCCATTCGCTCGGCGGCAACATCGCGACGCGCTATGCCGGCGTGTATCCCGACGCGGTGCGCCGTCTGGTGGTGATCGAGGGCATCGGGCCGCCGCCACGCCCGGCCGGCGCCGAGCCGCGCCGGGCGATCGACCAGCGCATGCGCGACTGGATCGACGAACAGCGCTCGCTGTCTGGACGGCTGCCACGGCGCTATGCCTCGATCGAGGACGCGCTGCGGCGGATGCAGGCGGAGAACCCGCACCTCTCCGCTGAACAGGCGCGGCATCTCACGCAGCACGGTGTCAACCAGAACGAGGATGGCACCTATAGCTGGAAATTCGACAATTACGTCCGCGTCTGGCCGCCCTATGACATGACACGCGAGGAGATCGCGGCGCTCTGGTCGCGCATCGTGTGTCCGACTCTGCTGGTCTACGGCAAGGAGAGCTGGGCGAAGAATCCGGCGGAGGACGGCCGCGCCGGCTACTTCCAAAATGCCCATCTGCTGGGCGTTGAGGGCGCGGGGCACTGGGTGCACCACGACAAGCTGGACTTGTTTCTGCAGGCAGTGCGTGATTTCCTGGCCTGAGCGGCCGGGACGGCGGCGGAGTTTGCGTTAACCTGTTGTTTCCTCTCTCGCTGGAAAACGCTTGAACCATGAGCTCAGCCCTGATCTCCGGTGCGGACGCATCGCGCATTCCGATCCCTGCGGAAGACGAGGACGTCGCGGCGCTGCGACAGAGCGTGGTCACGAAGTTGACCTACGCGGTCGGCCGCGATCCTATCGTTGCAACCGATTGGGACTGGTTCATGGCGGCCGCACTCGCCGTGCGCGACCATGTGCTGGAGCGTTGGCTGGCATCGACCCGCACCAACTATATCTCCCAGGGCAAGCGCGTCTACTATCTGTCACTCGAGTTCCTGATCGGCCGGCTACTGCATGATTCGCTCAGCAATCTGGGGCTGGTCGATCGCATGCGCACCGCGCTCGCCGAACTCGGGGTGGATTACGACCGGTTGCGCAACGTCGAACACGATGCGGCGCTGGGCAATGGCGGCCTTGGGCGCTTGGCGGCGTGCTTCATGGAGAGCATGGCGACGCTGCGCATAGCCGCGCACGGCTACGGCATCCGCTACGACCACGGCATGTTCCGCCAGGTCATCAAGGAGGGCTGGCAGCACGAATATCCCGAGAACTGGCTGACCTTCGGCAATCCCTGGGAGGTCACGCGGCCGGACGCCACCCATCTGGTCGGCTTCGGCGGCACTGTGGAGACCCAGACCGCAGCCGATGGCACCATACGATACGCCTGGCATCCGGCCGAGATGGTTGACGCGGTTGCCTACGACACGCCGGTGGTGGGCTGGCGCGGACACTACTCCAATACATTGCGGCTTTGGTCGGCGCGGGCGGCCGATCCCTTGCGGCTGGACGCATTCAATCGCGGCGATCATATCCGCGCGCTGGAGCCGCGGGACCGCGCCAATGCCATCTCACAGGTGCTGTATCCGAGCGACGAGACGCCGGCCGGCCAGGAACTTCGGCTGCGTCAGGAGTTCTTCTTCACCTCCGCGTCGCTGCAGGACCTGGTGGCGCGCCACATGCGCCAGCAGAACGACGACATCCGCCTGCTGCCGGACAAGGCGGCGATCCAGTTGAACGACACGCATCCGGCGATCGCCGTCGCCGAATTGATGCGCATCCTGGTCGACCTGCACGAATTGCCATGGGATGAGGCGTGGCAGATCACCACGAATACCATCGCATATACCAACCATACACTGCTGCCCGAGGCGCTGGAGAGCTGGCCGGTGTCGCTGATGGAGCGGCTGCTGCCGCGCCACATGCAGATTGTCTTCCAAATCAACCGGCTGCATCTGGACGCGGTCTGTGCCCAGTCCCGGACGGATGCGCCGCCGCTGGCCGCGCTCTCGCTGATCGACGACAATGCCGGCCGCCGCCTGCGCATGAGCTCGCTGGCCTTTATCGGGGCGCACAAGGTGAATGGCGTGTCGGCGCTGCATACCGAGCTGATGCGCCAGACCGTGTTCCGCGAGCTGCACCAACTCTATCCGGAGCGCATCGTCAACAAGACCAACGGCATCACGCTGCGCCGCTGGCTGTTCGCAGCGAACCCCCGGTTGACCCGCCTGCTCACCGACGTTGTCGGCGAGCGCCTGCTGGACGACGCGGAGGTATTGGCGGATTTCGCGAGGGTCGCAGATGATGCCGCGATCCACGAGAGGCTTGCGGGCATCCGCCGCGGCAACAAACAGGCGCTGGCGAAGCTGGTGGCCGAACGTCTGCAGATCACGCTGGACCCTGATGCGCTGTTCGACGTCCACATCAAGCGCATCCACGAGTACAAACGTCAGTTGCTCAACATCCTGGAGACGATCGCGCTGTATAACGACATGCGCGCGCGGCCGACCTCCAACTGGGTGCCGCGGGTGAAGATCTTCGCCGGCAAGGCGGCCGGCAGTTATCGCCGCGCCAAGTTGATCATCAAACTGATCAACGACGTCGCGAACGTGATCAACGTCGACCCGGCGCTGCACGGGCTGCTGAAGGTGGCGTTCATTCCCGACTACAACGTCAGCTTGGCGGAGGCGATCATTCCGGCCGCCGACCTGTCGGAGCAGATCTCCACCGCCGGGATGGAGGCGTCAGGCACCGGCAACATGAAGCTGGCGTTGAACGGCGCGCTGACCATCGGTACGCTGGACGGCGCCAATATCGAAATCCGCGAGCGCGTCGGCGACGACAACATCTTCATCTTCGGCCTGACCGCCGAGGAGATCGACGAACGCCGCCGGCGCGGGCCAAGCGCGCGGGAAACGATCGATCGGCTGCCGGTGCTGCAGGAGGTGCTGGACGCGGTGGCGTACGGCGTGTTCTCACCGGACGAGCCGCAGCGCTATCGCGAACTGATCGAAGAACTGACCGGCAACGACCACTTCATGGTGACGGCGGACTTCGCCGCCTATGCCGCGATACAGAGCCGGGTCTCCGCGCAGTGGCACGACCGTCGCGCCTGGTGGCGCGCCAGCGTGCTGAATACCGCAAATCTTGGCTGGTTCTCCTCCGATCGCGCGATCCGTGAATACGCCGAAGACATCTGGAACGTTATGCCGCGCACCGTGTAGGGATTGCGCCCCTCCACCCGCCGCGCCAGCATCGCGCGGCGCAGGAGGGGAAGGCAATGGATCTGATCGTCCGCAACTGCAGGTTGGCGCACGCTCCGGATGCGCCGCCGGTAGATATCGGTGTCGCGGGGGGTCGGATCGTCGCGATCGAGACGGTGTTGCAGGCGGATGGGCCGGCGTTCGATGCCGGCGGCTGCCTGGTGTGCGGCGGGCTGGTCGAGACGCATATCCACCTCGACAAGTCCAACATCATCGACCGCTGCGCGCCGGAGGACGGCAGGCAGGCTAATTCCATGCAGCGCGTTGCCGCGGTGAAGCAGACGTTCACCGCCGAGGACGTGTACCAGCGTGCCGGCCGGACGCTGGAGAAGTGCATCAAGCACGGCGCCACGCGGATGCGCACGCACCTCGAACTCGACAGCGGCGTGGAAATGCGCAGCTTCGAGGCGATCGAGGCACTACGGCGTGACTACGCCTGGGCGATCGATGTCGAGGTGTGCGTGTTCCCGCAGGAAGGGCTGACCAACAATCCGCGCTCCGACGCGCTGCTGGTGGAGGGGCTGAGGCGCGGCGCACGCGTCATCGGTGCAGCGCCGAACTACGATCCGGATCACGCCGGGCAGATCCATCGGGTGTTCGGTCTCGCGCGCGAATTCGGTGTGGACATCGACATGCATCTCGACTCAGGCAATTCGCCCGAGGAATTGGACATTCTTCTGGTATGCGAACTGACCGAGAAATACCGACTCGGCGGGCGGGTAGCGGTCGGGCATATGTGCAAGCTGTCCACCATGCCGATTGCCGAACTGCGCACGCTCGCGCGGCGGATCGGGGGCGCCGGCGTGGCGGTGACCGTCCTGCCGGCTACCGAGCTGTTCATGATGGGGCGCGATCAGGAATACAGCGTGCGGCGCGGCGTGGCCGACGTTAACCTGCTGGTGGAGCATGGCGTTAACTGCTCGCTGTCCACCAACAACGTGCTGAACCCTTTCACGCCGTTTGGCGACGGGTCCCTGCTGCGGATGGCGAATTTGCAGGCGAACGTCTGCCAGATCAGCGGCGCAGGACGGCTGCGCGAGTGCTTCGCCATGCTGACCGAACGCTCGGCACGTCTGATGAACCTGCGGGACTACGGCATCAAGGTCGGCAACCCCGCCGACATTGTCGTGTTGGACGCGGCCTCGCCGGAACAGGCGGTGGCCGAGATCTGCCATCCGCTGGCGGTGTTCAAGCGCGGCATACGCACGGTGACGCGGGCACGGACGGAGTTGCACAGACCATGACGCTGTCCATTCATGCCAGCGACGGCAACCGCATCGCTTACTTCATCGACGACTTCACCGATCCGTGGCGCGCTCCCGACACGCTGCTTATGCTGCATGCGGCGATGGGTTCGTCGCAGCGCTGGTATGGCGGAATTCCATCTCTGTGCCGCCACTACCGGGTGGTGCGGATGGATCTGAGGGGGCACGGCTGCTCGCAGGTGCCGCCGCCGGAACCGCCGCTGTCGATGGACCGACTGGTACAGGACGTGCGCGAACTGCTCGATCACCTTGGCTGCGGCGCAGTGCATATCGTTGGCAACTCCGCCGGTGGCTATCTGGCGCAAAACCTGGCGATGGCGTCGCCGGAACGCGTGCGCAGCCTGATGCTGTTCGGCTCCACGCCGGGATTGAAGAACAGCCAGGCGCATACCTGGCTGCCGCGCGTTGCGCAGGAAGGCCTGCGCAACTTCCTCGCCGCAACGATCGAGGACCGCTTTCCGCACGGCCACGATCGCGGCCACGTCGAATGGTTCCTGGACGAGGCGGCGAAGAACGACACCGCGTATATCGGGCGCTTCGTCGGGCTGATGACGACGTTGTGGTGGGCCGATGAGCTGCCGCGCATCCAATGCCCGACGCTGCTGGTGATGCCGGGCGCGGAAACCGTGGGCAGCACGCAGAACTACGAGATCATGCGCGCGAAGATTCCCGACTGCGAGCTGATCGCATACGAGGGACTACCTCACAACATCTGTGACATCGTGCCGGATCGCTGCGCTGCGGACATCCTGGCCTTCCTGAGAAGGCGTTTTCCATGAGGCTGTCCGGCATTGCCCAGGTGATCGGCGGCAGGAACGCGGGCCGCGCCGGCTCACGCCGGACCTGACGTTCGCCAACGACGCTGACCATCGCCGGCCGATCGCGATGTATACGGCGCGCGGCAACACGCGCCGCTGTTGGGCAATCGGCGCCTTCATGTCGCCCTTCCGATACGGGGTCTGACGACTGTGCCAACCGTCATGGCCGGGCTTGGGAAGGCCGGCCATGGCGGTGGGAACGGTGCGCATTGTCCGAGAGTCAATCCTTCGGCGCCTGGATCAGGCGGCTTGGCGGTCGGATCGCCGGACTCGACGCTCAGCACCAGACATGCGTGGAGACGAACTGAGCCAGATACGATGCATCACATCTTCGCGGATTGGTGGCTATCGCCCTAGCCGAGGCCGTCACGCCGGGTGATGCTGAATTACTTCCGAATCACGGTATGTCCGAGGTTTTAAACTTATGCAGGATCGCCACGCTGGTCGCATCGAGGGCTACGCCATTGTTTCCGAGGATGGCATGCTGGCGACCGCAGCGGGAATTATGCCCGGCTCGCTCATGTTCGAAGCTGACGCCCGGTTCTTCGAGGCGGGGCTGAACGGGGTCGATGTGGTAGTCCATGGGCGGCACTCTAAAGAGCGGCATCCGAATTCGCCCCAGCGCCGGCGGGTTATTCTGACGCGGCAGATTGCATCCATTGACAAACATCGTTCGAACGTCAACGCGCTATTGTGGAATCCCGCCGGCGCATCGCTCGAACAGGCGCTCACTGCCTTGGGCATGCCCAACGCGGATATCGGCGTAATCGGCGGCCCGGATGTGTTCGGGTTGTTCCTGGATCGCTATGACCTGTTCTATCTGTCGCGTGCGCCCAACGTGCTGCTACCGGGCGGCCGGCCGGTGTTTCCAGAAGTTCCTGCCCGGACGCCGGAGGAGGTGTTGAGAAGCCGCGGCCTCAGTCCCGACCCTGTGCGGACGCTCGATGCCACGAACGGGTTGACGATGGTTCGCTGGCACAGGGTGGTGTGATCGCGCAGCGCAGTTCAGTCGGTCGCGGCTCTCCGGGGGGCGTGCCCCACTGCAATCTGTTTCGACGTGGTTAGCTGGCGACGAAGGAATGCCATCACCGCTACCTCTTCCGCCTTGAGCCCGGCACCTGGATCGGACAGCTTTTCATCCGCACGGCGCTTGAGCGCCTGCAGCAGCGAGCCATCGAGGTAGCCGTCGAACACTGCCGGATGAATGTAGCATTTCCTGCAGATGGCGGGTGTATTGCCGAGCATCCTGGAGACTGCCTCCACCGCGCGCATCACATTCTTTTTCGCCATTGCCTCGCTGTCGAAGCTCTCCAGTTCGCGCAGCGCTAGCGCCGCCAGGTTGGTGCCTGCCCAGGTCCGGAAATCCTTCGCGGTGATCTCGTCATCGGAGATCGACCGTAGATAGTCATTGACATCCTCCGAACCGATCGCATGGGGCGCGTCATCGTCGCCGACATACTGGAACAGGTCCTGTCCCGGCAGTTCCTGACAACGGCGTACTATGGCAGCAAGGCGTTTGTCGCGCAGATCGATATGATGTTCGGTGCCATGCTTGCCGCGGAAGTCGAAGCGGATGCGGTTGCCGCCTGCCACTTTCACGTGCCGGTTACGCAGCGTGGTGAGACCATAGCTGTTATTGGTTCTGGCATATTCCTCATTGCCCACCCGCATCAGCGTTGTCTCCAGCAGGCGCACGATCGCCGCCAGCACCTTCTCGCGCGGCAATCCCCGGCGCGACAGATCCTCCTGGACCCGGGCGCGGATCTTTGGCAACAATTTCCCGAAGAGCAGCATCTTGCCGTATTTGCCGTCGTCCCGTATTTCCCGCCAACGGGGGTGATACCGATACTGCTTGCGGCCGCGCGCATCGCGACCCACGGCCTGCAGATGACCTTTGGGATCTTGACAGATCCACACCTTCTCATACGCGGGGGGAACTGCCAGCTTGCGGATACGTGCCAACGTGTCTGGATCAGTCACGTCGCCTCCATCGGGACTGCGGTAGCGAAATCCGCTCGACGTGCGCACGCGTGTGATCCCCGGCTTGCCATCACTCACGTAATGCAGCTTTGCTGTTTTTGCGGCCGCCCGCAGTTCGGGAACATCCTGGCCGTTGCCGGAAATCATCGGCCAGACCGGTCATATTCTCGGGTATATGCGACGATCTGTTTGACCATGATCTCGCCAGGTCGGCGGGATCGCCGCCCTGCTGCGGCCGCGCGGTATTCCGGGACCCTCAGCATTTGGACATCTCCGAAGCAGCACCGATCATTCGATGCGAAGGCAGACTTAAAATATGGGTCGCAGCGTCACATGGTCATAGCCGACCGCCGTACATTTCCTGGTGAACACCGTCCGCCACGATCGGGCCTCTTGTGGTTCTCCTCGCCCTGCCACCCCGCAACCTCACGCGGCTGATGCCCGATCCTGAACAGATTCGTTGCCAAACGGACTGGAACGAGCCGGTCTGATCGGGCACGGCCGCCGGCAGGTTACGATACTCGATCGCCCCGCGCTGATTGAGGCATCTTACGAGTGCTAGCACGAACGCGTCGTCTTTCACTTTCCAAAGATATACGCGTAAGGGATTGGCAATTTGTACTACCGACGGCATTCTTCAAACATGCGACAATGCGCCAATGAGTTGACTGAGGCGGCCGCCCGCGGCGGCG
>DASXNR010000333.1:0-7244 GCA_036494925.1 Acetobacteraceae bacterium
CGTTCACCGAAGGCTTGCAGCTGTTCGCCTCGTTCGCGATCCTGCTGAACTTCCCGCGGTTCGGGAAAATGAAGGGGATGGGCCAGATCATCACCTGGTCGGTCCGCGACGAAAGCCTGCACTGCGAGTCGATCATCAAGCTGTTCCGTACCTTCGTGCAGGAGAATCCGGAGATCTGGACCGAGGATCTGAAGCGCGAGATCTACCTGACCTGCGCCACCATCGTGGACCACGAGGATGCCTTCATCGACCTCGCGTTCGAGCAGGGCGCGGTAGAAGGGCTGACGGCGCGCGAGGTGAAGGAATACATCCGCTATATTGCCGATCGCCGTTTGATGCAGCTTGGGCTCAATCAAATTTACCATGTGTCAAGAAACCCTCTGCCGTGGCTCGATGAGATGCTGAACGCGGTGGAGCACGCCAATTTCTTCGAGAATCGTGCAACCGAATACAGCAAGGCATCAACGATCGGCACGTGGGAGGAGGCCTTTGGCGATCCGATGCAAGCGGAGGCGGTGGTGAACGGGCAAGGCGCCGTCTAAAATAATCGACACCCTCCCGGCCGCAAGACAGAGCTTGTCTGGCTCCCTGGTGTGCGCCATATTTTCGCAGCCAGGAGGCGAAATCGGGGCCGACATTTGGAGATGTTGGGTAAATAACGCTGACATTGCGCATTTATGACGTGCAATCGTGCATGACTGGTGCACAGGTTGCGCGACTAATTGCGCGTCGTGTGCAAGCAGTGCGGGGCGAGGCCAGATGGGGACTACAATAGGCGACACGATCAACCAGGCCGAGGAAGGCGTCGCACGCGAAACCGGCGCCGGCGCGGCGCCGCGCTACACGCGCCGCCTCTCGGACAAGATTTTGATCGCGTTTCATCACGCCTGCGATCAGGCGGATTTTGAGGTGGCTGAGCAGTTGCTGCACATCCTGGAGATGATGCTGACGCGACGGCCGCTGACACCGGACGGCACACGGCGACGCAACATGGAAAGCCTGGTGGCCGCCCATGAGCGGCTCTGGCACCTGCGCCACCCGCTCATCGGGGACAACGACTAAAGCTCGAGCGCCGCGCCGCCGCGAAGGATCGCATCGGCTTCGTCGGTGAAGCCGCCATCGGACGCATGCAGCACCAGCCCGGGCAGCACGCGGAACGGCGCGCGACTTCCCTTGATCCCGCGCAGCAACAGCAGTTTCGCAGGCTGCCCGAGGCTCGGCCAGAATGGCAACATGGCGGTGGGCATGCATCCGGCAGCGATAAACGCCGCCGCTGCCTCGGGCAGCAACGCGGCAGGCAAAATGAATGTGAGCGTGCCCCGCTGCCGCAGTGGGCGCGCCAAGGCATTGGCCCAGATGGTCAGGAGGCCGGGAGCCGCCCGCTTCGCGGTCCGTCGCGACGCGTCCGGCGACGGTGTGCCGCCCTCGCCGTGGAATGGCGGATTGGCGCACGCGTGGTCGACCGGGTCCAGTTCCGGCAGCGATGCGGCGTCGGCGGCGGTGAAGCGCAGATCGGGCCAACCGTTGGCGGTTGCATTCTGCCGGGCGAGCGCCACCAGCCCCGGGTCCTGCTCCACGCCGAGCCCTTGCACCCCGCTCACGCGGCCGGCAAGGCAGAGCAGCGCGGCCCCGGCGCCGCTGCCCGCCTCCAGGACGCGCGCGCCGCGCCGCGCCGGGATCGCGGCGGCCAGCAACACAGGCTCGATGCCGCTGCGGAAGCCGCGCCGGGGCTGGGCATACCGCACCCGGCCATCGAGGAGATGGCCGTGGGTCTGGTGGTCATGCATGTCGACCATAATCCGATGGTCCCGCCGGTGTTGTTCCGCTCTGCCATCCTGTCCTAGCGTCTCGGCAGCATCGATTGAGGAGCCGGATATGGATTGGGTAACTGTGGCCACCAGGCTGGTTGCAATGCTGCTTCTCGGTGCCACGGTAAACGGTTCTGCGCGGGCAGATGATTTTCCTCCCCGCAAGCCTGGATTGTGGCTGGTCAATATGACCATGCCAGGCGGACAGATGCCACCGCAGCAGATGACAATGTGCATTGATTCGGCGACCGACGCCGAGATGTACAGGCTCGGCATGAATGCTGCCCAGGGCATGTGCACCAGGTCGGACATCAATCGCAGCGGGAGCACGGTGACGGTGAACTCGGTCTGCAAGATGGGCCAGACGCAGGCCACCACGCAGGCGGTCACCAGATTCACCGGCGACACCGCGTATCACACCGATGTCAGCACGAAATTCGATCCGCCGATGGCGGGGCGCGGCGAATCGACGATGGTGCAGGATGCGAAGTGGACCGGAGCATGTCCCGCCGACATGCAACCCGGCGACGTGCTGATGGGCAACGGCATGAAGATGAACATCAAACAGATGCTGGGCGGCAAGCCGTAGCCGCGCGGCCAAGGAGGGCGCCATGTTGCAGATCAGGCAACTCGACCATGTGGTGCTGCGGGTCACCGACCTGCAGGCAATGATGCACTTCTACACCGATGTGCTGGGTTGCACCTTGGAGAAGGCGCAGGAAAAGATCGGCCTCTGGCAGCTTCGCGCCGGCGGTGCGCTGATCGACCTGGTACCGGTGGACGGCGCGGCGGGGCAGAAGGGCGGAGCGGCGCCGGGGCGCGAGGGCCGCAACATGGATCACTTCTGCCTCCAGGTGGAGCCGTTCGACGGCGAGGCGATCATCGCCCATCTGAAGCGCCACGGCTGCGAACCTGGCCCGGTGGAGTCGCGCTACGGCGCGAAAGGGCAGGGGCCTTCGATTTACGTGCCGGACCCCGAGGGCAACATGGTCGAGCTGAAAGGCCCGCCCTGGGAAGGCTGAGCGCTCAGGGACCCGTCTCGACCTTCGGCTGATCCGGCGCCGGCAACGGCACGGCTGCCACCGGAGCCGGCGGAGGCGCGGTCGTGGCCGGGGTTTCCGGTGGCGCCGCCGCGGCCTGTTTCGCCGGTTCCTGCACCGGCACCGTGTAGTCCGGCACAACGCGCGCCTGGTTGCCCGCGATCACCAGCACCTTCTGGCCCACCGCGAGCGGCTCGGCGTCCTTCTGGGTAACGCTGAGCAGGTCGCCGTTCGGCTTGCGGACGATGTATTCGAATGCCCCTGTGTCGCCGACGACATGCTCGGCCGCGCTGCCTGCGATGCCGCCGACCAGCGCGCCGCCCAGCGCACCGAAGGCGCTGGTCGCGCCGCTGCCGGCCTGCGCACCGGCAATGCCGCCGGCCGCGCCGCCGACCGCCGCACCGGCGGTGCCCGAGGCGCTGATGCCGACCTCACGGACGCCGACGATGACGCCCTGCTCCACCTTGTTGGCCTGCTGCGCGGCGTTGGTGGCGTAGGTGTTGGGCGAGTAGTCCGGACCGCAGCCGGCGATCAGCGCGGCGACCGCGGCGCAAACTGTAAGCCTGACGAACAAGGCGATCTCCCGGTTGTCCGGCCGTGCTTGTTAACCGACCTCGCTTCCGCCTGCCACCCCCGGACAAGCCTGTCACGATGGGCGGGATCGGGTGCTACACTGCAGACCGGTCGATCTTGTCCGGGAGCCGCCCATGTCCGAAAACTTGCGCCGACGCATTGCTGCCTTCTGCGCACTCTGCGTTTCCCGCTGTGGTTGCGAGGCGGTGGTGGAGAATGGGCGTCTGGTCGCCATCGAGCCTGACCCGTCACACCCGACCGGCGCGTCGCTCTGTGCCAAGGGACGCGCGTCTCCCGAACTCGTCGAGGCATCCGATCGGCTGCTGTACCCGTTGCGGCGGACGCGCCCGAAGGGCGATCCGGACCCGGGCTGGCGCCGCATCGGCTGGGACGAGGCACTGGACGAGACAGCCGCCGCGCTGAAGCGTATCGCCGCCGAAAGCGGGCCGGAGGCCGTTGCGTTCGCGGTCACGACGTCGAGCGGCACCGCGATCTCGGATGCCGGTCCGTGGATCAACCGGCTGATCAACGCATTTGGCTCGCCGAACAACTGCAACGCCTACGAGATCTGCTCCTGGCACCGCGACTTTGCCGGCGCGTTCACCACCGGCGGCCCAATGGGCTCGCCCGACTACGAACGGGCAGGCTGCATACTGCTATGGGGCCACAATCCCAGCACGTCGTGGCTGGCTGCGGCGGGAGCGGTCGCCGAGGCGCGCGAGCGTGGCGCCAAGTTGGTAGTGGTCGATCCTCGTCGGGTCGGGCTGGCGGTGAAGGCCGACCATTGGCTGCCGGTGCGGCCGGGGACGGATGGCGCCCTCGCTCTGTCGATCGCCGGCGTGATGATCGGGCACGGCTGGTTCGACGCGGCCTTCGTGCGCGACTGGACCAATGGTCCGTTCCTGGTCCGCGACGACACCGGCAGGCTGCTGCGCGCGGACGAACTCGCCGCAGGTGGCGATGCGGAGTGTTTCGTTGCCTGGGACGAAGCACGCGGGACCACGGTGCGTTACGACCCGCGGGTGCGGCAGTACGATGAGCCGCTGGCCACTCCCACATTGTTCGGCGCGGTGTCGGTTGCCGGTCGCGATGGCCCCATCACCTGCCGGCCGGCATTCGATCGCCTTGAGGCACGGTGCCGCGAGTACCCACCGGAAGCGGCGGCCGCCATCACCGGCGTCACGGCAGCCGCGATTCGGGAAACCGCGCACCTGCTCTGGCACCATCGGCCGTTGGCCTACTTCACCTGGACCGGGCTCGAGCAGCACGCTGACGCGACGCAGATTGCACGCGCGCATTCGATCCTGCATGCGTTGACCGGCAGCCTCGATGTTCGCGGCGGCAACGTGCAGCTGGCGCAGGTGCCAGTGAACGACGTATCCGGCGTCGATCTGCGCCCGCCAGGCCAGTGGTGGAAGGCGCTGGGACGCACTGAGCGCCCGCTCGGTCCGGCGAGCGCGGGATGGGTGACATCGGACGATCTGTATCGCGCGATCCGCCAGGCCGAGCCGTATCGGGTGCGCGCCATGGTCGGGTTCGGCGCCAACCTGCTGCTGTCGCATGCCGATGCGGCGTCCGGCGCGGCCGCGCTGCGTGAGCTGGAATTCCACGTGCAGACCGATCTGTACCTGACGCCGACCGCCGCCTTCGCCGACATTGTCCTGCCGGTCGCCAGCGCGTGGGAACGCGAAGGTCTTGCGGTCGGTTTCCGCCTCGACCAGGCAGCCGCCGAACGGGTGCAGCTTCGCCCCGCCGTCGTCGCGCCGCGCGGCGAGGCGCGTGCTGACATCGACCTGGTGTTCGATCTCGCGGTTCGGCTCGGCCTGGGGGAGCACTTCTGGCACGGCGATATCGACGCGGCGATGCGGCACTATCTGGCGCCAAGCGGCATAACGCCGGAGCAGTTGCGATTGGCGCCAGGCGGCATCCGGTATCCGCTGGAGACCGCGCACCGCAAGTACCAGCGCAACGGCTTTGCCACTCCGTCCGGCCGGCTGGAGATCTTTTCGGAGGCGTTGCAATCGATCGGACAGCCGGCGCTGCCGGAATTCGATGTGGAGGTGCGGAGGAACGATCGCGACGATCGCTTCTCCCTGGCGCTCACATCGGCCAAGACGCCGCTGTTCTGTCACAGCCAGCATCGCAATCTGCCCCGCCTGCGCCGTACGCTGCCGGACCCGATCGTCGAGATGAGCCCGGCGACGGCAGCGTCACGCGGGATCGAGGCCGGCGACTGGGTGGCGATCGTGACGTCGAAAGGCCGGGTGCGGGCGCGGGCACGTCTGGTCGCGAGCCTCGCCGACGGTGTGGTCGGCGCGCAGCACGGGTGGTGGCAGGCCTGCGCGGAGCTCGGCCTGCCCGGCTACGACGCGCTGTCCGACGATGGCGCCAACGTCAATCTGGTGATCGGCGTCGAGGTGACCGATCCGGTAAGCGGCGCCGCGCCGCATCGGTCCTATCCGTGTGAGATCGAGAAGGTGGTGGACCACGCGATCGCGTTGGCCGCCGTTTCGTAGCGCGCGGAGCCCGCATTGCCGAAATCCATCGCCAACTATCGTCGCCGGCAGGGCGAGCGCGGTATTAGCCGCTACGAGGTGCGCGGACTGGATTCGGACAAGCCACTGGTCCGCCAGACTGCCGCACGGCTTGCCGCGAACGATCCGGGTGCACGACGTCTGGGCGCCGAACTGATGCGGGAAGTGGCAGGTGCGCGGCCAGCACCAGGCGGTATCTTTGCCGCCTTACGTCGCTCGCCGATGGTCGGAGTGGAGCTGGAACTTGAGCGAAGGGCTTGCCGCTGGGCGGCCACGCAGCGCTCTCGACATGTCATCACTACCACCGCGGTCGTGCATGATTGCGTCGTGGTCACCGCGAACGAGCGACATTTCCGCGACGTGGTGAGCCACATCAATCCCGCGGCGCCTCCGGCAGGTTGGCCGGTCTGAAGCCGAGCAACTCGGCAAATCGGTCCGAGTAGCGAAGCCATACCTCGGGGTTCACCAGCCGCGGCGGCACGCCGCCATCGAAGATGGTCAGCCACTGCAAGGCCGTCGCTTCGCACATCTCGGTCATCGTCTCGACCGTCATCCCCGCGATGTGCGGGCTGGCGATCACGTTGTCCATGTTGAGCAGCGGATGGTCAGGGTCCGGTGGCTCCTTGAGGAACACATCCAGCCCGGCACCGGCGATTTGGCCATCGCGCAGCGCCGCCGCGAGCGCCACCTCATCGTGGATGCCGCCACGCGCCGTATTGATGAAATAAGCCGAGGGCTTCATCGCGGCGAACTGCGCTGCTCCCAACATGCCGAAGGTCTCGGAACTGCGCGGACAGTGCACGGTGACGTAGTCCGAACGGTGCAGCAGTTCATCGAGTTCCACTTTGGTCGCGCCGCGTGCCGCCACCTGTTCCGTGGTCAGATACGGGTCGTAGGCGAGCACCGTGTTGTTGAACAGCGCGCCGCACAGTTGGGCGACCCGCCGGCCGATATGGCCGATGCCGATGATGCCCACGGTCTTGTTGCGCAGGTTGTTGCCGGCATACGGGCGGCGGTCGAGATTAGGCGTGCGCTTCATCGCCCGCTCCGACAGCGCGATCTTCTTGGTCAGCGACAGCATCATCCCGAGTGCATGCTCGGCCACCGGCTCCCAGTTGGTGCCTGACTGGTTCACCACGATGACGCCTGCCGCGGTGCAGGCATCGACGTCGATCATGTCATAGCCGGCACCGGTGGAGCTGAGCGCCAATATGTTGGGGCAACGCGCGAGCAACGCGGCATCGCCGAACCACGGTTCGCGAAGTTCGCCGCGCGGCTGGATCTGATAG
>DASXNR010000334.1:0-2401 GCA_036494925.1 Acetobacteraceae bacterium
TCGGCGGCATGGAGCTTCGCGCCGTCGATCACGTTGCCGATCTTCGAGGGCGGCCAGAACATCGCCAACCTGGATCTTGCCAACATCCAGAAGAACGCCCAGATCGCCACGTATGAAAAGGCGATCCAGACGGCCTTCCGCGAAGTGGCGGACGGGCTGGCGGCGCGCGGCACCTACGATCAGCAGATCCAAGCGCTGGAGCGCGCTACCTTTGCCGAACAACGCCGGCTGGATCTGTCGAGCCTGCGCTATACGAACGGGGTCGACAGCTATCTGTCGGTGCTGACTGCGCAGACCGCACTGTACGAGGCGCAGCAGTTATTGGTTACCGCGCGGATGCAACGCCTGCAGAACCTGGTCACGCTGTACCAGGCACTCGGCGGCGGCTGGATCGAGCATACCGGCGAGCAGCCGCGTCCGGCCGACGTGCCGGTCGACTATGGCGCGGCGAGTGCGCCGGTGGCGGCTTCGGCGGCGAACGCGGGCTGAGTCTCCCGGGTTGAGTCTCTGATGCCAGCGCTGGCGTGGGGCGGTGTCTGATTCAGGAGACCGGTCCGCGCAGCCGGACAAACAAAAACGCCACGGCATGCCGTGGCGTTTTTTTATCCACTGCCGCGGCTCGCACCGCGCCAGTGAGCGGCGGCGACGCTCAGTGCAGGTCCGCCGCGCGCAGCAGCTCGTCGCTTTGCGGTTCGCTGCCGCCGCGTCCGTCGAAGTCGCGCCCGGCGTGGTGAATGTCGCGCTGCGCTTTCTTCTCGCTCTTCACGCCGTTGAAGATCAGGTTCAGCACCACCGCCGACACCGACGCCAGCAGAATCCCGCTATGCAGCAGCGGCGACAGCGCCGGCGGCAGTTTCGAGAAGAAGTGCGGCGACACCACCGGCACCAGACCCAGCCCGATGCTCACCGCGACGATGAACAGGTTGTGGTGGTTCTTCACGAAGTCGACTTTCGACAGCACCTTGATGCCGTTCGCCGCGACCATGCCGAACATCACGATGCCCGCGCCGCCGAGCACGAAGGCCGGCACCGACGCGACCACTTGCGCCATCTTCGGGAACAGGCCCAGCAGCACCAGGATCACGCCGCCCATCGCGCAGACAAAGCGGCTCTTCACGCCGGTCACGCCGATCAGGCCGACGTTCTGCGAAAACGAGGTATGCGGAAACGAGTTGAAGATGCCGCCGATCAGCGTGCCCAGGCCGTCGACGCGCAGGCCGCGCACCAGCGTCTTCTGATCGACCGGACGATCGACCATGTCGCCGACCGCGAGGAACATGCCGGTCGATTCGATGAAGGTGACGAACATCACCGTGACCATCGTTGCGATCGACAGCGGATCGAAGTGCGGCAGGCCGAAGTGGAACGGCATCACGAAGCCGACCCACGGCGCGAGCGTGACGCCTTCCATGTTGACGCGGCCGAGCGCCAGCGCGATCACGAAGCCCGCGACGATGCCGAGCAGCACCGAGATATTCGCGAGGAAGCCCTTGGCGAACTTGTTGATCAGCAGGATCAGCATCAGCACGAGCAGCGACAGGCCCAGATAAACCGGATTGCCGTAATCGGGATTGCCCACGCCGCCGGCCGCCCAGTTGATGCCGACTTCCATCAGCGACAAACCGATCACCGAGATCACCACGCCGATCACCACCGGCGGGAAGAAGCGCAGCAGCTTGCCGACCGCGGGCGCGAGCAGGATGCCGACCACGCCGGCCGCGATCGTCGAACCGAAGATGTCGAGAATGCCCAGCGAAGGATTGGTGCCGATCGCGACCATCGGACCGACGGCCGCGAAGGTGCAGCCCATGATGACCGGCAGACGGATGCCGAAGATCCACAGACCGAGCGTCTGGATCAGCGTGGCGATACCGCAGGAAAACAGATCGGCGCTGATCAGGAACGCGATCTGGTCCTTCGGCAACTTGAGCGCCGCGCCGATAATCAACGGCACCGCAACGGCGCCGGCGTACATCACCAGAACGTGCTGAATGCCGAGGGTGAGCAACTGGCCCGCGGGCAGTCGCTCGTCGCACGGGTGAACCGCGTTCGCTTGCATATCGTCTGTCTCCACCATCTGGTTTTGGAATGACTCCAAGGTATCGGGGACGAAAAGCTGCAACAAGACCACTGGGGCCTATTCCGGCATTCCCGGTGACGATATACGAGCGCGTCGTTTGAAAGGCAAATTAAAGGTGCGCGCGTAGCCGATCGGCGGTCAGCCCTTTACAGCGGCGATGCGAGGGCGCGTGCCACGTGGGCCCCGCTCGCCGGGATATGTGTGAGAATCAATGAGGTGTATCGCACCCAGCGCATAGTCCTGTTTTCATGCGGCTCGCGGCGTGGCGGGGTTAACCCGCGATTCGGGAATTTCAGCGCGTGCTCTCCGCGCGCTTGATGT
>DASXNR010000335.1:0-3440 GCA_036494925.1 Acetobacteraceae bacterium
ATTGCCGTGCTGATCCCCTGTTACAACGAGGAGCTGACCGTCGCGAAGGTGGTTGCCGGCTTTCACGCCAGCCTGCCGGGTGCCGCCATCCTGGTATACGACAACAATTCGTCGGACCGTACCCGCCTGGCCGCACTCGGCGCCGGCGCCACAGTGCGCAGCGAATCCCTGCAAGGCAAGGGACACGTGGTGCGCCGCATGTTCGCCGACGTGGACGCGGACATCTATCTGCTGGTCGATGGCGACGACACCTACGATCCCGCCGCTGCCCCCACGATGGTGCGCCGACTGATCGAGAACCAGCTCGACATGGTGACCGCAATCCGGCTGCCCACCGAGCACGATGCCTACCGGCTCGGCCACCGCATCGGCAACCGCGTGCTGAGCTTCCTGGTGTGTCATGTGTTCGGCAATCGCGTCAGCGACGTGCTGTCGGGATATCGCGTGTTCAGCCGGCGCTTCGTCAAGTCGTTCCCCGCGCTCGCCGTTGGGTTCGAGACAGAAACAGAATTCACAATCCACGCGCTCGAACTGAAACTGCCGATCGGCGAGCTGGCCACGCCGTATCGCGGCCGCAGCGCAGGGTCGCGATCGAAGCTGCACACCATCTCGGACGGGCTGCGCATCCTGCGCACCATCATGATGCTGGTGAAGCAGGAACGGCCGCTGCAATCGTTCGGACTGACCGGAGCGGTGCTGTTCGTGGCCGGCCTTGGTCTCGGCCTTCCCGTCGTGCTGCAGTTCCTGCGCAGCGGCGCGGTGCCGCGGCTGCCCACGGCCTTGCTGGCCGCCAGCCTGGTATTGGGTTCGTTGCTGTCCTTGGTCTGTGGCCTGGTGCTGGAGCAGGTCGCGCGGGGGCGGCAGGAGCTGAAGCGGCTGGCCTATCTGTCGACCCCCGCGATCGGGAGCAGCGAATGACCGCCCGCCATATCGCCGGAGCCGCGGGTCCTCCGGATCACGCCTATGACGCCGATGTGGTGATCCTGTCGCTCGATCGTGCGGACGAGACCGTGGCGGCGATCCGTTCGGCACTGGCCCAGACCGGTGTATCGCGCCACATCTTCATCGTCGATCAGGGATCGCGACCGGATGTGCTGGCCCAGCTCGCGGCCGAAGCCCGCGGCCGGGGCGATGCGACCCTGGTGGCGCTCGACCGCAACCATGGTGTTGCCGGGGGACGTAATCGCGGTTCGTCGCTCGGGCATGGCCGGGTCATCTTCGGCCTGGACAACGATGCCGAGTTCGCGGACGAAACGACGCTCGCCCGCGCTGTTGCCGCGCTGGACGAAGACAAGACGCTCGCTGCCATAGGCTGCCACATACTGCTGCACGCGTGCGATGCGGACGACGTCTTCTCGTGGGGCTACCCGTCCCGTCTTCTGGCGCGCTCCGGTGAGCAATTCGATACGGTCACCTTTGTCGGCGCAGGCCACGCAATCCGCCGCACCGCCTGGGATGGCTATGACGAGGCGCTGTTCTTCTGCTGGGAGGAATTCGACTTCTGCCTGCGCGCCATCGAGCGCGGCTGGCGCATCCGCTATCGCGGCGACGTCGCGGTTCGCCATAAGGTGAGCGCCGAGCGACGTGTTGCCTGGTCAGGCACTCGCTGGTTTCATTTCGTTCGCAACCGACTCTACATCGCTCGCAAATGGGGTGCCGCATGGCCGACGCTGCTGCCGCGCTTCGGGTTCTACCTGATCAGGGGCGCGCACAACGGTCTGCTGATGCAGACCCTGCGCGCCTGGTCCGCGGCGATCCGGATGTCATCCGGCCTGCCGACGCGGCGACATTCCTTGGCTGCACGCAGCTATCTGCGTGTCAACGACACGGCGCACCGCGGACACTGGCTGATCAGACCCTGGCGTGAAGGCCCGTGCATAGGGTGCGTTGATCACAGCCTGGCAACGCGCTCGTGCAGCAGCATCGGGAAGATTGCCGGACAATCGAGCAGGTAGCGTCGCGCCAGCCGTCTGGGATCGCGGCCAAGCCGGTGCAGCCATTCCAGCCCGCCGCGCCGCATCCAGACCGGCGCCCGCGGCTGCGCACCGGCGATGAACTCCAGGCTGGCGCCGATGCAGAGTCCGATCCCGCTGGCCCGGCCGGTTGCCTTGATCGCCGCCGCCAGCCTCTCCTGCCGCGGTGAGCCCACTGCGAGGAACACAAAGCGCGCGGGATGCGACACCACGAATTCCACCGCCGTCCGCAGCGCATCCGGGTCACGCTCGAAGCGGCGCGGTGGATCATAGTGGGCAGGTGGCGCCAGGCCGCAGCGCGCGACCAGTAACGGCAACCAGCGCGGCGACAGCCCGACTATGGTGATGCGCTCATCCGCCGCCAGGTGCCGGCGCAACAGAAGCGCGCTGAGATCGCTCCCCGGTGCGACCTGTGGCACCGCCAGCCCGACCAGCCTCGCCGCCAGCGCGACGACGCGGGAGTCCAACAGTCGCAGCATGGCATTCTGGTAGAGCGGCCGCAGTTCCGGCCGGCGATGCAGTCGCACCAGGTGGTCGGCATTCGGCGTGGTCACATAGCCGAACGGCGCAGACTCGCGGCGACTGGCGAGCAGGGCCGCCGCCGATTCAGCATCCAGGTCGGCGAATTCCAGTCCCAGCAACTGCACGGCGCGGCTCCAGCGTGGCACCGACACTGTGCAGCGACGAGGTTAAGACTCCATGATTTAGCCGGTGGGCGATCGGGTCAGGCGACCGCCTTCGCCAGCACGTCCGCTGCGTGCCGGCATTGTGCCGCATCGACGTTCAGATGCGTCACCGCACGCACCGTGCGCACCGCAAACGCCGAGACCAGAACACCATGCTCCTGCGCGCGCCGCACCACCGTCGCGGCGTCCGGCAACGGCTCGGGCACCCGGAAGATGACGATGTTGCTCTGCACCGTCGCGAGATCGATCTGCACCCGCGTATCCGCCAGCCGCTCGGCAAGAAGCCGTGCATTCGCGTGGTCGTCCGCCAGCCGCGCGATGTTGTTCTCAAGCGCATACAGCCCGGCCGCCGCCAGAATGCCGGATTGCCGCATCGCGCCGCCGAACATGCGCCGCGCCCGCACCGCGCGCACCATGTCGGCAGCGCGACCGGCGATCAGGCTGCCGACCGGGGCGCCAAGCCCCTTCGACAGCGCCACCGACACCACATCGAACGGCGCCGCCAGCTCGGCCAGCGACTGCCCCGTCGCGACCGCGGTGTTGAACAGCCGCGCGCCGTCCAGATACGTCGCCACGCCAAGCTCGCGCGCGGCGGCGCAGATCGCCACGGCGTCGTCCTGCGGGAACACCACGCCGCCGCCGCGGTTGTGCGTGTTCTCGACCGCCACCAACGTGGTCGGCGGAAAGATGATGTGGCCCGGAGGCTTGAACGCCGCGCGCAGGTCCGCCGCGGTGAACAGCCCGCCGCGCCCGACCACGGTGAACTGCACGCCGGAATTTG
>DASXNR010000336.1:0-23732 GCA_036494925.1 Acetobacteraceae bacterium
GATTGCGCGACATCGCGGATCACCTAGTGACTGAGCCAACCTCCGGGTGCCACGCAGTCAACTGAACTCAGCCCGAGGAAGTTCGGCCAGCACTGAAGCCCCATTGAAGCCCCGTCAGTCGAGGCCTCTGCGCAAATCCGCGAAAACGAACTGCAAGTAATTGAAAACGTTGGTGGGCGCAGTAGGACTCGAACCTACGGCCCGCTGATTAAGAGTCAGCTGCTCTACCAACTGAGCTATGCGCCCGCCAAGGCCGCGCGCTATAGCAAGCGCGGGGACGCTTGGGAACCCCCTACGCCCCTGCCAGAATCGCGTCCGCGCACTTCTCCGCCGTCATCAGCACCGGAAAGTTGGTGTTGGCGCACGGCACCACCGGGAAGATCGACGCGTCCACCACGCGCAGCCCGTCCACCGCGCGCACCCGCCCCGCGGGATCGGTGACCGCCATCGGATCGTCCTCGCTGCCCATCCGGCAGGTGCATGAGGCATGCCACACCCCCACCGCCGCCTTGCGCACGAACGCCTCCAACTGCTCATCGTCGCGCAGCAGTCCCTCCAGCGTGACCCCTTCCATGATCAGGTTCTTGATCAGGTAGGCACGCAACGCCGCCGGTCCGTCCAGCGCCTTCGCCAGTGCATCGGTGACCCACTTGTTCTTCTTGCTCACCAGCCCGACCTGGCGGACCTTGTCGCTGTAGCTCGCCGGGAACGGATCTGTCGTCACCGCCTGCATCGTCGGCGTCAGATGCATCGCGCCGAACCGCCGCACTCCGTCCATCATTCGCTCCAGATCACGCTGATCCGACAGCAGGTTGAAGTCGACGGTCGGTTCGTCGTGCCAATCGGGGGAGGCGAGCTTCACCTCGCCGGTTTCCGAATACGTCTTGTACACCGTGATGATGAACGAGCCGATCTGTTCGCCCACCGCATGCCACGACGTCTTGTTGGTCACCACGGTGAACATGTCGCCGGGTGGTATGCCATCCAGCTTCGACGAATAGCGCAGCGCCAGATAGATATGCCGCCGCGTGTAGTCGTTGACGATCCGCGCGAACGGCTTGATGAACGCCGCCACCGCCACCGCCGGATGATCCTGCAGCCGCTGGCCAACGCCCGGCGCGGCGGCACGCACCTCGATCCCCACATCGCGCAGCTGCGCCGCCGGCCCGATACCGGCGCGCAGCAGATGTGCCGGCGAATGGATCGCGCCCGACGACAGGATGACCTCGCGCCCGCGGAACTCCGTTTCGCGTCCGCCCACCCGCGCCTTCACGCCGACACAGCGCAGTCCCTCGAACAGCAGCGTGGCGACCTGCGTGTCGGTGGAGATCGTCAGGTTCTCGCGCATGCGCGTGCCGGGATCGAGGTAGCCAATCGCCGCCGACACCCGCCGCTCGTACACGTTGGAGATGGTGATCGGGAAATACCCGTCCTCGAATTCCGCGTTCTGATCGATCAGGAACTTGTGGCCCGCCGCCTTGAACGTCTCGCCCGCCGCCTTGGCGTGTTCCGGCCACAGATCGGGGAAGATGCGACGCACCGGGATGCGGCCTTCCCTGCCGTGCCACGGACCATCGAAGTCCATGTCGCGCTCGACCTTCTTGAAGAACGGCAGCACGCTGTCCCAGTTCCACCCGGTCGCGCCGCGCGCATGCCATTCATCGTAGTCGGTCGGCGCGCCGCGATTGGCGAGCTGGCCGTTGATCGACGAACCGCCGCCCAGCACGCGCGCCTGCTCGTAGGTGCGCAGCTTCGGGCGCGGCTCGTCGGGGCGGTTGTGCGGGATCACCTCGGTGGTGACCTTCAAGGCCGACCAGGTATAGGCCGGATTGAGATACGCGGTGCCGGGATAGGAATCGAGGATCGCCGCCGGCACCTTGCCGTGCGGCGTGTCCTGGCCAGCTTCCAGCAGCAGCACCTGGTTGGCCGAACGCGCCGACAGCCGATTGGCGAGCACCGATCCGGCGGAACCGCCGCCGACGATGATGTAGTCGTATTCCATGCTCAGTGGGTCTCGGTGTGGAAGGTCTTGGATACGATGCGCCAGCCGTCCGCGAGTTTCACGAATGTCAGGTAGTCGGTGAAGTAGCGCGGCGGGATCTGGCACTGCACCTTGGCGAAGGCGGTGGTGGGGCTGGAGCGATCGATCTGCACCACCCAGTCGTGCCGCTTCAGGTCCTGGCTCTGTGCCGAGCGGCGGCCGCGCACCATGTCGAACCACTGCTCCCGCGACATGTCGCCGAGCTTCCCGTCGGTCACGCTGAACAGGTGCGCCACGTCGTGGACCACGCTGGCCAGCTTGGTCGTATCGCCTTCGTAGAGGCCGTCGAAATAGGCCTGCAGGGCGTGTTCCAAGTCCTTCAGGTCGGATGGCATTGCTTGTCTCCTATTCAAATTGCGATAACCGCCTCTACGCGCCCAGCTGCGTCGCCAGGTCCTCGATATCCTTTGCCACCACGTCCCACTCCTGATCCGCGGCAAAGTCGCGCTTCTGATGCGGGCCGTATTCGCCGGGCCGCGCGAAGAACGCCGTCATCAGCCCCTGCTTCCGCGCACTCGCGAGGTCGTTGTTGTGCGCCGCCGCCATCATCACCTGGCCCGGCTCCAGGTCCAGCAGCTTCGCCACCCCCAGATACGTCTCCGGATCGGGCTTGAAGTGCCGGAACAGGTCGGAGCCGAAGATCATGTCCCACGGAATGCCGGCGTGCTTCGCCATGTTGAGCAGCAGCGACACGTTGCCGTTGGACAGCGGCCCGATGATGAATTTCCGCTTCAGCCGTGCGAGGCCGGCCACCGAATCCGGCCACGGCGTCAGCCGGTGCCAGCCGCGGTTGATGTGGCGCAGATCCTCCTCGCTGAGGCCCTTGATGCCGAACTCCGGCAGCAGCGTGTCGAGCGACGCGCGGTGCAGACCGTCCAGCGTGGTCCATGGCTGCTCGCCCTTGCGCACCCGGTCCATCGACGGGTGGTAGCTCGCGCGCCAGGCATCGACCAGCGCGGTCCAGTCGGCATTGATGTCGCGCTGCCGGCCGAACGCGGTCAGCTCGGCGATCAGACTGCTGCGCCAGTCCACCACTGTGCCGAACGTATCGAATACGATTGCGACTGGTTGCCTGCTTGCCATGATGTCTCTCCTCCCGTTTGGGCCGTTGGCCCGGAACGCGTCATCCTGCTAACTGGAGACCATGACATCCGTCAGAGCAAGCCTTGCCGTGCTCGGGGTCGCTGGCCTGCTGTGGGCGGCACCCGCGCCGTGTGCCACCCCGGCCCGCGAGGCACTCGTGATCGGCAACGGCACCTACGACGCGCTGCCATCCCTGCCGGCCTGCCTGCTGTCCGCGCATGCGGTTGCCGCGGCGCTACGCGGCGCGGGCTTTCACGTGACAGAGCGCGAGGACGCATCGTCCGGCGCGACCGGCGGCGGGATCGGTGAGTTCTCCGCTCAGCTCGCGGCCTCGCCCGGCGCGACCGCCTTCGTCTACAGTTGTGGCTACGCCACGACGTTCAACGACCGGCCGTTCCTGTTGCCGGTCTCGGTGAAGATCACGCGTCCAGCCGATCTCCTGACCCAGGGCGTGCTCGCGAAGTCGTTGGTCGATGTGCTGACGCGCAACGGTGCCGGCGTGAGCATCCTGGCGGTGGACGTGGTGCCGGCGCCGGACGCAACTGGGCCGGTGCGGCTCGATGTTCTGATCCAGGACAGCCTGCCGGACGGTCTCGGGGTGATCGGTGTCAGCCAAACCAGGCCGCCGGATGCGCCCACGCCGCTTGCGACCGCTCTGCTGGCCGGTCTGAAGGGCTCCGAAGCGCAGACCGGTGCGCTGCTCGCAAGCCTGCAGCAACAGCTCGCCGCCAATAAGGCGGTGACCATCGCGGCGCGGCACATGCCCGTCAGCTCGGGCTATCTCATCGGCGGGCCGCCTCCGCCTCCCCCGCCTCGGCCGCCGCAGCCTCCCGCCGTCGCGACGACGGCGCCCACCCCTGCCCCTGCCCCGCCACCTGCCCCCCCGCCTGCCATCGCAGTGCCGGCGGAAGAGCAGCAAATGAGCGATGCCGTCCGGCGCTGGGTGCAGACGTCGTTGGCGAAGTTGGGCTACTATGACGGCCAGATCGACGGCGTCTTCGGTCCGGATACCCGAGCCGCGATCCGCCGCTATCAACATGAACTGGGTGCCGATATGACCGGACGTCTCACCGCGTCGCAGGCGGGCCGGCTGCTCGACGGCCATTGACGGCGAGGGTGAAGGGAAGACGGCGATGGGCCTCAAGGCCAAATTCAATCTGGTGATGCTGGCCGCCTTCCTGGTCGGCCTCGCGCTCGCCGCGGTGCTGTCCTGGCGTATCGTGAACCAGAACGCCCGCCGCGAGGTCGTGCAGCAGGCCGCCGTCATGATGGCGATGGCCTCCGCGATCCGCGAGTACACCGACAAGGAGATCGGGCCCCTTTTGGCCGACCAGGTCAAGGTACGTTTCCTGCCCCAGACGATACCGTTCTGGGCGGCGCAGACCAACATGCGCACGCTGGCCGCGCAGTTTCCCGACTACGCCTACAAGGAGGCGGCGCTGAACCCGACCAATCCGGCCGATCGCGCGACGGACTGGGAGGGCGCCATCATCGCCGAGTTCGCGCGCAACCCGTCGCTCACCGACTATACCAGCGAGCGCGACAGCCCGACCGGACCGATCCTGTCGGTCTCCCGGCCGATCCGCATCACCGACAAGAACTGCCTGACCTGTCATTCGACACCATCCGCCGCGCCGGCCTCGATGATCGATCTCTACGGCACCGCCAACGGCTTCGGCTGGAAGCTGGGCGATACGGTCGGCGCGCAGATCGTCTCGGTGCCGATGCGGGTCGCGCTGGACCGCGCCAACGAGGCGTTCAGGGTGTACCTGCTGGCGCTGGTCGCGGTATTCGCCGTCACCATCGTGCTGTTGAACCTGCTGCTGCATTTCGTCATCGTGAAGCCGATCCGCCGGATGTCGGAGATTGCCAGCGCGGTCAGCCTGGGCGACATGGACGCGCCGGAGTTCGCCGAACGCGGACGCGACGAGATTGCCTCGTTGGCCGGGTCGTTCAACCGCATGCGGCGCAGCCTGGCGAATGCCATGAAGCTGCTGGAGAGCTGACATTTCCGACTTGCCTCCCATCCCTGTCGCGATCGGCCGCTATCGCGTCGAGCGCCTGCTCGGCCGTGGCGCCATGGGAATGATCTACCTGGCGCACGACCCGGCGATCGACCGCAAGGTCGCGATCAAGCTGATCCGGGCCGACCTGCTCGGCGGCGAGGAGCGCGCCGACTATGTCGCGCGCTTCCAGCACGAGGCGCAGGCCGCCGGCCGCTGCGCCCACCCGAACATCGTGGCGGTCTATGACTTCGCGCTGCACGAGGGCAACCCGTACCTGGCGATGGAGTACGTCGAGGGCAGCAACCTCAGCCAGGTCCTCGCCCGGTCGGGCCGGTTCTCGCCGCCGGCCGCGGTCGCGCTGATCGGCCAGGTGCTGGATGCGCTCGCCTGTGCGCACGGTCTCGGCATCGTCCACCGCGACGTGAAGCCGGCGAACATCCTGCTGCTGTCCGACCAGCGGGTGAAGATGACCGATTTCGGCATCTCGCGGCTCGACACGTCCGGGTTGACACAGACCGGCTCGGTCATCGGCACACCGAGCTACATGTCGCCGGAGCAGTGCCGTGGCGAACCTGCGGATGCGCGCAGCGACCTGTTCTGCGCCGGGGTGGTGCTGTACGAGGTGCTGAGCGCCGCGCGGCCATTCACCGGCCGCAACATGACCGAGATCGCGTTGCAGGTGATGGACCAGCCGCCGCCCGACATCCGCGTCATCGTTCCCGGCTTGACGCCTGCGCTGGTCGCCGTGATCGAACGTGCCTTGGCCAAGCGGCCCGCGGATCGCTTCGCCACCGCCAGCGAAATGGCGGCGTCGCTCAGGCAATCGCTTGCGTCGGAACCGGAAGGTGCGGCTGACCGCACAGTGGTCATGCCGCGTGGACCCGCGACGTTCACCGAGGCGACGCTCAGCACGCTCGAGCGCAAGCTGGCTCAGCACGTCGGTCCGATCGCACATCATCTGGTGCAGAGCGCGGCACGGCGCGCCGGTTCGCTCGAGGAGCTGCGCGAGATCGTCGCGCAGCGGATCGACCAGCCGGAGCAGCGTTCTCGCTTCCGCCAGGACCTGTCTGCCGACTCCCGCGCGACATCTGCACGCCCTGTCGCACCCGCGCTGGCCCAGCAGGGCGAGCGTGAGCTGGCGGTGCACCTCGGACCGATCGCCCGCATTTTGGTAAAGCGGGCGCTGGAGGCTGCTGCATCGCCCGACGATTTCTGGCAGCGATTGGCCTCTCATATCGAACGCGACGCGGACCGGCAGACGTTCCTGCGCAAGCATCGTGTGTGATCGGCCCAAGCGACGCATCAGGCGCGGCGTTGGATGTTGTAGGATGGGTAGTGCGCATCGTTGCGGGCGCTAGAACAACCTGAACAGCCCCCGCAAGAACCCCGGCGTCAGTGCGGCCAGCGGATTGACTGATACATCCGGGTCATCCAGCCGGCCGCGCAGCGTGTAGCTCGCGGCAAATACGCCGCCGCCGCGTTCCGGGCTGAACAGCTTTCCCACCAGCGGAATATTGCCGAGCAGCGAATTGAAGAAATACGCCGGGACGATCGTCCCCTCCATGTCGATCTGCTGGGCGTCGAGATCGACCCGTCCCTTCATGGTCAGCCCCAACGACGAGCTGAACGCGCGTGCATCTGCCAGCTCGACCGCGCTGTCGGTCAGCCGAAACGGTGCCACCAGGCTGGTGAAGCCGAGACCCGGCCCGCGCATCACATCCACCAGGCCATACAGCGTCATCGCTTGCAGCAGCTTGCCGAGTGCCGGCGCCTCGTGGATGCGGAAATCCTCGATCTCCGCGGTGCCGGCCAACGGCCGGTCCGGCTGCGTATCGTCGTACTGCGCCTGCACGGACAGCTTGCCGCCCTGCATGGTGCGCAGATAGTCCAGGCCGCGCAGCAGTTCGCCGGCGTCGTCCACGCTGGCGGTGAGGCGCCGCCCGGCGCGATCGGGAACGATCTGCGCCTGGAACGGCGCCTGCGCACCGGTGCGGCCCTCGATGCGCAACTGCTGTACCACGCGGCCGTCGTTCTCGGCATGTACCACCACATTGCTCGCCGTCCGGCCCTGCGCCATCAGCACGCGATCGAACCTGGCGTCCAGCACCCAGGACGGCCCGGGCGGCGGCTCAGCCTTGCGCGTCGGCGGGTGCGGCGGGGTATGACGGCCGAGACGCGGCGCCAGGTCGACCGTCGCACCACTGAGATTCGCAGTGATCGGGCCGCTCGCCGGCAGGCTCAGCGTTCCCCGCGCGACCGTGCGTCCCAGTTCCAGACGGTCCAGCCGGAACACCGACAGCCGGCCGCCGCTGAACTCCGCGCTCCCGCGTGCCGCGACATCGTCGCCGTCGAGCTGGACCGCGTCGATGCCGGTCAGCCGGTCGTGGTCCATCAGCACGCGCGCCGACGCCCTGGCGGCTGCATCGCGCGGCTTGCGCCACGCGAGCGGCTCGACGGCAAGCTCGGTCGTGGTCAGATCGGCGGTGACCGCCACATCGCCCTGACCATTGCGACGCTCGGTGAGCACCGCCTGGAGCTGCATCGGGCCACTCAGCAGCGATGTCGCATCCAGTCCCAGCGCGGCGAGCTGTCGGGCGTCCGGCTGTGCGGACACCGTCACGGTCTGGGTCGCCTGCGTCGGCGGACCGGCCCGGAAGTCCATCGCCGCGTCCAGCTTGGCCGGAATCGACGCCAGTACCGCACGCCCATTCAGCTTCATGCCGTCGACATTCGCGCTCAGATCGAACGCGCCCTGATCCAGATCGTGTCCTGCCACCAGCGCACCCAGATGGACGCCATCGAGATGCGCCTGCACCTGGATGGGGATGTCGTCCATCCGCACCGCATCCTCCAGCGGCACGGTGAGGGCGAGTTTGACCGTCGTCTGGCCGGCCGGGTTCTTCAGATCGATCGGATGACGATCGAGCAGCGCGAGACGGGGTTCCCGCAACAGTGCAATGGCGTCGGGCAGGGGACCGGCGATATCGGCATCGACCGCGCCGATCTGGTGCGGCTGCATGATGCCGGTGATCCGAACCTTGCCGCCGCGGATCAGCAACCCGGCCGCGCTGGCTTCCTTCTGGTTGCGCAGGCGCTGGCGTCCGCCGCTGACGATGATCTCCAGCGTGTCCGGATCGACAATGCGCAACTGCGCCTGGCCGTTGTCGATCGGCGGGATCGGCCGCAGCCAATGCACCTGCAGCCCGTCGCCGTCCAGCGTTCCGCTCGCGCGCGTCAGTTCGACCGTGGACAGGTCCGCCGATGTCGCAAGCCCGAGCTGGACATGTCCGTTCCGCGCGACGCCGGCCGGGATGTTCGCAATCAGCCACTTTCGTGCGCCGCCGCCGGTTCCCTCCGGCCAGAACCGCGCCAGATCGGCAAAGTCCACCTGATCGAGGTCGGCCGACAGATCGGCGCTGATCTGGTCGGTGCGGCGCAGCAGCGTGCCGCGCGTCTCGAGATGTGTCGGCGGGCCGGTGTCGTGCCCAGGCAGGCTTACTCGCAGCGCCTCGATGGTGACCGCCTCCGGCGTGCCCGAGGCCACCAGGGCAGCATCGAGCAACGGCACGGCGCTGCCGCCGATCCGCACCTGGCCGGCGCCGGCGCGCAGGTTCAGGCGTGCGTCGCGGAGCGCCAGCCCGGCATCGAGATCGAATGAGGCCTCGACGCCGACCGGCGCATCCACCGCCGCCAGCGCCGCCAGCGATGGCGCCGCCTGGGCAATCACACTCGGCGTCACCGGCGACAGCCGGGCGCGCACATGCGTCTCGTTGGCGCCCGCCGCCAGCGTGGCCGACATCGTCAGTTGCGCCTGCTGTCGGCCGAGTGCCAGATTGAGCTCAGCGGTGCCGTCAACACCGCCTTGCGGCCGCCGGGTAAGGTCGATCTCCGCGCGCGGCGCGTGCCAGGTGACGCCGAGCGGACGATCCACCACCGCGACGCGCGCGTCGTGAACGCGCACCAGACGGAGCTGTCCCAGCAGCGTGTTCGGGCTGCGTGCCCGATCGCTGCCGGCCGGCCGCGCCAGTTCCGCCAGCAGGCCGGCGAGCGGCGTGGCCTGCTCGGTTGGCGCGGGTTCACCGGTGTCGGTTGTCTCGGTCAGACTGCCCAGATCGAGGCTGAGCGTGCCGTCGGCCGCGCGTATCAGGGTGAGTTGCGGGGCATCCAGCGTGATCGCGCGCGGCACCACGCGTCCGAGCAGCAGCTCGTAGATCGACAGCGACACCTCGGCGCGCGGGATATTGATGAGCCGCCCGCCAGCCGGGTCGATCACCCTGATGTCGGTCAGCCGCAGATCGAGCGGCCGATCGACGCCCTTGCTGAAGCCTTCCCACGCCAAGGCGGCGGAGCCGATCGCCAGCCGGGTCGGGCCGCCATTGACGTTCGCCATGTCCTCCAGCCGCTGCGTGAGCCAGGCCAGATCGACCGGCCCCTGCGAAAGCCGCCAGGCGATCGCCGCGAGGCCGACGCCGCCCAGCACCGCCAGCGTGATCGCCAGGGTTGCCAGCCAGTGCAGCGCCATGGCGCAGGCGATCGCGGCTTGACCGGGAAGACGCCTCACGCCCAGCCTTCCCCTTGATGACCGACGAACGATTTCACCTGCCGGCAATCTGGCCGGCTCCGTATGACGCGGGCGCCGCCGAACGGCTGGTGGAACGCTTCGCCGACCTTGGCCGAGCCGAGGCGCGGCTGGCGACGCGGCCGGCGATGACCGCGTTGCTGCGCTCTCTCGGCGGCAACAGCCCCTACCTCGCCGACCTCGCGGTGCGCGAGTCGGCCGGCCTGCGGGCCTTGGCCGCCGCGGGGCCGGATTCGGTGGTCGGTGCGGCGATGGCGGAGCTCGCGGCAATAGCGCCCGCCACCGGTCGCGATCGTGTCGCCGCCGCGATGCGGCGCGCCAAGCGGATCGTCGCCCTGGCGACCGCCATCGCCGACATCGGCGGCATCTGGCCACTGGAGCGCATCACCGCGGCGCTGAGCGATCTGGCGGAGGTCACGCTGTCGCTCGCTTTGGCGCATCTGCTGCGCGCCGCTCATGACAAAGGCGAGCTGCGCCTGCCCGATCCATCGGATCCGGCGCGCGGTGGGGGGTTCACGGTCCTCGGCATGGGCAAGCTCGGCGCCCGTGAACTGAATTTTTCGTCCGATGTGGACCTCGTGCTGCTCTACGATCCGGCCGCGGCAATATACACGGAAGCGTCCGAGGGCCATGCGATCGGCGGCTTCACCACCCGCATCGCTCGCGGTCTCGTGTCCTTGATGGAGGCGCGCGACGCCGACGGTTACGTGTTCCGCACCGATCTGCGCCTGCGTCCCGATCCCGCGGTGACACCTCCTGCCGTCGCGCTGCCGGCCGCGATCACCTACTACGAGAGCATGGGCCAGAACTGGGAGCGCGCCGCCATGATCAAGGCGCGCCCGGTGGCCGGCGACCTGGCGTTGGGTGCGGCGTTCCTCGAGGCGATCCGTCCCTTCGTCTGGCGGCGCGGCCTGGACTTCGCAGCGGTGGCCGACATCCATGCCATGAAACGCCGGATCGACCAGCACAAAGGCGGCGCACTGGCCGATAGCACGGACCCGCTGGCGCGCATCGCCGGCCACAACGTGAAGCTAGGCGAAGGCGGCATCCGTGAGATCGAGTTTCTCGCGCAGACGCTGCAACTGGTCTGGGGAGGGCGCGATCCGTCGCTCAGGGTTCCGGCCACACTGGGTGCGCTGCGGCTGCTGGTGCGCGCCGGGCACGTACCGCGCCATGCCGCGCGCGAACTCGCAGCCGCCTATCGCTTCCTCCGCCGCGTCGAGCACCGGCTGCAGATGACCGCCGACCGCCAATTGCACGAACTGCCGCAGCGGCCCGACGAGCTGGCGCGGTTCGCCACCTTCATGGGCTATGCCGATGCCGGGGAATTCGCCGGCGAACTGCTGCGGCATCTACGCCAGGTGCGGGCGCGCTACGCCGAAGTGTTCGAACTGGTCCCGGAGCTGCTGGCCCCCGTGGAGCCAGGGCTGGAGCTGGACTTCAGTGGCCCTGGAGCCGAGCCCAAGGAGACCGCGGCGGCGGTGCGCGCCCTTGGCTTCGGTAGTCCCGATCGCATCATGGCGGCGGTGCGCGGCTGGCAGGCGGGTCACGTGCGGGCGCTGCGTTCGGCGCGCGCGCGCGAGTTGCTGGCGCAGTTGCTGCCATGGATGCTGGCTGCGCTGGCCCGCCAGCCACAGCCCGACACGGTGTTCAACCGGTTCGACGCGTTCCTGGCGCGCCAGCCGGCCGGCGTGCAGCTGCTGTCGCTGTTCCAGCGCAACCCGGGCCTGCTCGACCGGATCGCCGCGGTGCTCGGGGCGGCGCCGTCCCTCGCCAATCACCTGGCGAGCCATCCGGCCGCACTCGACGGTCTGCTCAACCCGGAGGAGAACCCGAACCCCGCCCGTCTGCTGCGCTCCCGGGTGCGCGATGCCCGTCTGCTTGAGGATGTCATCGAGATCACCCGCCGGACCGTGCGCGAGGAGGATTTCACCGTCTCGGTCGCCACAATGGAGGACAGGATCGACGCCGATGAGGCCGGGCTGCGGCGTTCGGCAATCGCCGATGCGGCGTTGAGTGCCCTGCTGCCGCCGGTGCTGACCGACTTCGCGTCGCGCTTTGGCCGGGTACGCGGCGGATCGATGGCGGTGGTAGCGATGGGGAAGGCGGGCGGGCGCGAGATGATGGCCGGCTCCGATCTCGATCTGATGCTGGTCTACGACCACCCCGCCGAGGTGACCGAAAGTCGTGGCGCGCGGCGGCTGCCGGTGAGCCAATGGTTCGTTCGCGCGGCCCACGCCTATGTCGCGGCGGTGACCGCGCCCGGCGTGGACGGCCCGCTGTACGAGGTGGACATGCGGCTACGTCCGTCCGGCAACAAGGGTCCCGTGGCGGTGTCACTCGGCTCGTTCCGCCGCTATCACGCCGAAGCGGCCTGGACCTGGGAACGCATGGCGCTGACGCGGGCGCGTGTTGTGGCCGCACCGCCGGCGCTGCGCCTCCGCATCGAGGCGGCGATCGCGGACGCGCTGGCGCAGGCCGGCGCCGCCGCTCGCATCCGTGCCGATGCCGCCGCGATGCGCGTGCGCATGCTGCGCGACCTGCCGCCCGACGGCCCGTGGGACGTGAAGCTGCGCGCCGGCGGTCAGATCGAGGTAGAGTTCATCGCTCAGGTGCTGCAGCTCATCCATTCGCGTGAGGCACCGGAGCTGTGTTCGCCCACCACGCGCGTTGCGCTGCAGCGGCTGGCCGATGCGGGGAAGCTGCCGGAACAGGATGCAGCGCTGCTGATCCGCGCCGACCACGTCTGGCGCACCGTGCAGGGCATGTTGCGCATCACCGTCGGTCGCGGCGCGCGGGAGGAACTGCCGGACGCGTCCGCGCACGCGCTGCTGCGCGCCGTCGGGCAGGCGGTTGACCTGGACGCTCTGCGCGCCACGCTGGATGATCTGGCGCGGCAGGTTCGCGCCGCGTTCGTTCGACAGATAGGAGAACTCCAGCCATGAGCGTGCAGGAAGGCGACGTCGCACCCGACTTCGAGATGCCGGCGAGCGGCGGCCGCACCGTCAGCAGCAAGTCGCTGCACGGCAAGCCGTATGTGCTGTATTTCTACCCGAAGGCCGACACGCCCGGGTGCACCAAGGAGGCCTGCGCCTTCCAGGAGGCATTGCCGCAACTTGGCAGGATCGGCCTCGACGTGATCGGTGTGTCGCCCGACAAAATGAAGCCGATCGAGAAGTTCGCCGAGAAATACGGGCTGAAGTTTCCGCTCGCGTCCGATGAGGTGCATGCGGTCGCCGACAAATTCGGCACCTGGGTCGAGAAGTCGATGTATGGACGCAAGTATATGGGGATGGAGCGCAGCACGTTCCTGGTCGACAAGTCCGGCAAGATCGCCAGGGCCTGGCGCAAGGTGAGCGTCACCGGGCATGCGGCGGAGGTGCTGACGGCGGCACAGGCGCTGAAGTGACGCGCAACCGCCGTGGAGCTCCGCCTCGCCAAGATCGCCATGTCGGGCTCGCTGGCGCTGTTCGCGTTTCTCGTCGCGTTCGGTAACCTTACAGACTATGGCTCCAATTTTGCGTTCGTGCGGCACGTGCTGAGCATGGACACCACGTTCCCGGACAACGCGCTGCGCTGGCGTGCGATCACCAGCCCGACGCTGTGGCAAGTGGCCTACTGGCTGATCATCCTCGGCGAAGCGCTGACCTGTGCGGCCTATACGATCGGCACCGTCGCGTTGACGCGCAACCTGCGTGCGAGCGGTGCCGCATTCAACCGCTCAAAGCGCATGATCTATGTCGCGACCGCGCTCGGCTTCCTGGTGTGGTTCCTGGGCTTCATGGTGATCGGCGGCGAGTGGTTCGCCATGTGGCAATCTAAGACCTGGAACGGGCAGGAAGCCGCGTTTCGCTTCTACGCGGCAGTGCTGGGCACCGGCATCTTCATCGCACTGGACGATCGCGACCTGGCCGGTTGAGTGCCACTTACTCCGCCGCGGTCGGCAGCGTTATCACGAACACCGTCCCGCCGGTCGCACCGGGTGTCACCGCCAGCCGCCCTTGATGGGCCTCGACCAGCTCACGGCAGATCGACAGGCCCAGTCCGAGTCCGGTCGCCTTGGACGTGATGAAAGGCTGGAACAGCCGCTCCGCCACCTCGGGTGCGATGCCTGGCCCGGTATCGGCCACCGCGATCTGCACCGAACCTTCCGCCGCACGGGTCGAAACGGTCAGTGTTCGTGTCTGGCTCGCCTCCATCGCCTCGACCGCGTTGCGCACGAGGTTGATGATCACCTGGCCGATCTGGATCCGGTCGAGCATCGCTGCCCCGACCGCCGCGTCCAATTCGACAGAGGCGTGCACGCCACGATGCTGCGTGCCGACCAGGCCGAGTTCCACCGCCTCGGTGACCACGGTGTTGACGTCCTCGCGCAGGCGGGTGGTGCTGCGCTTGGCGACGTGCTCGCGCAATCGGCGGATCACCTCGCCGGCGCGCACGGTCTGCTGGCGGATCCGCTCCACGATCTCGCGGGCGCGATCGGGATCCGCGTTCGCGTTCGCCAGCACCCTGCCGAGAGCGCTGGCGTAGTTGCCTACCGCGGTCAGCGGCTGGTTGAGTTCATGCGCGATGGCCGACGCCATCTGGCCCATGGTGGACAGCCGGGCGACATGCGCGAGCTCCGCCTGCAACTCCTGAATGCGTGACTGGCTGCGACGTTCGGCGGAGATGTCGCGGACGATTTTGGAGGCGCCGATAATCCCGCCGGACCGGCTGAAAATGGGGGAGATCGACAGCAGGACCGCAATCTCGCTGCCGTCCTTGCGCAACCGGACGGTCTCGAAATGCCGCAGCCGCTCACCGCGGCGCAGCCGGTCGCGTATCATCGTCTCCTCGTACAGGCGGTCGGGCGGCAGCAGCAGTGCGATCGGGCGGCCGACCATTTCCTCGGCGCGGTAACCGAACATGGTCTCGGCGGCGGCATTCCAGGCCGTGACCACGCCTTCCAGCGTCTTCGCGACGATGGCGTCCTCGGACGATTCGACGATGCTGGCGAGGTACTGCAGAGCGTCGCGGCCACGCCGTGCCTCGGTAATGTCGTTGTTAACCTCGGTCACCAGCGGCATCGCACCGCCAGAATCGCGATGCAGCGACTGATGGCTGACGACGACGACCTCCTGTCCGTCGCGGTGCCGATGGCGCAGTTCGCCGGTCCACTCCGCGTGCTCCAGCAGCTCGTCCTCGACGGCGACGCGCGAGAGCGGGAACTCGGTCCGCAACAGTTCGTGCGAGATGCGGCCGACCGCCTCGATGGGACTGAACCCGTAGAGCCGCTCCATGCCGCGGGACCAATACTGTATCTCGCCGGCAAATCTGCGGGTCATCACCTGGGCGAGGCTCAGGCCTGCCGCCTGCGCCTCCAGCCAGCTGACACGTTCCTGCAGTGCTGCTACCTGGCTGTGCTGACCAGACCGGCCACCTGTGCTGCTCATCGCCTTGGTCTCGCACCGATCCGTTGCAATATGCGGCGACACCATAGCCGGACCCAGGCCATATGCCCAATCGGAACTAGCGCTCTTTTGCGCCCACGCGCCAGTCTGCCTAGGTTACGATGACCGGTCCTGGAGTTGCGCAATGGCAGACGAATTGCCCCCGCGGGAGGCAATGGAGTTCGACGTGGTGATCGTGGGCGGGGGCCCATCCGGTCTCGCAGCCGCGATTCGCCTGAAGCAGCTTGCGCCGGACGCCGCGGTCTGCCTGGTGGAGAAGGGCAGCGAGATCGGCGCCCACATCCTGTCGGGCGCGGTGCTGGAACCGCGCGCGCTCAACGAGCTGATCCCCGACTGGCGGGAGCAGGGCGCGCCGCTGCAAACGCCGGCGGCCGACGACCGCTTCCTGTACCTGACCGCGACCCGTGCGTTCCGGCTGCCGACGCCGCCGCAGATGCACAACGCCGGCAACTACATCGTTTCGCTCGGCAATGTGTGCCGCTGGCTGGGTCAGCAGGCGGAATCACTCGGTGTGGAAATCTACCCGGGCTTTCCTGCCGCCGAACTGCTGGAGGAGGACGGCCGCGTCGTCGGCATCGCCACCGGCGACATGGGCATCGGCAAGGACGGCAATCCCACCGACAACTTCCAGCGCGGCATGGAACTGCGTGCCCGCTACACGCTGTTCGCCGAGGGCTGCCGCGGCTCGCTGTCGAAGCAGCTGATCCGGCGGTTCCATCTGCGCGATGGTCATGATCCGCAGACTTATGCGATCGGCATCAAGGAACTGTGGGAGGTTCCGGCCGCCAATCACCGGCCCGGGCTGGTCGAGCACACGATCGGCTGGCCGCTCGACGCCGGCACCTATGGCGGTTCGTTTCTGTACCATTTCGGCGACAATCTGATCTCGTACGGGTTCGTCATCGGCCTCGACTACCGCAACCCATGGCTGTCGCCGTTCGACGAGATGCAGCGCTTCAAGACCCACCCGGAGGTGCGTCGGCACTTCGAAGGCGGACGGCGGATCAGCTACGGCGCACGCGCGCTGAACGAGGGCGGGCTGCAGTCGATCCCGCGCCTGACCTTCCCCGGCGGCGCGCTGATCGGCGATGCTGCCGGGTTCGTCAACGTGCCGAAGATCAAGGGCACGCATACCTCGATGAAGTCGGGCATGCTGGCGGCCGAGGCGGTGGCCGAAGCGCTCGCCGAAGGCGGCGCGGGCGATCTGTCCGCATATGAATCACGACTGCGGGACAGCTGGGTCTGGCACGAATTGTCGCTGGTCAGGAACATCCGCCCGTCGTTCGCGAAGTTCGGTATGTGGGGCGGACTGGCCTATTCCGCGCTCGACACCTATTTGCTCCGCGGCAAGGCGCCGTGGACGTTTCACCATCCGCATCCCGACAACGAGACGTTGCTGGAAGCGTCCGCCGCGCCGCGGATCGAATACCCGAGGCCGGACGGTGTGCTGACCTTCGACCGGCTATCCTCGGTGTTCATCAGCAACACCAATCACGAGGAGAACCAGCCGTCACATCTGCGCCTCGCCGATCCGGAGCTGGCGATCACGCTCAACTGGCAGCGCTTCCAGAGCCCGGAGGCGCGGTATTGCCCGGCGGGTGTTTACGAAATAGTCGGCGCCGATGAGGGCGATCCGCGGCTGCAGATCAACGCGCAGAACTGCGTGCACTGCAAGACCTGCGACATCAAGGATCCGGCGCAGAACATCGACTGGGTCACGCCGGAAGGCGGCGGCGGACCGAACTATCCGGGAGGCATGTGAGCCGCCATCGTCGCGCGCGCCGCCTGCCGCAGCTCGCAGATCGCGGCATGGGTCTGCTGCCACAGCTCGTGCCCGGCCACGTCGCCCTGGTGGCGCGACTCGGCCGCGCGCTCCAGCGCCAGCGCCTGCGCGCGCAGCCCATGCAGCCGGATCATCGACAAGGCGGTCGCCCGCGCGTCGCGCCGCACTTCCTGTTCGCGCATGGTTCGGTCCTCCTCCACATCAGGGTGTGACCGAGATATGCGAAGCGGGCGCCTGCCGCGCCAATCGCGGGTGCGTCAGCCTGATGAATTTCCCGCCATCAGCGCCGGCTCGCGTCGAACCCCAGGAATCCCGCGTTCGGGTTCGGAGTGCCACCATCGCCGCTGAACAGGCGTGCCGTCTGCGAGGGCGCCGGTGCCGAAGTGGCCACCCGCGACGTGGCCACCCGGGCTGCCGGGCGCGGCGGGGCCTGCCTTGCCTGTCTGGTCGGCTGGGGCTTCGCCGCCACAGGTGTCCCTGATGCCGGGTTGCCGTCCGCACCTCGCATCGACAGCAGCAGGAACGAAATGTCGTTGCGCCCCAGATCGACCGACAGCTCCATCGGAGTCATGCCGAGTACGTTGAGCCCGTGCAGGTCCGCGCCGCGGCTGATCGCATCCCGCGCGGTGTTGATGTCACCGCGATTGATCGCGTCGAACAGCGCATCCGTGGGTTCCATGTCGGTGGGTAGCCGGGTCGGCGGTGCGGCGCCGAGCCTGGAGGAGACGGCGCCCGGCAGGGCGGGTGGCGGTGGCGTCCTGGGAGTCGGATTGGTCACCGACTTCGGCTCCCGGGGCTGTATCGAGGTTATCCCCTGCCCGATCCCGTTCGGTCCCACTCCTTGTCCATAGGCCAGCGGCGACACCGCCGCGACCAGGACGACAGCCATCGAGGCGCGCAACATTCCGGTCATCATGCGACGCAGCTTATCTCAGATCGGGTTGAGCCACCAGAACCCGGCGGTGAGATATGTCGCGTAAATTGTCCACGCCAGATACGGCGCCATCAGCCAGGCCGCCGCCCGCCGAAGCCGCAGGAAGGCGCGCATGGTCAGCACGATCAGCACCAGCAGCACGAGGCACACGGCCAGTGCCAGTGGCGGGCTGTGCAGCCCGAAGAATGCCGGGGTCCAGCAGGCATTGGCGGCGAGCTGCCACCCCCACAGGCGCAGCGGCCGCGTTCCCACCGCACGCCGCCACGCCAGCCAGCCGGCCACGCCGAGCATGGCGTAGAGCCCGGTCCAGACCGGCGCGAACACCCAGTTCGGCGGTGTGCCCGGCGGCTGGTTCAGCGACAGGTACCAGGCGCGCGACAGGCCCGCTGCGACCGAGCCATCGGCGGCTCCGACCAGCAGGCAAAGGCCCACGAAGCCGACCAGCGCCAGCCCTGGAGAGACCGGCGCGGACGATCCCGGATAGGAGCCCCATTCGTTGGGATCGGAATTCTGGAAGACACGGACCCTTTCGAACCGACGCAGCCGCCAAGCGAACGATGTAGGCGTTCGCGCGCCGGCTACCAACCGTTGACACGTGACCAGATTGCCACGACTTCGTCGCCGCCTTCGACCACGAAATAGCGATCATGCGCGGCCGCGGTCATGCAGGTATGGTTCGGCGCGATCCGCAGCATTGCCCCGACCGGCAGATCGAGCGGACATGCCGGATCGGCCTCGACCACGCCGTGTTCCTGATAGGCACGGCGCACGATGGCCTCGCCATGGCTGCGCCGGCCGGCGAGATCGAGCACGAGGCCGAAGCCATAGTCCGTCGGCACATCGGCGGTACTGCGGTCCTTCGACAGAGCGAGGCCGCCGGCATCGACCAGCAGCCGGCCCGGTCGCCGGCCGATCACGCTGGTGAGCACCGTCACCGCGATCGAATCGAGGTCGTGCGTGCCGATCTCCGCCTGGAACAGGTCGCCGAACATGTAGACGCCGGCGCGCACCTCGGTGACGCCGTCGAGATGGCGCGCATGCAGTGCGGTCGGCGAACTGCCCATCGAGACGATGTGCGCGGCATGACCGGCCGCGCGCAGGCGCTCGGCGGCGCGGACCACACCGGCACGCTCCGTCTCGGCGATCCGCGCCATGTCGTCCAGGCGGCGTCCGGCGTAGGAATGCCCGGCATGCGTCATTACGCCGGCGAGGCAGGGCCCGAGCCGTGCGGCGATCTCCAGCAGCAGGTCGTCGTCCGGCGCCACGCCGCCGCGGCCCTCGCCGGTGTCGATCTCGATCAGCGTGCGTGGCGGCTGTCGGTGGGCGGCGATCGCGCCCGCTGTGTCGAGGTCGTCGGTCAGCACGACGACGGCCGCGCCGGCGCTGTTCAGCTTCGCCACCTGATCCAGTTTCTGCGGTGTGACCCCGACGGCGTAGAGGATGTCGCTGATCCCATGGCTGGCGAAATACTCCGCCTCGGCCAGAGTCGAGACGGTGATGCCGCCGGGCTGGCCGGCGATCGCCAGGCGCGCGACGTCGATCGACTTGGCGGTCTTCATGTGCGGACGCAGCGGCACCCCGTGGCGGGCGAGCCCCTGTGCCATGGTGGCGATGTTGCGCAGCAGAATGTTGCGGTCGAGCACCAGGCAGGGCGTCGGCAGATCGCTGAGCTTCATGGCGCCCACTCCGCGGCGGGATCGATCGGCAGCACAGGCCGCGGCATGTGCTGCCACGCGAAGCGCGACAGCACCGGGCTGGTGAGGCCGGGCGCGTCCACTTCGATCACCTGGTCGTGGCGGAAGAATTCGTCGAAGCCGCCGCGGAAGTGGCCGCGCGACTTCACCACCACGACGCGGGCCGCGGCGATGTCGAGGCCGAAGGCTTCGAAGAAGACCGGGTCGGCGCACTGCACGCGGTTGGAGATCACCACGACGGTGATGCCGTCGAGCTGCAAGGCGGCGCATGGGCCGAGGGCGAGCGTGTTGTCGGCGTAGATGCCGCGCCGGCCGCGCATGACGCCGTCGTGCAGGCGCCGCACCACGACAGGTGCGCTGAACGGCTTGGAGAACCCATCGCCGCCGTCACGGTTGAAGCGCGCGGTGAAACGTGCGCCTTCGCCGAGTTCACGCGCTTCGGCCGCAAGCGCCGGATCATGAATGACTCCCACCAGCGCATCCTGCACGCGGGCCTGGTGGAGCGCTTCGAGGATCCACATCGTGTTGCCGCGGCCGCCGCCGCCAGGATTGTCGGCGACGTCGGCGAAGATCAGGGCGGGCCGGTCGCGATCCTCGGTGCCCTTCGCGTGCCGCACGGCATCCTCGAGCGAGGTCAGCGCTGCACGGAACCGCTCGCGGCGCGCCCATCCCGCCTCGGCGATCTCACGCGCGAGCGACCGCGCGGCATCGGCGTCGCTCGCGGTGACCACGACCGTGAGGCCGTTGAATGGCGTGTCGGCATAAGCGAAACCGCCCATCACCGAGACGTTCAGCACGCGGCCGGCATAGGGCGGCTCGCGCATACGCTGCTGGCCCAGGTCGATCAGTTCGCCATAGGGGCGTTCGTGCGCGTCCTTGCCGGTCAGCATGCTGACGGTGGGCGGCACGATCGGCAGACGGATGTGGGCGAGATGGGTCCTGGTGCCGGAGAGCAGCTTGCGCATCACCTGCGCCGATTCGGCGCCGCGCTCGCGCATGTCGAGATGCGGGTTGGTGCGGTAGCCGATATAGGCGTTCACCAGCTCGACGTTGGGGGCCGAAACATTGGCGTGCAGGTCGTAGCTGGCGACCACTGGGGTATCGGGACCGACGATGCGTCGGACCAGCGTCAGCAATGTGCCTTCGGGGTCGTCGTCGTGCGTGGCCAGACCGGCGCCGTGCAGCACGCAATAGACGCCATCGAGGCGGTCTGCGTTGCGCAGCCCGCTGTCCCATTCCGCCATCATCCGATCGAACCAATCCTGGTCCACCGGGCCGTTCGGCTCGGCCATCGCCAGCAGGATCGGCACCGGCTCCCAGGCGCCGGCGGCTTCCATGTCGGCGATGAAGCCAGGCAGTTCGCCCAGCATGTGGGGTGCGGTCGAGCGCGCATCCGTCACCATCGCATCGCCGCGCAGCAAGGTGCGGGCCGCGAAATCGGCCTCGGTGGCGACCGGGGCGAAGCGGTTGCATTCGATCGAGAAGCCCAGCAGCGCGATACGAGGGCCCCTCACAGCGTCACTCCCATAAGTTCGGCGATCCGCGGCGTGGCCTTCAGGCCGCTGCCGGTCAGCACCAGCACCGTGGTCTGTTCCGGCGTGACCGTGCCGGCGGCGAGCAGCCTGCGGAACGCGGCGGCGGCCTGCGCCGAGGTCGGCTCGACATAGATGCCGAGGCGCGCCAGATCGAGCGTGGCGGCACCGATCTCGTCCTCGCCCAGCATCACCGCCCCACCGCGCGTCTCGCGCAGCGTACCCAGCACTTCGGTCAGCCGGATCGGCTGCGCGATGGCGGTGCCCTCGGCGATCGTGGGGAGGATCTCGGTGGCGACCGGCGTGTCGCTGCCGGCGAGGAAGGCAGCGGCGATCGGCCCGCAATTCGCCGGCTGCGCGGCAAAGATGCGGGGCATGGCGTCGATCTCACCGGCGCGCAGCAATTCGGTAAATCCGATCTCGCAGCCCAGCACGTTCGACCCGGCGCCACATGGCGTGATGATGTTGTCGGGGGCGCGGAAGCCCAGGTCCTCCCACAGCTCGTAGGCCAGCGTTTTGGTGCCGTGCAGGAAGAACGGATGCCAGTTGTGACTGGCATAGAATATGGTCTCCGAGCGGCGCACGGCGGCATCGGCGGTATCCTGCCGGGTGCCGGGGATCAGCTCCACCGTGGCGCCGTGCGCGCGCATCTGCACCGTCTTCGCCGGACTGGTCGAGGCGGGCGCCATGATCGTCGCGTGCATTCCACCGGCGGCGGCATAGGCCGACACCGCGGCACCACCGTTGCCGGAGCTGTCCTCCAGCACCTCGCGCACGCCCTGCGCGCGCAGCAGCGACAGCATGACGCTGGCACCGCGGTCCTTGAAGCTGCCGGTCGGCATGAACCACTCGCATTTCAGCAGCGCCGGAGCGCCGTGCAGCGTGCCGCGTATCAGCGGGGTGCAGCCCTCGCCGATGGTGATCGGATCGTCGGGTTGGAACGGAAGTGCGGCTCGGTAGCGCCAGAGGCTGCGGGTGGTGGGGTCGATCTGGGCGCGGGTGAGGCCCGGGAGCGAGGTCAGCAGCAGCGGCGCGTTGCCCGGCCCGCACCAGCGTGGCTGGTCGAGCGGAAAGGTCTGTCCGGTGCGCGGGTCTAGGTAAGCAGCGGACATGCGTGCACCAGGAACTCGCTAACCGCCTCGACGAACCCTTTGGTGTTCTGACCATGCACATTATGGCCGCAGTTCGGCACCGTAACCAACGTCCCTTGGGGCAATGCATCGCGAAATCGCTCCGCGGCGTCCGCCGTCAGGATGCGCGAGTCGGCGCCGCGCACCAGCAGCGCCGGCAGGTCGAATGCGCGCGCTTCCTCCAGCGTGATGTTCTCCTGCGGCCCGGAACCGCGCACGATGCCGAGCCGGCGCGGATTCGCGTCGCACTTGCTGACGAACTTGCCATCCGCCCGCTGCAGCATGTTGTATTTCACTGTCCGCTCGATGTGCGCGCGACTGCGATACGGATCGTACTGCTGCACGTTGCGCACGAAGTGGTCGAGATCGTCGAACTCCTCGTTGTCGCGCACGAAGCCGGCAATCACCGCGCGGCCACGATCCGACAGTTCCGGCCCGACATCGACGATCACCAGTGCGCGCAGCAGCGACGGATCGCGCCGGGTCAGCAGCATCGCGTTGCGTCCGCCCATCGAGTGACCCATCAGGATCGGCCGCTGCAACCCGAGCTCGCCGATGAACGCCTCGGCGTCCAGCGACATTTCGTGGTTGCTGTAGGCAACATCGCGTGCCCATTCGCTGTCGCCGTGGCCGCGCTGGTCCAGTGCCAGCACACGGTAACGCTGCGCCAGATGCAGGCTGACCAGGTCCCAGGAATGCGCCGACTGGTGCCCGCCATGCAGCAGCACGATCGGCGGCGCATCGGGCGCGCCCCATTCCAGGTAGTGGAAGCGCATCTGCCGCAGCACGATGTTATGCGAACGGTATGGCACCTCGGGTGCGTGCGAAATGCCGAGATCGGCGGCGCTGGCGAGCAGCAGGCGGAATTCTTCCGTCGCTGTCATATCGAGCGGTTCGGTGGTGTCGGCGAAGCGGTTCAGGTACATGGCGGCTCTCGCGTTGCGCCCGCCACGTTCGGCCAAGGCCGCTCACATGGCAACGGGCACCATCATTTCTCGCCGTCGCTCATGGCAGGTAGATGTCCTCGATCCGGATCGCGATGCCGGGTGGAGAGAGCGCGATCTCTCCCGCGGTCACCGTCGTCGTCTCGATATCGCCGCCATCGCTGCGCCGGTGGTGCACGACCCGCGGCTCATCAGGCCAAACGATCAGGTAGTGCCGAACGGAGGGCAGCCGGAAATACTGGGTGAACTTGGTCGCCCGATCGTAACGCGCCGTATTCGGCGACAGCACTTCGACGACAATCAGCGGATCCGGGACCGCTACGGCATCACGCGGCAGGCGTGTCTCGGGACAGTGCACGACACAATCCGGCTCATAGTCGCTGTCGTCGATCTGGACGGTCATTCCGTCGCCGAACGCCTCGCACGACAGCGTTGTGTCGCGGATCGCCCGCCGCATCATCTCGCGCAGATTGTGCTTGGCACGGTTGTGTTCGGCCGCCATTGCCACGACAACACCATTGATCCGCTCGTAGCGACCGCGCCGACCATCGGCCCA
>DASXNR010000337.1:0-1811 GCA_036494925.1 Acetobacteraceae bacterium
CGTCAACCGCGTGGTGATCACCTCCGATCGCCGGGTCGCCGCCTGGGGCGCGCTGCGCGCGAACTGGATCTATCTCAAGGTCGGAGCACGCTGGGGGCTCGGCTTTCGCAAAGGGCTGGAGCGGCACTACCCCGATATACGCTGAACCGAGCGCTGCCGCAGATAGCCGGTGGCGATGCAGTATTTACTATCCGTTTCATCCCCGCTGCGGCGAGCCCGTGCTCATTGCCAGGCAATATGCCTACCGTGGTGCTGAGCTGGTCGTTATTCCGCAGCCCGACGGCTCGGTCGCTTGCATACCTGCGTGGATGACACACGAATCGGCGGCGCAGCACCAGCTTCATGCTGAGCCGCACTTGTCCTGGTCCGTAAAACGTAAACTTGTCAGAGCCGGGCTGATATCGCCCGGCCGCTGATCCGTGCGACAACGCGTGGCAAAGCACTTATCGCGGTACAACGCTCCCACACATCGAGAGAAGCTTTACTTCGTGCGTCTATTGGGGTCACGAGTTGGATCTGCGAATTACCGCTATGCCGACTCGCCAGCCATGAGTGTGGCGCTGTTGCGCGGGCAGTACGAACAGACTTTCGAGAGCACAACGCAGGACCGGCTCGCCAGATGGGCGGAGCGCATTGAGCGCAACAGACTGCTCTATATAGCCAGGACAATCGGCATCGCGACGATTCTCATGGGCCTGAACATGTTTATCCTCCATCAGCTATAGCATCGTGCCGCAGAGCGGAGAGACTTGGCGAGATGAACGATGAAGGTTGAAGCGCGTCGAAATAGTGTTTGCGGGCAGTGTGCGACAGGGGGTGAAGAAGACGTCTTTGGTACTGCTATCGGTACCGAACTGAGCGCCTGGATCGTCGATCTCGTCTCCGGCGAGGTGGTGAATGCGACGGACTTTGGCTGCGCCGCTGCGCCGGCCGCGACGGTTCAGCCCGATCCGCCCGAGCGGACGATGGCGCGGCGCTGGCTGGCTGTCGCCGCCACGGCACTGGTGACGGGCGCGTATGCCGCGCAGGTAGTCGTTCCCGCGGCCGAGACCTCGCCAGCGCCGATCGCCGGCATTGCACCGAGCTACGGCCCAAAAACAGTCAGCGCGGTGCCCAATGCGGCGGCGATCGTGCGGCGCATCTGGTTGCCGGAACTCGACGCCGGCTACGACCCGCAGGGGCTCGCGGTTGATGATGGCGCCATCTACGTCTCCGGCTATCGCAGCGACAGCTTGGGCGTCCGTCGCGGGCCGTGCCGGGTGATCCGCATCGATCTCGAGACGGGCAGCTCGACCGGGTATGTCGACGTGCCAAGCCCGTGCGGCCATGACGGAGGCCTCGCCGTCGGCGGCGATGGCATGCTTTACGTGGCCGACACGCACACGCTGTTCGCGACCCCGCTCGCCCACGCGTTCGATCGGGGTGCGCGATTCCGGCAGTTTTCGCTCGGTCCCGGGGTTATTGGCGGGCTCGCAGCGTCGACACCGGATGGGATCTGGCTTGGCACTTACGAAGATGGTCCCGGCCGGCTCTTCCACTTCACGGCGGCAACCCTGGCCCGGCTGTCCAACGGCGAGACGCTAGAGGCGTCCCAGGCCGCAACGGTGCTGACTATCCCCGACCACGCCCAGGGCGCGGCGATCGGCGGCGGGGGGCTATGGATCGCGCGCAGAGCACGCAGCAGGTTCTCGCAGCCGGTCCGTGCGAGACATTGGGCGTCGACTGCTTCGAACGGATCTCTGTCGCCTGGCATGACGACAGCCGCTTAGCCCCAACCTCCCGCCCGGGTCGTTTTTTAACCAGGCGCCGCC
>DASXNR010000338.1:0-2720 GCA_036494925.1 Acetobacteraceae bacterium
CTTCGGCCACCGCCGCCAACAGCGTGGCGCTGGGCGCCAACGCCGTCGCCGATCGTGCCAACAGCGTCTCCGTCGGCAGCAAGGGGCACGAACGCCAGGTCACCAACGTGGCTGCCGGCACCGCGACCACGGATGCCGCGAACGTCGGCCAGCTGAACGACGCGCTGGCCACGGCCAAGGCCTATGCGGACACGGGCGATGCGCAGACCCTCAACGCGTCCAAGAAGTACACCGATAGCCGCATGAGCAATGCCGTCGGGGTCGACGACTTCAATGCGTTTCGCGGCTCGGTGGATCGGCGCTTCCAACGAGTCGACCAGCGCATGGACCGGCTCGGTGCGATGAGCGCCGCCAACACGCAGATGGCCATCAACGCGGCGGGCGCCAGTGGGCGTGGGCGTGTCGCGGCCGGTGTCGGCGTGCAGAACGGGCACGGCGCCCTCTCCGTGGGCTATGCGACATCGATCGGGGAGCGCACGCGCGTCAGCCTAGGCGGCGCTTTCTCCGGCTCGGAGAACTCGGCTGGTGTCGGCTTCGGCGTCGACTTGTAGGTCAGCGTTTGGCACCGCGGCGATGGCTGCCGCGGTGCACTTTCCGGCGATGTCCCGACCATCGTGCCGCCCATCGCTTTCTCAAAGCCACCCATGGGGAATTACACGTGAAGCATCGAATGCTATATCGCTTTGTGCTGCCACTGGTCCTGCTGCTGGCACTGCCTGTCGCCCATGCCGTCGACGCGCCGGCCATGAAATACGAACCGGTGTCGAACGACCCGCAGGCGGGTGGGCAGGATCGCTTTATCATCACGTATCGCAGTGACGTGGCCGCCAGGACGACCGCGGCGGTGGTGCAGGAGGTCGGCGTGGCGATGGCCCGCGCCGGTATCGCCACGAACCTTGGCGGTCAGCCGGTGCGCCATTTGCGGCGGCTATCCACCGGCGCGGAACTGGTGCGCACCGGGCGCAAGCTCGACCCGCGCGAAGCGAACGCACTGATGCAGCGGTTGGCGGGCGATCCGGCCGTGCTGTATGTCGAGCCGGATACGCTGGTGCGTGCGAATGACATCCGTCCCGATCAACCCATCGTGCCGAACGACCCGAGGTTCGGCGAACAGTGGCATCTGCGTCCGGGCAACGGCGCGATGGAAAACATCGGTAAAGACACCACCGCCTACGCCAACCGTGGCGGCAGCAATGCTTCGATGGCCTGGCATCTGTCCGAAGGCGAGGGCGCGATCGTTGCCGTGCTCGATACCGGCATCACCCAGCACCCGGACCTGGATCTTTCGCTGGCCAATGCGGGCTATGACTTCATCATCGACAAGCAGATCTCGGGCCGCGCTGCGGACGGACGCGTCCCGGGCGGTTGGGACACGGGCGACTGGATCGTGGCGTGGCAGTGTTTTCCTTTCCCGCCCGAGAACAGCAGTTGGCACGGCACGCATGTGGCCGGCACGATCGCCGAACGGACCGGTAACGGTATCGGCATGGCAGGCGTTGCGCCGAAGGCGAAGGTGCTGCCGTTGCGCGTGCTCGGCCATTGCGGCGGTTATCGCTCCGATATTGCCGACGCCATCACCTGGGCCTCCGGCGGCAGCGTCAGCGGCCTGCCCGCCAACCAGCACAAGGCGCAGGTCATCAATATGAGTTTTGGCGAAAACAGCCTCTGCGCCGCGGACGGCGTTTTTGCCCAGGCCATAAACGGGGCAGTCAGTCGCGGCACCACTGTGGTGGTCGCGGCCGGCAACGACAACGCCGACATGGCGAATTATTCGCCGTCCAGCTGCCCCGGTGTGATCGCGGTGGCCGCCAACGGCATCACCGGCAGGCGTGCGCACTATTCCAACTGGGGCAGCGGCGTAACCCTGGCTGCGCCGGGCGGCGGGCGTTACGCGAATGACGCCAGCAGCGGCAGTCTGCAGGATGCCGGCTTCATCTGGTCCACCATCAACCAGGGCACCACGGTGCCCACGGAGGCCGGCTATGCTGGCTATCCCGGCACTTCGATGGCCGCACCGCACGTGGCCGGCGTGGTGGCCTTGATGGTCAGCGCCCGCCAGGCTCTCGACCTGGCGCCGCTGACGCCGGCCGAGATCCGCAGCATCTTGCGCGGGTCCAGCCGCGCATTCCCCCTCATGCCCGATAAGGCGATCGGCGTCGGCATCGTCGACGCTTATGCGGCGGTTGTTGGGGCCACGGACACAGGCGGCGACCTTGCTGCTCCGCTGCCGAACGGCGCCCTGCGCAGCAACTGGGCCGGCGCAGCCGGCGAGGGTCTGCTCTTTGCCATCGACGTGCCGGCGGGCGCACAGAATCTGAACCTGCGCACTTTTGGCGGCACGGGCGATGTCTCCCTGTTCGTCAAGCGCGCTGGCGCGCCGGGCAGCGACGGTAGCGGCGCAGATTTCCGCTCGGTCAAGCCTGGCAATAGCGAATCGGTGGTGATCGCCGCACCGGCAGCGGGCACCTGGTATCTGCGAGTGCTCGGCGTCAAGGACTTCGCCAACGTCTCGGTCATCGCCAGCTTCAAGGCACCATAGCTGCAACAACGGGCCCGCTGATGCTTAGGGGCAAGGGCTTATTTAGACCTTCCCCAAGCGTCGGCGGGCCTTAGCGCGCGTCATACCTGCGAAAGATCACAGGCATGGCGAGCCGAGACTCGCCAGCGAACGGTCATCTGTCGTGGTTACCCTTCGACGTACGTTGAACGTGACGTTCCGC
>DASXNR010000339.1:0-1667 GCA_036494925.1 Acetobacteraceae bacterium
TTTCCTGATTGGGTGGCGGCTCCGGTGCAGTACGGCAAGCGGATCGGCGCCGTCGTGCTCTACCTGCTGCACTACCAGTTGCTGCCGGAGAAACGTCTCGCCACGCTGATGGCCGATCTGTTCGGCGTGCGGCTGGCCACGGCAACGATCGCCCGGATCAGTCACGACTGCGCCGAGCGCTTCCAGGGCTTCGTCAATGTCGTGCGTGACCAGGTGGCAGTTGCGCCGGTCAAGCATATGGACGAGACCGGCTTCCGGATCGGCGGCAAGACGCAATGGCTGCATATCGCCTCGACCATGCTGCTCACTTTCTATCGGGTCTCGGCCAGGCGCGGCAGCCTGCTGACTCAGGTGGTCGGCATCGTGGTGCACGACCACTGGCATCCCTACTACACGATGACAGGCGTGCTGCACGCGCTATGCAACGCGCACCATCTGCGCGAACTGAAGGCGCTGGTCGAGATCGAAAAGGAAGATTGGGCGCGACGGATGCAGCGGCTGCTGCGCCGGGCTTGCCATGCGGTGAACCTCGCACGCGCGCAGGACCTGCCGCTCAGGCCGGAGATGATCGGACTGATCGAGCGCTGCTACGATGCCGTCGTCGCGGACGGGCTGGCCTATCACACGGCGCAACCTGCCTTGACGAAGGCCAGGCCACGCGGCCCACCGCCACGCCGGATCGGCCACAATCTGCTGCTGCGGCTCAGCACGCGCAAAGCGGACGTGCTCCGCTTCCTGACCGACCCGAGCGTGCCGTTCACCAACAATCTCGCCGAGCGCGACGGGCGGATGATGAAATTGCGGCAGAAAATCTCCGGTGGCTTCCGCTCCGAGCAGGGCGCCGCGGACTTCGCCGTTATCCGATCGCTGATCTCGACCGCCAGAAAACAGGGCTGGGATCTGCTCCAGACACTCACAGCCGAACCGGCGCATCTGATCGCCACTCTCCGCTTGGCCTGACCACTCCGCCTACCTGGCCAGTTACATGATTTCTGGAATTCCGGACGCCTCGTCGCGTATTGTCCAGGATGCAAACAGGACAGAAGGGCGGCGGCCAATGATGGTCGGATATGCGCGGACATCCACCTGGGATCAGACGGCCGGCTTGGCAGCCCAGCAGCGCGACCTGAAGGCCGCAGGGGCGGAGAAGGTATTCAGCGAACAGGCGTCCAGCGTGGCGCAGCGGACGAAACTGAACGAGTGCCTCGCCTTCCTGCGCGACGGCGACGCCCTGATCGTCACCAAGCCGGACAGGCTGGCACGCAGCACGACCGAATTGCTCGCCATCGAGGCCGACCTGTCGAGGCGCGGCGTCGGGCTGGTGGTCCTTGGCATGGGCGGCGAGCGACTGGATACCCGCAACCCGACCAGCAAGCTCATGCTGACCATCCTGGCTGGTGTGGCGACCTGGGAACGCGAGATCATGCTGGAACGGCAGCGCGAGGGCATCGCCAAGGCGAAGGCCGCCGGCAAATACAAGGGTCGACCGATCAGCATCGATGCGACGCAGGTCAAGCAACTGCGGGCCGAGCTGGGTCCCGCGGCGATTGCCAAGAAGCTCGGCATAGCGCGCAGCAGTGTCTATCGGGTGTTGGGGGCGTAAGCGGTCAGCTTCGGGTCAGGACGCATCCTTTGGATGCAATGGTTTGCAGAAGACAGTGCCCCTC
>DASXNR010000340.1:0-21220 GCA_036494925.1 Acetobacteraceae bacterium
GCCGACTCGGCGGCGAGGATGTCAAAGTGATCGTGCGCTCCGGCTTCGAGGAGATGAAGGCGTCCCCGTGGGAGAAGGAGGATGCCATCCACGAGGACATCCCGATCTTCAATTTCCTGGTGCCGAAGGAATTCACCCACGACAACGGCAAGCTCACCGGCGTCACCTTCGAGAAGGTCAAAGCGGTGCGCGACGCCAAGGGCCGCCGCGACTTGGTGCCGACCGGCGAGCCGGATCAGCACTTCGAGTGCGACGATGTACTGGTGGCGGTCGGGCAGGAGAACGCCTTCCCATGGATCGAGCGTGACGCAGGGATCGAGTTCGACCAGTGGGACATGCCGGTCGTCGATGACGTCACGATGGGGTCCACGAACCCAAAGGTGTTCTTTGGCGGCGACGCGGCGTTCGGGCCGAAGAACATCATCTGGGCGGTGGCGCACGGACACCAGGCGGCGATCTCGATCCACCAGTTCTGCCACGGCGAGAGCGTGCGCGACCGGCCGCCGCCGCTGGTGAACCTGATGTCGCAGAAGATGGGCATCCACGAGTGGAGCTACGACAACGACATCTCGCTCGATCTGCGCTTCAAGGTGCCGCATCGCGACAAGGCGATCGCGCTGCGCGACATCAAGGCCGAAGTCGAACTGGGCTTCGACGACAAGCTAGCGTTCGCCGAGGCGCAGCGTTGTTTGAACTGCGACGTGCAGACGGTGTTCACCGACAATCTGTGCATCGAATGCGACGCCTGTGTGGACATCTGCCCGGTCGATTGCATCAGCTTCGTCGAGAACGGCGCGGAGGGTGAACTGCGGCTGCGGCTGAGCGCGCCGGCGCACAACGAGACGCAGGACCTCTACGTCTCAGGCGCATTGAAGACCGGCCGGGTGATGGTGAAAGACGAGGACGTTTGCCTGCACTGCGGCCTGTGCGCCGAACGGTGCCCCACTGGCGCATGGGACATGCAGCGCTTCCTTCTCGATGTGGCACAGGCGGAGCACGCATGTTGCAGTCTGCAGAACGCGTAACCGGTCTCCAGCGCGTCAACGACTTCGTCGTCAAGTTCGCCAACGTCAACGGGTCGGGATCGGCCAGCGCCAACACGCTGTTCGCCAAGTCGATCCTGCGCATGGGCGTGCCGGTGACGCCGCGCAACATTTTTCCCAGCAACATCCAGGGCCTGCCGACCTGGTACGAGGTGCGGGTGTCGGAGGCGGGCCATCTGGGCGCGCGCGGTGGCGGCGTGGACCTGATGGTGGCGATGAACCCCCAGACCTGGACCCAGGACGTCGCATCCATCGTGCCGGGCGGCTACCTGTTCTACGACAACACCAAGCCGATGCCGCCGTCGCGGTTCCGCGAAGACATCGTGATCATCGGCGTGCCGCTGACCGAGATCACCAACAAGGCCTACACCGAATCGCGCCAGCGGCAGTTGTTCAAGAACATCGTGTATCTCGGCGCGCTGTCGGCGCTGCTGCAGATGGACACCGTCGAGATCGAGAAGCTGCTGGCCGAGCAGTTTCGTGGCCGCGACAAGCTTATTGCGGCCAACGTGCGGGCGCTGCACATGGGCCGCGACTGGGCGCTGGCCAACCTGGAGTGCCCGATCGGCCTGACATTGCGGCGCGCCACCACGGTCGGCGACCGCATCTTCATCGAGGGCAATGCCGCGGCCGCGCTCGGCGCCGTCTACGGCGGTGCGACGGTGTGCGCCTGGTATCCGATCACCCCGTCATCCTCGCTGGCCGAGGCGTTCACGCGCTACTGCGGCCGCTATCGCGTCGATCCGGAGACGAAGCAGAACAAATTTGCCATCGTGCAGGCGGAGGACGAGCTGGCGTCGATCGGCATGGTGATCGGCGCGGCGTGGAACGGCGCACGCGCGTTCACCGCGACGTCCGGGCCGGGCATCTCGCTGATGCAGGAATTTGTCGGCCTGGCGTATTTCGCCGAGATCCCCGCGGTGATCTTCGACGTGCAGCGCGCCGGGCCGTCCACCGGCATGCCGACGCGCACGCAGCAGACGGACATATTGAGTTGCGCCTACGCCTCGCACGGCGACACCAAGCACGTGCTGCTGTTCCCGGAAGACCCGTACGAGTGCTTCGAGTTCGCTGCGCTGTCATTCGATCTGGCGGATCGATTGCAGACGCCGATCTTCATGCTGCTCGATCTCGAGATCGGCATGAACGACCGGCTTTGCAAGCCGCTCACGTGGGACGACAGCCGCACCATGGACCGAGGCAAGGTGATGACCGCGGAGGAACTGGAAGCCGGCAAGGACTTCGGCCGCTACCTCGACGTGGACAGCGACGGCATTCCGTACCGCACCTATCCCGGCACGCATCCGACGCGCGGCGCGTTCTTCACCCGCGGCACCTCGAAGGACCGACGCGCCCGCTATAGCGAGGAAGGCCCGGACTACGAAGAGAACATGCTGCGGCTGCTGAAGAAGTTCGAAACCGCGAAGCAGCTTGTGCCGCGACCGATCGCCCGGTCGGCGAAGCAGACGACACGGCTGGGCGCGGTCTATTTCGGCTCCACCAGCCCGGCGATGGACGAAGCCGATGATATACTGGCGGAGCGCGGCATTCATCTCGATCTGCTCCGGGTGCGCGGATTCCCGTTCCACCAGGACGTGAAAAGCTTCATCGGCGAGCATGATCAGGTGTTCGTGGTCGAGCAGAACCGCGATGGCCAGTTGCGCACGCTGCTGGTCAACGAACTGGAGATCGATCCGGCGAAGCTCACCCGTGTGTTGCACTTCGATGGCACGCCGATTACCGCACGCTTCATCTCCGACGCGATCGCCGACAAGGTCGACGAACGCAAGGTTGTTCCGTTCCGCAAGGCTGTGCCATGATGGCCAGGTCCAGCCTGGCCATGACAAGCGAAGGCCGGGCTTACGCCCGGACACCAACATGACCTTTATTCCCAAGCCCAAGCTGCATCATCCGGAACTGCCGAAGAACGCCCTCGGCTACACCAGGCGCGACTACGAAGGCGCGGTGTCCACGCTGTGCGCCGGCTGCGGCCACGATTCGATCAGCGCCGCGATCGTGCGCGCCTGCTTCAATCTCGATCTGCCGCCGCATCGCATCGCCAAACTGTCAGGCATCGGCTGTTCGTCCAAGACGCCGACCTATTTCCTCGGCGCCTCGCACGGCTTCAACTCGGTGCACGGGCGCATGCCATCGGTGCTGACCGGCGCCAACCTGGCGAACCGTGACCTGATCTATCTTGGAGTGTCCGGCGACGGTGACAGCGCCTCGATCGGCATTGGACAGTTCGCGCACATCATGCGGCGCGGCGTGAACATGACCTACATCGTCGAGAACAACGGCGTATACGGCCTGACCAAGGGCCAGTTCTCGGCCACCTCGGATCGCGGTGCCAAAAGCCGGCGCGGCGTGGAGAACAAGGACGAGGCGATCGACCTCATCGCCATGGCGCTGCAGCTTGGCGCCACCTTCATCGCGCGCAGCTTCTCCGGCGACAAGGACCAGCTCATCCCGTTGATCGAGGCCGCGCTGAAACACCAGGGTGCCGCGTTCATCGATTGCATCTCGCCTTGCGTGGCGTTCAACAACCACGAAGGTTCGCACACCAGCTTCGACTATGTGCGCGAGCACAACCTGGCGGTGAACTACCTCGACGTGATCACCGGCCGCGAGCCGATCACGATCGAGTATGCCGCGGGCACAGTGGAGATGGTGAAGCAGCACGACGGCTCGATCCTGCGACTGCGTAAGCTCGCCAACGACTACGACGTGCACGACCGGATCGCCGCGATGACCTATCTACAGGAAAGGCACGCGGCGGGCGAGATCGTCACCGGGCTGCTATATGTCGATCCGGAGCCGGAAGACCTGCATCATCACATGAATACGGTGTCCACTCCGTTCAACGATCTGGACGAGAAGGCGCTGTGTCCCGGTTCTGCGGCGCTGGATAAACTGAACGCCAGCCTGCGCTAACCTCCTTACGAAAGCACGACGATGATGAAGATCACCCGCCGCGTCACGCTCGGCGCGATGGCCGCGACGCCGTTTGCCATGCCCGGCATCATCCGCGCGCAGAGCACATCCAAACCCGTGCGAATCGGCCTGCTGAGCGACATGGGTGGGCCGTATCGCGATGTCGGAGGCCCCGGCAACCGCGTTGCGGTCGAACTGGCGGTCGCCGACGCCGGTGGCTCGGTGCTCGATCGTCCGATCGAGGTGCTGCAGGGCGACGACCAGAACAAGCCCGACGTGGCCAGCGCACTGGCGCGCGAATGGATCGACAGTCAGGGCGTCGATGCGCTCGCCGACGGCGCCGCTTCATCGTCGGGCCTTGCCATCCAGCAGGTCTGCCGCGAGAAGCAACGGGTCTATCTGATCACCGGACCGGCGACGTCCGACATGACCGGCAAGCAGTGCTCGCCATTTGGGGTCCACTTCGCTTACGACACCTATGCGCTGGCGCACGGCACGGGCGCCTCGCTGACCCGGTCCGGCGGCGATAGCTGGTTCTTCATCACCGCCGACTACGCCTTCGGCTACGCACTGGAGCGCGATACCATCGCTGCGGTGCAGGCAGCCGGCGGCAAGGTGCTGGGTGCGGTCAAAGCCCCGTTGGGAACTGCGGATTTCTCCAGTTATCTGGTGCAGGCGAAGGCATCCGGCGCAAAGGTGTTCGGCTTCGCCAATGCGGGCACCGACCTGCAGAACTGCATCAAGCAGGCCGCCGAGTTCGGCCTGTCGCAGAGTGGCACGCGCATGGCGACGCTGCTGATGGCGATCAACGACGTGCATTCGCTGGGGCAGAAGACCTGCGAGGGACTGGTGTACACCGACTCGTTCTACTGGGACATGACCGACAAGACGCGCGCCTGGGCGAAGCGGTGGAGCGAGAAGATGAACGGCATGGTTCCCGGCCTGCTGCATGCCGCGAACTACTGCGCCGCAACCCATTGGCTGAAGGCAGTGAAGGCGGCCGGAACCACGGACGCCGATGCGGTGGTGGCGAAGATGAAGGCCACGCCGGTCAACGACATGTACAACACCGACGTCAAGATCCGCGAGGACGGCCGGGTGATGCACGTTATGCATCTATGGCAGGTCAAGACGGTGGCGGAGTCGAAATACCCTTATGACTACTGCAAGGAAGTGGCGGCCATCGCGCCGGCGGATGCGTGGCGGCCGCTGGCCGAGGGCGGCTGCCCGCTGGTGAAGGCCTGATCCCGGCGCGCTATCGGGTCACCGTGTGCGTCACCGGCTCCTGCCCCCGCAGATACGTCGCGATTGCCTGCTGATCGGCATCGGTCAGAAACCTCAGCCCATCCTGCACGGCCTCGCGCATCGCTCCTTTCACCGCGCTGTGCTCCGGTGTGTGCCCCGTCTTCAGCAGCGTGACGATGTCGTCGCTGTCCCAGTCGCCGATGCCGGTCGCGCGGTCCGGCGTGATGTTCGGCACTGCCTGATGGTCCGGCCCGTCAGGCGTTCCCGCCAGCGCCAGACCTGGCTTCACTGCGCCCAGCATGTTGCGCGGCGTGTGGCACTCGCCGCAGTGTGCCAGCGCCGTGACCAGATAGGCACCGCGGTTATACGTGGCATCGCGCGCCGGATCGGCGCGGAATGGTCCCTGGCGAAAGAACAGCAGCCGCCAGCCGGTTTGCAGGAACCGCCAGGAGAATGGAAACGCCACATCATGCGCCCGGTTGGCATGTCGCACCGGCGACAGTGAGAACAGATACGCCTTGATCGCCAGCGCGTCGGCATCGGAGATGTTGGTGAAGCTCGGGTACGGGAACACCGGGAAGTAGCTGGCGCCGTCAGGCCGCCTGCCTTGACGCAATGCCTGCAGAAACTGTGCATCGGTCCACTGCCCGATGCCGGTATCTTGATCCGGCGTGATGTTGGGGCTGTAGAATGTACCGAACGGTGTCGCGAGCGCGCGTCCGCCGGCGAATGGCGTTCCGCCCGGCACGGTGTGGCATGACACGCAGCCGCCGGCGCGCACCAGGTACTCGCCGCGTTGCACCGCGTCCTGGGCGGCCGCGGGGCCGACGATGGCAAGCCACACGGCGATGACGCGCCACACGCTCATTCCTCCTTGCGGAATTCGTTGTGGCACGCGTCGCAGGCCTTGTTCATCGCCGCGGCCGCAGCGGCGATGCGTGCCTTGTCGCCGCTTTTCACCTCGACTACGAAGCCGGGCGTCGCCGCCTGCACCGCTCCGGCCAGTTGCGCCACTTGCTCCGGCGCGGACAGAATCGCTGGCTTCATGTTGCTGTCCGGAACGTCCGAGCCCGGCGGGAACAGCGAGCCGATCGTCGCGGCCAGTTTCGCCAGCATCTCTGCTGACGCCACGGTGTCCGCTCCGAATTCCGCGCGTCCCTTCGCCACGCGGCCGACGCCGAGATACAGCGCGTGGCCCATCGCCTTCATCGTGTCGCGCCGTTGCTCGAATGCGGCGCGGCCGTCAGCGGCGGCGGCCGCGAGCAATACACTCAGGCCGCAGACAACCACGGCCAGTTGCTTCCGTCGCACGATTATCCTCCTGCCCACTCGTGCAGGAACCGGGCGCGGCGGCGGTTTATTCCGGATGATCGGGCGGCGGATCCTGCTGATCAGCCAGCATCAGATGCGAAGGCGTCAACGGATGCGCCTGCTCGCGCGCCTCACGTGCGATAACTTCGGCCCGCTGGAGCACCTGCCGCACCTTGCTGCCGGCGACAAAGCTCTCGGCTTCGGCGAAGGCTTGCGTGGCGATCTGCTCGCCGAGCGCGCGGTAGCTCTCGAATTGGCTTTCCTCGAAGAACTGCTCGGTCGTGCTCTCATGCGGAAATGCGTCGTGATCCGCCCAGTAGGACAGCACGTCAGCGCGCAGGAATTTTGGCCGCCACGGCTTCAGGTACAACAGCAATCCGTCCGATCCATCCTGGTAGGTGATGCGGGCGAATGCGCCGGATGCGCTCAGGCTGGCATCGCCTTTGATCACGGGGGCGACGAAATCGATCGTAACGTGCAGGTCGATCGATGCCATTCTCAGTGCCCGGCCAAGGTCGGTGTAATGGTACTCGGGATCGCAGCCGGCATCGATCGATACGATGATACGGCAGCGCCGGCGCAACATCTCGTAGACGCCGAGATTGTCGAAATGGCCGCCATCCGACAGATAGACGTCGGCTTGCCTGTCGTTGGCACGGCCGAGCATTTCGTTGAACAGCGGCCGCAGCGCGTTGCTGGGCTTGGCCGGCGTCCAGCGCTGGGTAACGCCGGGGTTCGGCAGCCAGGCGCCCAGCCGCACATCGAACAGTGTCATCAGGAAGGCGGTGGCAGGCGAAGAGTGATAGCCCATGTTGGGGCTGACCGCCGCGCCCGAGATCGTTATCGCGGTGCCGAGGGTGATGCCGCTTGCCACGTCCTCGAGCCCCGCGTCGTGCTCCTGCCCACCGTAGTCCGCGGTTCTGACATAGCAACCCGGTGTGTCGCCGTGCGTATCCCGTTCGCCGAGACAGGCGGCGCCGGCGCGTAGCGGCGTGATGGTGAACGGCGCGGCCTTGCGTTCGGCCCAGCCGCTCGGCGCGCCCTCCAGCAGGTTGAGCGTGACATTCACGACCGGGAACAGGATGCCGCGCTGCTCCTTGCCCTGATACAATTCCTGCATGCGAAGGTTGTCGCCTGGATCGAAGCGCGTGTAGGCGTCAGGCTTGCGTTCCTCGGGCGGCCGGGCGGTGCCGATGAAGGCGCGCGCCAACCGGTTGCGATAGACACCATGCATCGAGAACCGGTTGATGTTGATGCGCGCGCCGCAATACAGCGACAGCGCCACCAGCAATGCGATCACCACGAGAGCAATCAACCAGGCATGATCCAGCCAGGCCACACCCTCGAGCAGTGAACCGAGCCGCGCAACGATGATGGCGCCGAGTTGGCCCAGCAGCACGAACAGAGTAGCGGCGAACAGCAGCGTGGCGATTGTGATCGCCGCCTCGCGCACCATGCTGGCCCACCACGCGGCACCTGGCGCGGCGGCGGATGTATTGGTGCCCAACGACTTTGCGCTGCGCCCGAGCCAGGCACCGACCGGTCCGCTGGCGAATCCGACGACAGCGGCATAGGTGGTCGGCCATCGTTCGAACACCAGCCCCGGCAGGATCAGCGTGACGGCAGCGAGCACGCTCCAGACCAGCGTGGGAACCACCTTCTCGCCATTCAGCCGCGCCAGCCACTCGCGATCGAGCTCGGCGTAGGCGGCAGTCCACCGCAGTCCGACATACAGCGTGCTGTGCAGCACCTGCGCGCCGATAATCCACAGCGGAGCGAGTGCCGCGAGCGTCGTGACGGGCATCTGCTGGCCGAGCGTGGCGCCGAGTTGCAGCAGGAAAGCGCTCATCACCGCACCGACGGCCCAGTAGGGGATGTTCCAGGCGAATGCCGCCCAGTGCTGACGGCCGAGCGTCAACGCGGCGATAACATAGCCTGCGATGAGCAGGGCGAAGGCGCCAAGCGAAACCGGCGCGAAGGTGCAGGACAGAAATGGCACGGCGTCGTGCTGTTCCGCCGATACGGTGCTGAACCAAAGCGGCGCGAGAAATGCCCAGGCCAGCACCGGAGCAACGATCCAGCGCTGCACGGTGGCCGCGGCGCAGCCGTAGAGGCCGGTCTTCGGGTCCTTGTTTCCGTCGTAGGCGTGCGTTGGCACCGAACGGCACACCATGATCGTGCCGCCAAGCAGGCACGCATAGCCAGCGATCAGCGCGACCACTCCGAAACCCGGAGAAACATCCCACAGCAGTTCGCGATACAGCAGCGGGACAATCGCCACGGCGAGCAGAACCGGGCCGAACACCAGCCAGTTCAGCAATACGTTGCGCACCCACAACACGATCGCCGACCAGGTGTCCGATGAGCCGAAGCCACCCTGGGGGATCAGGAAGTTGGTGTAGTTGCGCAGGCTGCGGAGTGCCGGATCGGTTGGCTCGGTCAACGCCTTGTTCGCGGCACTCAGCGCGCCGTTGCCGGCGCCGCCGCCGTGCATGATCGTCGTGAGCCAGGCGCCGATATAGCCGCCGCCGGAGACGGTGGACAGGTAGTTGAATTCGCCCAGCAGATGCTTTGCTGCCAGTGCCTGCAACGCGCCGAGACAGAAGGCAGCGCTGCGGATGCCGCCACCCGACAGACAGAGCGCGCTCTTCGGGGTGGCACACAGCTCGTCTGCATTCTCGCGCAGCCATTGCCGCGTGCGCGGCGGTGGCTGTCCGTCGGCCCAATCGTTCCGGGTGATCGCCGCGTATTCCTCCAGCAAAGCCTCGTCGCAAGAGCACGTCGCGTCCACGACGGGATGGTTCACCGGCTGGCTTTGCGGCATCGGTCCATTTCCCGGATGATGACGTTGCAAGATTGCCAGGATCGTCACGCCGGCGCCACAAGGGCGCGCCGGCCCAACACGGAGACACCGCATGGCGCCGCGCGTCGACCCCGTCGCTTCCGACACCGAAGTCCCCGCCCGCACCGGGGTCGTGGTGGTCGGTGGCGGCATCATCGGAACCAGCACCGCGTTCTTTCTCGCCCGCAAGGGTGTGCCCGTCGTGCTGTGCGAGAAAGGCCACATCGCCGGCGAGCAGTCGAGCCGCAACTGGGGCTGGTGCCGCAAGATGGGGCGCGACCCGCGCGAAATTCCACTGGCGATCGAGGCCCTGCGGCTGTGGCCGGAGCTGAACGCGCTCACCGAGGCGGAAACCGGTTTTCGCCAATGCGGCATCGTCTACCTGTGCAAGACGCCGGCGGACATGGCGAAGCGCGAGGCGTGGCTCGAGGAAGCACGGCCGTATCAACTCGACACGCGCATGCTGTCGCGCGACGAGGCCGCCGCGGTGCTGCCGGGCCTGACGGGCGACTGGCAGGGCGGTCTCTATACGCCGAGTGACGGGCGAGGCGAGCCGCAGAAGGCGGCGCCGGCGATTGCCGCGGCGGCACAGCGGCACGGCGCCGTGGTGCTGCAGCAATGCGCGGTGCGCGGCATCGAGACGCAGGCCGGGCGTGTCGCTGGCGTGGTGACCGAGAAGGGGCGCATCGCCTGCGACAACGTCGTGCTTGCCGGAGGCGTGTGGTCGCGGCTGTTCTGCGGCAACCTCGATCTGCGGCTGCCGCAGCTCAAGGTGATGTCGTCAGTGATGCGCACCGAAAAATTCGATGGCGGGCCGGAGACCTCGTGCAGCGGTTTCGGCTTCGGCCTGCGCAAGCGGCTCGACGGCGGCTACAACGTCGCGAGCTGGAGCGGCAACGTGGTGGATATCGTGCCGGACACGTTCCGGTTCTTCGCCGACTTCCTGCCGGCACTGCGGATGCAATGGAGCAGCATGCGGCTGCGCATCGGCGGCAAGTTCCTGGAAGAGTGGCAGGTGCCGCGCCGCTGGGCACTCGACGCGGCCTCGCCGTTCGAGCGCGTGCGCACGCTGGATCCGGAGCCCTATCAGCCGATCCTCGACCAGGCGAGAGAATCCCTCACCGCTGCGTTCCCGGCGTTCCGCTACATGAAGGTGGCTGAAAGCTGGGGCGGCGTGATCGACGTGACGCCCGATGCGGTGCCGGTGATCTCCGCCGTCGATACGCTGCCGGGGTTCTTTATCGCCACCGGGTTCACCGGTCATGGCTTCGGTATCGGCCCTGGGGCGGGACGGCTGATGGCCGAGCTGGTGATGGGCGAGACGCCCGTGGTCGATCCGACGCCGTTCCGTTACAGCCGATTCACCGACGGGTCGCGTCCGAGGCCGTCGCCGCTGGCGTGACTGCAGGCTTGATCAACTGGGCGCCGGCCTTATGTCGTGCCAACGTCACGTCTACCGCAACCAGAACCGGAGGAAGCCATGGCCCTGCGCAAATACATCATCGAACGTGATATCCCGGCGGTCGGATCGCTCGAGCGCGAGCAGCTCCGCGGCGCGGCAGCGAAGTCGAATTCCGTGCTGACCCAGCTCGGTCCCGACATCCAGTGGGTGGAGAGCTACGTCGCCGCCGACAAGACATTCTGCGTCTATCTGGCGAAAGACGAGGACATCATCCGCAAGCACGCCGAGGTGAGCGGGTTCCCGGCGACCAGGATCACCGAGGTGCGCAAGATGATCGATCCCACCACCGAACATCCGGACTCATGACCGGCTGACCGTCACGGTCTGGCGCAGCGCCACGCCGGCGGGAGCGATCTCCGACTTCCGGACCGCTGCTACGATAGGCAGGCAGCGGGCCTGACGCGGAACAGCGCGGCGATGTCGGAGCGCGTGACGAGTACCAGCCACTCCCCGGCGAAGTGCGCCAGATCGGGCTCGCCACCGGCGTCGAGCAGCAACAGATAATCGTAGCCGCATACATCAGTCCGGTCCGGCGGCGCCAGCGTACGGCGATTTTCGATTGCATCGGCACGTTCGGCCAGTGCGCGGTATGGCGGCAGCGTCACGACCGGCTGCTGCGAGGGATTGTCGAACAGGAATGGCCAGTACGCCCGGTGTTCGATCAGCAGCAGGGCGGGCAGGTGGTGATCCAGCCTGAGCCCGATGGACAGCTTCCGGCTGAGCGGGGCGTTGTCCCAGTATTGCGGCGCTTCCTCGGGCGAAACAGAGACGACAAGTACGCGCGCACCTGGTGCCACTGGCGCGATAACGGCGCGCAGGTCCGCGACGTCAAGCCGGTGTCCGTGCCACGCATACGCGACGACGGCCATGCGGATGCCGAACAGCATTGCGAAACCGGCAGCTGCCGAGAGCGCGGCGGTGCGCGGCAGCCCGGTCGGCAACGTCCCGCCGAACAGCAGATAGCCCAGCATGATCGCGAAGCGTGAGTCGAGAAAATACGTCCCCTTGAATGCCCAGGGAGCGGCCACGAAGAACACGACCGTCAGCAGCAGTGCCAGGCCGCTGCCCGGCGAAACACGGCAGCGACGGGTCGCGAGACAGACGATAAGGAATGTGCCGACCACGCACGCTGTCGCAACGTCCAGCGGCAGGATGTAGTTGGCAAATGGGAGGACCAGTTGCCTGGCCTTGTCGGCAATGGAAGAGAATTCGGTTTCGTCAGCCAGTGGCGCGAGCGGCGAGATGAAATAGAGGCCGAACGCGGCGACCAGCAAAGGCATGAGCGCGGCAAGCCTCCCGATAATGCCCGGCCGATGCGTGCGGCGGAGCCATGTCTGTTCGAATTCGTAACAGACAATCAGCACAAGGCAGAACAGCAGTCCCATCAGATGGCAGAAGAACAGCACGGCGGTGCCGATGGTCGCGAGCGCCACTGTGCGGACAGGATGTCGCTCGCGCCATGCGATCCAGCCGGCGGCGAGCAGCAGTGCGATGCCGATCGCGGCGACGAAGTTCAGGAAGCCGAGCAACAGCGTTGCGTTGTAGGCGACCAGGCAGGATGCCAGCGGCCACGCAGAGCGACCGCCGAATACGGCGCGACTGTACGCGATCGTGCCGATGACTGGCAGCAGTATGGTGATCCCCACGACGATGCGGCCGGCCAGATGCACGGGCAGGACATGCAACAGGGGCGGCAGTACCAGGTCCGTGCCGAGATTGGGAATGATCGTCCAATGCGCGGCATAGATCTGCGACAGGAACGGATCGGACGCGCCCGCAGCCAGCACCACGGCGCGCGCCAGGTGGTTGGGATAGTCGAGCAGCGGCGGCACGTCGACCAGCGCGAGCGGCGCCAGCAGGACCACGCACAGCAGGGCGAACATGCCGTTGGCGGCATGCGTGCTGCGGCCGGGTCGCAACGGCGTCAGCTCAGCAGCAGATAGATCGCGGCCGTCCAGGAAAAGTCCGCCCCGCCGATGCCGCGTCCGTCGCGCGGATCGAAATATTCGCTGAAGCCCGCGGTGGCGATGAGACCCTGCGTGGCGGTGCGCAGCGTGTCGGCCAAGGCGGCCTCGCCCGCGACCGCCAGGCCGTCGGCGATCATCCAGTTGACCATTGCCCAGACCGGGCCGCGCCAGTAGCGCAGCGCATCGAAACGTGGTTCGTCGGGCGCGGTGGACGGCACGAGGTAGCGCACCTGCCCGGCCCAGCGTTGCAGTGTCGCCGCCATCGTTCGCGCCTGCTTCGCGTCGGCTGCGCTGGCGTAAAGCGGCAACAGGCCGCCGGACGTGGCGACCTCAATCGCCGCGCCGCTGGTCTGATCGAGCGACAGGAACAGGCCGTGGCGCGCACTCCACAGCCGCGCGATCGCTGCTTTCATCCGGGCGACACGGTCGGCGATCTCCGTTGCCTCGCCGGCCGGTGCGAACCGCTGGGCCAGTGCCAGAAGATCGCGTTCGGCGCGCAATAGAATGGCGTTGATGGCGATGTCCGCAACGCGGAACGGCGACACCGCCAGCATCCTGTCGGGCTGCCAGCCGACGCCGCGGAACAGGTCGACGAGATGGATGAATCGTTGGTACTCCTCGGCGCGCGGGCGCATCGATGCGTCGACGTGCCCCGTGTCGCGGCGCTGCACCGGCGTGGCGGTGTCGGTGGGCACGCGCGACAGCGCGGCGTCCCAGGCGGGGCTGTTGTCCATCCCCGTCTCCCAGGGATGCAGCACCGTGACGAGGCCGCTCAGCGCCGGGTCGCGCGCCCGCTGCCACCAACGATGCGATGCGTGCAGTCGTGGGTAGATCGCCGCCACGCGGGCCTCGGCCGCCGCATGATCGCGCGACGCATCCAGCATCCGGCGTACCGCGGTTGCCAGTACCGGCGGCTGGGTGATGCCCGAGGTCGGCGGCGTGTGCTCGACGCCCCATACCGACGGCCCGGGGAAATAGTCGTCGGACGGGGCGTGGAACACGATCTGCGGCACCATCCCGTCGGCCCACTGGCCCTCGAGCAGCCGTTCCACCTCGGTGAAGCCGCGCGCCTCGTCGAATGTTGCCCAGCCCATCGCGACGAACGCCGAATCCCAGTTCCACTGGAACGGGTACAGCCGGTGCGTCGGCACGGTGTAGCCGCCGCGGTCGTTGTGCCGCAGGATCGCTCGCGCCTGTTCGACCAGTTGGTCCATCATTTGCCTTCCAGGGCGAGGCCGGTCGCCGGATCCATCCAACCGATACGCTCGGGATTTGGCCGCAATGTGACCGTCTGACCGGCGCCGATGTTGCGGTCGGGTGGGATCGCGACGCGCAGGCTCTGCCCGTCGGCCTGACCGGTCAGCAGCACATGTGAGCCGAGCGGTTCCGGCACCTGGACACGGAAGGCAAATCCATCGCCACCCTCGGTCAGCTCCAGGTCTTCAGGTCGTATACCCAGCATGACGGAACTGCCGGCGTCGCGCGGCGCGTTCAGTGTCAGCGTTCCCAGCCGCACCACGCCGTCCTGCACCGGTAGTCGCAGGAAATTCATCGGTGGGTTGCCGATGAAACCGCCGACGAACATCGAGCTGGGATGACGATACACTTCGAGCGGCGGAGCCATCTGCACGATGCGTCCCTCCTGCATAACGGCGATCCGGTCGGCCAGTCCCATCGCTTCCGTCTGATCGTGCGTGACGTACAGTGTCGTGGTGCGCGCCTCGGCGAGCACCGCCTTCAGCTCCGCGCGCATTTCCAGCCGCAGCAGCGCATCGAGATTGGACAGTGGCTCGTCCATCAGCAGTACCGCCGGCTCGACCGCCAGCGCGCGTGCGACGGCAACACGCTGACGCTGCCCGCCGGACAGCTGTGCCGGATAACGGTCGAGCAGCGTTTCGATATGCATCAGTGCCGCCGCGCGCGCCACCTGCTGTTCGATGCGCTGGCTTGCCGCGCCGGTCATCGTCAGGCCGAACGCGATGTTGTCGCGCACACGCAAATGCGGAAATACCGCGTAGTTCTGGAACACCATCGCCAGGCCGCGCAGCCGCGGCGGCAGGTCGGAGACATCGCGGCCGCCGATCAGCACGCGGCCGCTGCTACGGGTCTCCAGCCCCGCCACAATGCGCAGCAGAGTGGTCTTGCCGCAGCCGGATGGGCCGAGCAGCGCGACAAACTCGCCGTCACGCACGTCGAGCGACACCTCGCGCAACGCCGCCAGCGTGCCGAACGATTTGGTGACCGCCGCGATGCGGATGTCCGCCATCAGCCTGTCCGGCTCATCGGCTGGCAACTCCCCACATCGCAAACAAATATCGGCGCACCAGGAAGATGAACAGCACCGACGGCAGAATCAGCAGCAGTCCGCCGGCGAGCTGCGACTGCAGCGGAGCTTCCGACAGCAGGGTCAGCAGATAGGCGGTCAAGGTCTTGTGCCGCACCGTCAGCACCGAGGCGGCGAACACTTCGTTCCAGGAAATGACGAAGGCGAAGATGGCGGTGGCGGCGATGCCCGGGATCGCCAGCGGCAGCACGACGCGCCGGAATGCGCCGAGTCCCGAGCAGCCGAACACCCAGGCGGCCTCCTCGAGCTCACGCGGGATGCCGAGGAACAGGCTGGCAGTCACCAGCACGGCGAACGGCAAGGCGAGCGCGGTGTGCATCAGCGCGACGCCGAATGCGGTATCGTAGATGCCAAGCCGCACGAAGCCCACCGCGAGGGGGAGTGCCAGGATGCCGACCGGAAAGGCGCGCGTCATCAGGATCGTCAGCCGGTAGATGGTGGCGCCGCGAAACGCGAAACGCGCCAGCGCATAGCCGGCCGGCGCGCCAAGCAGCAGCGAGAACAGCATGCAGAGCACAGCGACCTCGATGCTGCGCAGCATGGCCGGCCAGATGCCCTCGATCTCGAGAAACGCCTGGAAGTTGCTCAGCGACAGCGTTGCCGGCCAGAACGGCTTGGGCCAGGCATACACCGTCGCCGCACCGCCGATACCGCCCAGCGCCACCAGGTAGATCGGCACCAGCGTCCAGGCGCAGACCAGCAGGATGCCGGCGACGAACAGCGCGCGGCGAAGGCCCGTCATACCGTTTCCCCCGCGCGCGGCCGCAGCGCCAGCAGGATCACCAGCGTCGCGGCCAGCGAGACCAGCGTGACCAGCACGGCGTAGCACGCCGCGACGCTGTAGTTCTGGTTCTGGTACTGCCAGGCGAAGGCCTGGCTCACCAGGACCGGGAAGTTGCGGCCACCGATCGCCAGCACCACCGCGAACGCCTCGAATGCCAGCACCGCGCGAAGGATCAATGCGGTTTGGATGGTGGGGCGCAGCAGCGGCAGCGTGACCCGGCGGAACCGCTGCCATGCCGTCGCACCGAAGACGCTGGCCGCCTCCTCGTATTCCTGCGGGATCAACTGCACACCGGCAACGATGACCACGAACACGATGGCGGTGGCACGCCAGAACTCGGCGATCAGGATGCCGAGAAACAGCACGCCTGGGGTTTCGTAGGTGAGCCAGCTCTGCGGTGCCGGGATCGCGCCGAGTTCGAACAGCACGGTGTTCAGGTAGCCCTTGTCGGTGAGGATCGCCAGCCACACCAGGCCGGCGGCGAGATCGGAGATGCCGAGTGGGATGGTCCAGATCCACAGCACGATGTCGCGACCGCCGCGCAGGTGGCGCAACATCATCGACATGCCCAGCGCCGCGGCGAGCTGCAACGGCACCACGCACAGCACGAGCGCAAAGGTGTTGCGCAGCGCATCGGCGAAGTCGAGGTCACCGACCATCCGTGCGAAGCTGCCCAGGCCGGGTCCGGATGGCGTGTCGAAGGCAAGCGCCACGGTCTGCACCAGCGGCACGACGAACAGCAGCAGCAGGAACACCAGTGACGGGGCGATCAGCAGATAGGGACGGAGGGCGCTAGGTTGCATTGGGGCACCCCGTCATGGCCGGGCCAAGCCCGGCCATGACGGCACAAGGATGGGCATCACTTCACCTGACAGGCACCCTGGCTTGGCGGATCGGGTGACCAGCACGGTGCCTGCGCCGCATTCAGCACTCGCTGCATGTCCTCGGCCTCGCGGGCAAGGACATCCTGCACCGGCTGGTCACGCAGCACGATGCGCTGGAATGTATCGACGAAGATCTTGTCGAACTCGCCGTTATGCGAGCCGAGTCCAACCGGCAGCAGCGTCGGCAGCGCGTCGGGTGCGGTCTGCTGCTGCTGCACTGCCTGCGCCTCAAGTTTCAGCCCGACCTCCAGGTCGGTGGGAAGCGCGACCTTGACGACAGGAAAGAAGAAGCTGGCGCGCAGCGTGGCGATCTGCGTCTCCGGCTGCAGCAGGTAGTCGATCAGCTTGCTCGCGCCAGCCGCATCCGGCGCGGTCTTCGGCACCGCGACGCCGACCAGCACCGGCATGAAGCCGCGCCCCTTCGGGCCGGCGGGGGCGGGGAAGGCAAGGAAGTCGTCGGGCTTGTTGCGGAATGCGTTCTGCAGGCGCGCCACGTGATCCCAGGCGATCAGCACGTCGCCGGACAGCAGCGGCTCCTGCATGAAATTGTAGTTGGTCGAGTTGGGGTTCGCGTGCTTCCAGAGCGCCTTGAACGCCTCCCACATCGTTACGGCTTCGGGCGACCGGAACGACACCACGACGCCGCCCGTGTAGGACGGCAACAGGTAGCCTTGGAAGAACCGCGCCATCAGCCCGGTGGGGCCGGCAGGAAAACCGAGGACGCGCTGGCCGGTGGCCTTCTCGGCGTTCTCCGCCCACTGCGCGAGCTGCGCGTAGGTCAGCGTTTCCAGCGTCGCACCCTGCGGCAGGTACGGCAGTGCCTTCTTGTTCGCCGCCATGATGTAGGTGGCCTGCATCCACGGCATGTACATCAGATGATCGGTGCCGAGATGCGCGAGCCGGGCAATCTGCTCGGGAACGCCGCGCTGCGCGAGCAGGCCGGCTTGCTGATCGAGCGGTTGGAAGGACGCGGCCAACGGCGCCAGCTCGCCATGCAAGGCACCCACCAGGCTGATCGTCCTGGCGCCCTGCTCATCCGCCTGCAGATGGATCGGCAGCTGCGGCGGCTCCTCCGGCAGGTAGCTGACCGGCATCGGCGCGCCCTTGAGAATCTGCGTGCGCGCCTTCTGCGCCTCTTCCAGCGGGCGAAGCTGCGTGGACAGGAAGACCAGCTCATCGGCGCGGGCCGCGGTTGCCGCCAGCCCCACCAGCAAGGCGCACCAAAGCATCGTCAGCCTGCCGCTCATATGTCCCTCCCGGCGCGGGTCTCTTTGCCGCAACTCCCAGCCGTGCCAGGGTTTTGTCCCAACCGGCCGCGCAGCGCAACGGAGGCTATGCCGTGAGCACCGAGTACGTCGTTGGCCAGCGCGATCAGCGTCCCTGGGGCAGCTGGGAGGTGATCGCCGCCGGGTCCGGCTATGCGGTGAAGCGCATCGTGGTGAGCGCAGGTCAACGGCTGTCATTGCAACGCCATGCGTTTCGTGCCGAAGATTGGGTTCTGGTTGCCGGTGCCGGCCGCGTGACGCGCGGCGCGGAGGTGCTCGCGGTAGCCTCCGGCGATCACGTGATGATTGCACGGGGCGACGTGCACCGCATCGAAAACCCCGGCCCCGGCGACCTGGTGTTGATCGAGGTGCAGCATGGCGAGCGGCTCGACGAAAACGACATCGAGCGGCTCGATGACGATTACGGACGGCGATAGCGGGAGACCGATATGAACCTGAGCGAATTTCGTGCGACACTGACGCAGAGCTCTCCTCCGGAGGGAGCGAGCCTGGCCTTGCAGACATTGTGGTGGGACGCCAGGGGGGACTGGAATCGCGCCCACGAATGCGCGCAGCAGGACGAAGGCAAGACCGGCTCGGCGGTGCACGCCTATCTGCACCGCAAGGAGGGCGACATGCGCAACGCCGGCGGCTGGTACAGCCGTGCCGGCCGCGAACCGGCCACCGTGTCGCTGGAGGAGGAGTGGACCGCGTTGGCCGGGGAGATGCTGGTGCTGTAAGCGACAGGCACGCGGTGATGGCGTTCGTGTTGCTGGAATTGCAGAGGCCGGAGACAATGTTCAATGCGCGGGGATGCTGGTTGTCAGTCGTCCAATGGAGCAGGCAATGATCAGGAAATTCGCCACCGTCTACGCCGGCCATGTCGACATCCCGGACCGCGGTCAGGACGCGACGCCGGCCAATGAGCGCCGCTTCTCCAACGCGCACCTCGCCACGGTATTCGACAAGGCCGAGGCGATCGCCCGCGTGATGGACGAAGGCGGCTGGGACACGCTGTGGATGGCGGAGCACCACTTCCAGCAGGAAGGCTACGAGGTGATTCCGAACCTGCTGATGGCTGCGGTGCATCTGTGCCACCTCACCAAGCACCTGAAGATCGGCTGCGGCTTCAATATCGCGCCGATGTGGCACCCGCTGCGGCTGGCCGAGGACTTTGCCTGCGCCGACATCATGACCAAAGGGCGCACCATCTTCGGCGTCGGCCGCGGCTATCACACCCGCGAGGTGGAAACGTTTGGCGCACCGATGCTCGATCAGAACGCCAACCGTGAGCTGTTCGAAGAACAGGTCGAGATCATCTTCAAGGCGTTCGACAACGAACGGTTCTCGCACCAGGGCAAGCACTACACGCTGCCGCCCGAGGTGCCGTATCGTGGCTACACGCTGAAGGACCTGACGCTGGTGCCGCGGCCGGTCCATCTGCCGGTGGAGTGCTGGCAGCCGGTGGTCAGCGCCTCGGCGCGCGGCCTGGACTTCATGGTGAAGCACAACATCAAGGGCGCGGTCGGCGGCGGTGCCGCAACCCTGGAGCAAGGGCCGATCACGGCGTTCCAGGCGGCGGCGCACCGCGCCGGCAAGGACTGGAAGCTGGGCGAGAACCTGATGATCGGCATTGTCATCCACCTGGCCGATTCCAAGCAGCAGGCGCTGAAGGAGATCGTTCCGCTCTACGAGGAGCATGCCAAGATGTTTGCCCCGTTGGGCTTCATGCCGGGTATGACCAAGGAACAGATTGCCGCTGTCGCCCGGCGTGGCGACTGGTACGGGTCGGGCGTGCCGAAGGTCGAGCACTACATAGACCTGGGCGGCTGGTTCGCCGGCACCTCCGAGGAGCTGGTCGCGTTCCTGAAGAACCTAGAGTCCCGCTATCCGGGGCTGGAACACGTCAGCCTCTCGACGCCGATGGGTACGCCTGAAGCGATCATGCTCGATCAGTATCGCCGCGTGTCGGCCGATGTGATGCCGCACTTCGGGCACTGAATGCGGACGCTGCTCAACATCCTGTGGAACGTGCCGGGGCTCGGCTTCGTCGCGGCACTCTGCTGGGTGCTGGCCGGCGTGGTGATGGCGATCACCATCGTCGGGCTGCCCTGGGCGAAGGCGTGCTTCACGCTGGCCAACTACACGCTGGCGCCGTTCGGCCGTGAGCTGGCGTCACGCCGCGACGTGACGGGCCGTGAGTCCCTTGGCACCGGAGAGCTGGGGCTGCTGGCGAACGTCGTGTGGTTCCTGCTTGCCGGCTGGTGGCTGATCACGCTGCACGTCGTGGCGGCCTGCGCGTCGGCGATCACCATCATCGGCATTCCGTTTGCCTGGGCGCATCTGAAGATCGCCGCGGCCGCGCTGGCGCCGGTCGGCAAGATCGTCGTGCCGAGCGAGGTGGCGATCGAGATCGATCGCGACAAGGCGGCTGCATGGTTGTATGGCGCACGTCGGCGGTAGCCGCACCGCAGCCCGATCCAGCGAGGCTTCCAATCGCAGGAGCCTTCACCGAAACAGGTTATACTTCACGATGCAAAAGACCGCTCTGATGCCATCCTTCCAGCCTACCTTCTTGCCTTGTTCGTAGGTGCGGCCGTAGTACGAAATTCCGACTTCGTAAACACGACATCGCTTCTTCGCTATCTTCGCAGTGATCTCCGGCTCAAAGCCGAAGCGGTTCTCTTCAATTGTAATGCCTTGGATAATCTCGCGCCGAAACACCTTGTAGCACGTCTCCATATCGGTGAGATTTAGATTGGTGAAGATATTCGACATGGTCGTAAGGATTCCGTTACCCACGCGGTGCCAGAAGTAGAGGACCCGATGCGGTTGCCCACCCATGAACCGTGATCCGAACACCACATCGGCTTTGTCATCCAAAATGGGCTGTATCAACCGCAGGTATTCTGAAGGATCGTATTCGAGGTCTGCATCCTGAATGATCACTATGTCGCCGGTTGCAGCCATTATGCCAGTTCTCAGAGCTGCTCCCTTGCCAAGATTGACGTCGTGGTAAAGAACGCGGTCAACCAACGGCGCTATATCACGGCGGAGGATATCGCGGGTACCGTCCGTCGAGCAGTCATCGACAACGAGGATCTCCTTGTTTGGATAAGGGGCAGACTTCACCACATCC
>DASXNR010000341.1:0-13230 GCA_036494925.1 Acetobacteraceae bacterium
GCGGACTGTGCCGAGGGCGGTGACGAGTCCGGTGAACATTCAGGCGGTCCTGACGAACTCGGTGAGCATATCATCGCCGAGTGGGGAGTTGCCCACCCTGGTGAAACGCGGCATTGCGTCGAGTTGCTCGATACCGAATGCCTGCACCGCGGGCCACGCGTCCGCGCCCATCACGGCGGGCGCATGGAACCAGGCGATGCGGTCCACCAGCCCGGCGCGCAGCAGCGAGGCGGCGAGCTGGGCGCCACCCTCCACCAGGACCCGGGTGAGCCCCGCCTCGCCCAGCGCGCTCAGCGCGGCGGCCGGATCGACGCCGGTTTCAGCCCCGGCAACCTCGATCAGCCTGATGCCGAGGTCGGCCAGAGCGTGCCGGCGCTCGCGATCGGTGCCGTCGCGGATCAGCATCCAGGTGGGCGCTTCGGCGGCCGTGACGATGAGTGTCGCAGTGAGCGGGGTGCGCAGGTGGCTGTCAGCCACCACGCGGATGACCGGATTGGTGCGGTAGCCCGGCAACCGGCAGGTCAGCGCTGGGTCGTCCGCCAGCACCGTGCCGACGCCGACCATCACCGCGTCATGCCGTCCGCGCAGCGCGTGGGCAACACGACGCGCTGCCTCGCCGGTGATCCAGCGGCTCTCGCCCGACCGCGTGGCGATCCTGCCGTCCAGGGTCGAGGCAAGCTTCAGCGTCACCAGTGGACGCCCCAGGCGAACCCGCGATCGGAACCCCGACACCAGCTCGTCGGCTTCTTCCCTCAACACGCCTTCATCGACGGCGACCCCCGCCGCACGCAGCCGAGCGATGCCCGCGCCATCGACCCGCGGGTCCGGATCACGGGTGGCAACCACCACACGGGACACTCCGGCCTTGATCAAGGCATCGGTGCAGGGCGGCGTGCGTCCCCAGTGGCAGCACGGCTCCAGCGTGACGTAGACTGTGGCCTCCCGCGCGGCCGTGCCCGCCATATCCAGTGCGGCCGGTTCGGCGTGCGGTCGCCCTCCCGGCGCGGTGACCGCCCGGCCGATCACACGGCCGTTGTTGACGACGATACAGCCGACCGACGGATTGGGCCAGGTTTCGCCGATGCCGCGCCGCCCCAGTGCCAGCGCCGCCCGCATATGTGCGATGTCCTCGGCTGGTGAGGGGCGTGACGGCGCGGCCATGACGAGGCTTACGTGGCTTCGCCCAGGGAGCCGATGAAGTCCTCGAAATCCTTGGCCTCGCGAAAATTCCGATACACGCTGGCAAAGCGGACATAGGCAACCGAGTCCAGCTCGCGCAGCGTGTCCATCACCAGTTCGCCGACATGCTTCGACGGTATGTCGCTTTCGCCGGACGATTCGAGCTGACGGACGATGCCGTTGACGATGCGCTCGATACGTTCCTCCTGGATCGGCCGCTTGCGCAGCGCGATCCGTATCGAGCGGGACAGCTTGTCGCGGTCGAACGGCACCCGGCGACCGTCGGACTTCACCACGGTCAGTTCGCGCAACTGGGTCCGCTCGATGGTGGTGAAGCGCTGGCCGCAGTTGGCGCAGAACCGTCGCCGGCGGATCGCTCCGCCGTCCTCGCTGGGGCGGCTGTCCTTCACCTGCGTGTCCTCGTGGCCGCAGAACGGGCAGCGCATCGGCGGCTACCTTGTGCGATACAGTGGGAAGCGCGCGCACAACGCCTGGACGCGGGCGCCGACCGCCGCCTCGGCTGCTTCGTTGGCGCCGGCGTTGGAGCGGGACAGGCCCTCCAGCACCTCGTCGATCATCGACCCGATCGCGCGGAACTCCGCCGTGCCGAAGCCGCGCGTGGTGGCAGCCGGTGAGCCGAGACGAACCCCCGAGGTGATCGCCGGCCGCTCTGGATCGAACGGGATGGCATTCTTGTTGGCGGTGATGCGAGCGCGCTCCAGGCTGGCCTCGGCTGCCTTGCCGGTGACCCGCTTGGGCCGCAGATCGACCAGCAGCAGGTGGCAGTCGGTGCCGCCGGTGACAATGGCGAGACCCCGTTCGGCCAGCGTCTCGGCCAGCACCTTGGCGTTCTCCACCACGGCCTTCTGGTAGGTTCGGAACTCGGGGCGCAGCGCCTCGGCGAAGGCTGCGGCCTTGCCGGCGATCACGTGCATCAGCGGGCCGCCCTGGAGGCCCGGAAACACCGCCGAATTGATTTTGCGGCCGAGCTCCGGATCGTTGGCCAGTATCATGCCGCCGCGCGGGCCGCGCAGCGTCTTGTGCGTCGTGGTTGTGACGACATGTGCGTGCGGCAGCGGGCTTGGAAACACATCGGCAGCGACCAGTCCGGCGAAATGCGCCATGTCCACCATGACATATGCGCCGATCTCGTCGGCCACACTGCGAATGCGAGCGAAGTCGATGAAGCGCGGATAGGCGGAACCGCCGGCGATGATGAGTTTCGGGCGCTCGGTGCGCGCCAGCCGCTCCAGTTCATCATAGTCGAGCAGCCCGTCGTCGCGCCGGACGCCGTACTGAACGGCGCGGAACCATTTGCCGGACAGATTGGGCGCCGCGCCATGCGTCAGGTGGCCGCCGGCGGCGAGGCTCATGCCCAGGATCGTGTCGCCCGGCTGCAGCAGCGCCAGGAATACCGCCTGGTTCGCCTGCGCGCCCGAATGCGGCTGGACGTTGGCGAACTCGCAGGAGAACAGCCGCTTCGCCCGGTCGATCGCGAGCTGCTCGGCGACATCGACGTAGCTGCAGCCGCCGTAGTAGCGCCGGCCGGGATAGCCTTCCGCGTACTTGTTGGTCAGCACCGAGCCCTGCGCCTCCAGAACTGCGGCGGAGACCGCGTTCTCGCTGGCGATCAGCTCGATGCCGTCCTGCTGGCGGATCAGTTCGGCGCCGACTGCCGCGGCAAGCTCCGGGTCGGTCTCGGCAAGCGGGGCGCCGAAGAATCGTTGCAGGCTGGCGACGGGACGCTGTTCGTTCATGACGAGCCCACGGGCTGGTGACCGCCGACCTGTAGCATGGGGTCGGTGCCGGACAAACGGCTGCGGCGCAGAGCAGGCAGTCATTCACCCGACTTTAGCCGCCGGGCTGCAAAATGCAGCTTATGACCCGGGCGTATCAGCGTGGCATCAATGCAGAAGCGGCTGTCTGCGCGGCCCTGGCACGAGAGGGCTGGACCGTGCTGGCTCAGCGCCTGCGAACCGAGGCCGGCGAAATCGACGTGGTCGCGGCGACGCCCGATCTGCTCGCGATCATAGAGGTCAAGGCGCGGCCGACGCTGGCCGATGCGGCGATGGCACTCGGTGCTCGGCAACGGGCGCGACTGCTGGCGGCAGCGGACATCGTGCTGGCGCAGCATCCGGAGTGGGCGAGGGCAGGGATGCGGTTCGATTTGATGGTGGTCGATGCAGCGGGCACGGTGCGGCGGATCGCCGATGCGTTCCGCTGGGAGAATTAGCGCGCACCTGTTCTGGCGAAACCCTCACCCGGCGCTGCGCACCGACCTCTCCCGCAAGCGGGGAGGCGTCAATACCTGCGGCCCGGCATGCGGTGGCGGAATGCAAGTGCCTCCGCCACATGTTGCCGTTGCACCACCTTCGCACCGGCAAGGTCGGCGATCGTGCGCCCCACGCGCAGCACACGGGTATACCCTCGCGGCGACAGTCGCAGCTTCTCCATCGCCTGTTCCGCCAGCGCGTGCGCCTCCGGCACCATTTCGACATCGCGGCTGTCGGCTTCGGCGTTGCTGGCCGGTCCATCCTCGCCATGGCGCACCCGCTGCGCCGTCCGTGCACGTGCCACTCGCGCCGCCACCGTGGCACTGGGCTCGCCGGCCGGCGCCCGCGCCAGTTCGGCGGCGGTCGCCGGCTGCACCTCGACGGTCAGGTCGATGCGGTCAAGTACCGGTCCGCTGATCCGGTTCTGGTAGTCCTCCGCGCACCGAGGCGCCCGGCCGCATTCGCGCGATGCATCGCCCAGATAGCCGCAGCGGCACGGATTCATCGCCGCCACCAACTGGAACCGCGCCGGATAGGTGATGTGCGCCGCGGCGCGCGCCACCGTGGTACGGCCGGTCTCCATCGGCTGGCGCAGCGCCTCCAGCGTCTGCTTGGGGAATTCCGGCAGCTCGTCGAGGAACAACACGCCGCGGTGCGCCAGGCTGATCTCGCCGGGCCTGGCACGTTGGCCACCGCCGGTCAGCGCCGCCTGCGACGCCGAATGGTGCGGCTCGCGGAACGGCGGGCGCATCACCAGACGGCCACCTTCCAGCATGCCGGCGACGCTGTGGATCATGCTGACCTCCAGCGCCTCCTTGGGCGGCAGGTCGGGCAGCAGGCCGGGCAGCCGCGCCGCCAGCATCGACTTGCCGGAACCGGGCGGGCCGATCATCAGCAGGTTGTGCCCACCCGCTGCGGCAATCTCGACCGAGCGCTTGGCGGTCTCCATGCCTTTTACGTCGGCCAGGTCCGGCGCGCGCGCCGCTTCCGCAATCCCCGCGGTCTCCGGTGGCGTGAGCACCTGGGTGCCGCGGAAATGGTTGATCAGCGACAGCAGGTCGGCCGCCGCCAGCACCTCGATCCGACCCGCCCACGCGGCCTCTCCGCCCTGGCTCGCCGGGCAGATCAGCCCCAGATCCAGTGTCGAGGCACCGATCGCCGCCGGCAGCACGCCGGATACCGGGTTCAGCGTGCCATCCAGCGACAGTTCGCCAAGAGCGGCGTAGCCGCAGAGGTCCTCGCGCGGCATCACCTCCATCGCGGCAAGCACGCCCAGCGTTATGGGGAGGTCGAAGTGGCTGCCTTCCTTCAGCAGGTCCGCCGGCGCCAGGTTGATCAGTATCCGTCGCGGCGGCAGCGCGAGGCCGATGGCGCTGAGCGCGGCCCGCATGCGCTCGCGCGCCTCCCACCGCCTTGTCGGGCAGGCCGACCAGCAGCAGCGCCGGCGATCCGCCGGAAATCTGCACCTGCACCTCGACCGGCACCGCCTCGATGCCGGAGAAGGCGAAGGTGCGCACCCGGGCGATCGTGGCGGCGGAGCGGAGCGCGGACAGGGAACGGCGGCCTGAACTGTGGCGGGAGCCCGGTGTTTACCGGAGGATGGTGAAGGCAATGGTAATGCTTACCCTCGACGGATGCCGGAGCATGCCCACCTGACGTTCGTGCGCCACAGTTTTGCCTTTGCCGTGTTGCTGTTGTGGGGGCTCGCCTGCTCCGCCGAGGCTGCGTCGCGCCGGGTCCCGTTGGGGCCGCCGGGGAGCGAAGTCGCGTTTCGGGCCTACGGGCTCGGCCTGCTGCCGATCGATGCCCGCTTCGCCCGCTTCGATGGCTGGCTCACCTATGATCCCAACGACATAGGAGCGTGCCGGGTGGAGTTGCACGTCGAGGTTGCCAGCCTGGTCACCGAGGATGCGTCGCTGCGCGGCACTATCGTGGGGCCGGACTTCCTGGATGCCGCCGGTTTTCCGGACCTCTCCTACGCCGGAAGCTGCCAATCGGGGGGGGACCTTGCCGGAAATCTCGCGATGCATGGCGTCACGCGACCGTTCGCGCTGTCGTTGGCCTGGGACCGCAACGGGGTGGTGGCCGAGGGCCGGCTGCTGCGTGCCGATTGGGGCATGACAGCGATGCCGCTCACGGGCGGCCGCACAGTGCGCATCCGGGTCGCTGTCCCCCTGGCAGGCGGCCGCGAGCAAGCCAGCCATCCCGCTTCGCACCTTGACCCGCCATGCCGCGCTCCCGATCATTCGTAGTCAAATGAACAGCACGATCGACGACGCCCTCGCCGATTTCACGGTGGAAGATCACGTGGGCTTCCTGCTGCGCCGTGCGCATCAACGGCACGTGGCACTGTTCACCGCCGGGATGGCGCATGCCGAGTTGACCCCGACCCAGTTCACCGCGCTGCTGAAGACGGTGCAGCTGGGGCGGACCACGCAGAACCTGCTCGGCCGGCACGCGGCGATGGACCCGGCAACGATTCAGGGTGTGGTGCGGCGGCTGATCGCCCGCGGCCTGATCCGCCGCGGCCGCGATCCGATGGACCGGCGCACGGCGGTGCTGGAGCCGACCGAGGCGGGCATTGCGCTGATCCGGCGTGTCGTGGCATGCGCGCAGCGGGCACATGACGCGGCGTTGGCGCCGCTATCCCCCCAGGAGCGGGCGCAGGTGCTCGCCCTCTTGCGCAAGATGGGCTGATGCCGTGATGGATGCCGCGCCTGTTGCCGATGCAGTGACGCTGGGTTTCGGCTTCAGCTTCCCTGAACTTGCCGCGCGCGATGGTCTGGTGCGGCTGGATCGAATGTTCCTCGACCGACTGGCGGGTGAGGATGCCGGGCTGCACGCGCGCCTGCTGGCGGCACGCGCCGCACCTGATTCAGTCGCAGTTCCGGACGAGAGCGAGTTGGTGGTGGCGCTCGCGCCGCATCTCGATGGGTTCGTCGCGGCGCTGTTCGGGATCGAGACGGAGACGCTGGCGCTGTCACACCAGACGCACGCGATCGATCCGATCCACGCCTGCAAGCGGCTGTTCGTCCAGCGCCAGGCGGTGAAGAAGTATCCCGATCCGTCGGGGTTCGATGCTGGAGCGCTGCGCGCCGATCTGGAGGCACGGTTCGGTCAGGTGGTTTCGGAACGCAGCTTCGCGGATCATGTCGGGGCCTGGGAAAAGGTGGGTGACGTGGAGGCGCTGGATGTCGCGCTGCGCTACGCGGCCTGGGCGACGCTGACCGAGGCGGGCCATGCCGCGCACCCCGGCAACACGCTGTTCCGTGTGCCGCATCGGCTGGACTACAACCATCTGGTTCCGGTTGAAACCATCGAGCGCGACGGTGTCAGGATGCTGCGCCTGCCGGAACACCACTGGCGGCCGCGCGAGGGGTTCGCGCTGACCGATGCGGGGATGAACCCACAGCAGGCGCTGGACCAGATCAACTACTGCATCTGGTGCCATACGCAGGGCAAGGATTCCTGCCGTCACGGTCTGAAGGATCGCAAGACCGGACAATTCCAGAAGTCGCCGTTCGGGGTAACCCTGGCAGGTTGTCCGCTCGACGAGAAGATCAGCGAGATGCACACGCTGCGCGCCCAAGGCAGCGCGATCGGTGCCTTCGCCATCATCGCCATCGACAATCCGATGATGGCGGCGACCGGCCATCGCATCTGTAACGACTGCATGAAGGCGTGCATCTACCAGCGGCAGGATCCGGTCGACATTCCGCAGGCTGAGACGCGCGTGCTGAAGGACGTAATGGAACTGCCGTGGGGCGTCGAGATCTACGCACTGCTGACGCGATGGAATCCACTCGACATCCGCCGTCCGCTGCCGCGCCCGGACAGCGGGCGCAAGGTGCTGGTCGTCGGCCTCGGTCCCGCCGGGTTCACGCTGGCGCATCACCTGATGAACGACGGCCACACCGTGGTGGCGATCGATGGGCTGAAGATCGAGCCGCTGGGTTTCGATCCGTCTGCGCCGGTGCGCGATGCGGATCTGTTGTTCGAGAACCTCGACGATCGGGTGATGGCAGGCTTCGGTGGTGTGGCCGAGTACGGCATCACGGTGCGCTGGAACAAGAACTACCTCAAGTTGGTGCGGCTGCTGCTGGAGCGGCGGGTGGATAAATTCGCGCATTTCGGCGGCATCCGCTTCGGCGGCAACGCGACCATCGGCATGGACGATGCCTGGACGATGGGGTTCGACCACGTCGCGCTGTGCATGGGCGCAGGCAAACCGACGGTGCTCGACATCCCCCACGGTCTGGCGCGTGGCGTGCGCGCGGCGTCCGACTTCCTGATGGCGCTGCAGCTCACCGGCGCGGCGAAGTTCTCTTCCATTGCCAATCTACAGATCCGCCTGCCTGTGGTGGTGATCGGGGGCGGTCTGACCGCGATCGACACCGCGACCGAAAGCCTCGCCTACTACGTCCGCCAAGTAGAGAAGTTTTCCGCCCGTTATCGCACGCTGGTTGCCGAACGCGGCGAGGCTTCGGTGCGCGCGGGCTGGAATGCCGAGGAAGCCGGCATCGCCGATGAGTTCCTGGCGCACGCAGCGGCGATCCTGGCCGAGCGCACGGCGGCGGAGCGGGAGGGCAGGGCGCCTCGGCTGGCGCGGCTGCTCGACGCATGGGGCGGGGCCACCATCGCCTATCGCCGCCGGCTGATCGACAGTCCGTCGTACACGCTGAACCACGAGGAAGTGGCCAAGGCGCTTGAGGAAGCGGTTCGGTTCGCCGAAGGCCTGACGCCGCATGCGGTGGAGGTGGACGAATTCGGCCATGCCGCCGGCATGCGGCTGGCGCGCGCCGATGGGACGCAGGTTGTCCTGCCGGCGCGTGCCATCCTGGTCGCCGCAGGTACCCAGCCCAACACCGTGCTGGCGCGCGAGGACGGCCGCATCCAGCTCGACGGCCGGTACTTCCAGGCGGTAGACGCGACCGGGGCGCCGGTCAACGTGGTGCGCGGCCTCGCCAAGCCCGACACGACGCACGTGCTGATGCACCGCGCCGGCAACGGCCGCTTCATCAGCTTCTTCGGCGATCTGCATCCGAGCTTCTTCGGCAACGTCGTGAAGGCGATGGGGGGCGCCAAGCGTGGCTACCCGGTCGTGTCGCGGGCGCTCGCAGCCCAGAAGGCGACCAACGTCAGCGGTGCCGAACTGATCGCGCGCTGCCGGCAGGAATGGATCCCCCGCGTGCATGCGGTGCATCGGCTGACCCCGAACATCGTCGAGGTGGTGGTGCACGCGCCGGCGCAGGCCCGTGCGTTCCGGCCGGGCCAGTTCTACCGGCTGCAGAACTTCGAGATGCTGGCGCCTCGCATCGCGGAGGCCGGCGCGGCGGGCACCGTTCTGGCGATGGAAGGGCTGGCGATGACCGGCGCCTGGACCGATCCGGCGCAGGGCCTGGTGTTGGTTATCGTGCTGGAGATGGGCGGCAGTTCGGACATCTGCGCGCTGCTGAAGCCCGGCGAGCCGGTAGTGCTGATGGGTCCCACCGGAACGCCGACTGAGATCCATCCGGGCGCGACGGTCGCGCTGGTCGGCGGCGGTCTGGGCAACGCGGTGCTGTTCTCGATCGGCGCGGCGCTCCGAGCGGCGGGGTCACGGGTGATCTACTTCGCCGGCTACAAGCAGATGCGCGACCGCTACAAGGTGGCGGAAATCGAACGCGCCGCCGATGTCATCGTCTGGTGCTGCGACGAGGCGCCGGGGTTCGCGCCGACACGGCCGCAGGACCGCAGCTTCGTCGGCAACATCGTGCAGGCGATGGCGGCGCATGGTGCCGAGGTCGGACTGGCCGTGGCCGACCACCTGATCGTCATCGGCTCCGATCGCATGATGCAAGCGGTCGGATCCGCGCGGCGCGGCGTCCTGGCGCCGCTGATGAAGGCCGGGCACACCGCGATCGGCTCGATCAACTCGCCGATGCAGTGCATGATGAAGGAGGTCTGCGCGCAGTGCCTGCAGCCGCAGATCGATCCGGCGACCGGCGAGCGGACGGTGGTGTTCTCCTGCTTCAACCAGGACCAGGCACTGGACCGGGTGGATTTTCCCGCGCTGCATGAACGCCTGGCGCAGAACGGCGCGCAGGAGAAGCTGACTGCGCAATGGATCGACCGCGCGCTGCGCCGGCTGCACGCGCGCGGGGTGGCCGCCTAGATGGTCCTGCGTCATTCCCGCTTCTGGCGAGAATGACATGATTTGCGGTGCCGGCGAATCATCCGGCCGCGTCTGAGTACCAACAGCGGAACGCGCCGCTACTGCACGCGCGTCATCTGGCCGCGTATCTCGCCGCCCTTGTTGGCCTCGGTATGGACATTCGCATACCAGTTGCCAGCCTCCAGATCCTTGATCTGCGCGTCCGTCAACGTCGCGCTGCCGGTGGTCGGGCTTGGCGGATTGGTGCCGATCGGCACGGCCACGCCGGCGTTCGCTCCGGCCGCTGCCGGCCCGTGGAAATGGGCGGCCGTCGCTGGACCGCTCAGGCCCGAGTAGGTCATCGTGTAGCTGAGCTTCTTGGTGCTGGTATCCAGCGTCGCCAGTACGTCACCGCTGCCGGTCGAAGTCGTCGGTGGAACTTCGGACTTCCCGCTCATCGTCGCGCGATAGTCGACCATTGCCGCCGAGGCGGTGAACAGACAGCCGACGGTGAAGGCCGCGGCCAGAAGTGAGGTCCGGAACATGCATCCTCCCTGTGTTGCAGTCGACCGCCTAAGCCCGGCGCAAGGCGGTCGGTTTGGTAAGAGACGCGCCGGGAGGCACGGTATTCCGTTGCCCGGCCGGGAAAAAGGCCCCGGTCCCGCCACTCTCAAATCGTTGTCGGGCGCCTGAGCTCCGGTTCCACCAGGCGCTCGAACACGACATCGCCGGCGGCAGCGATGCGCTCGGCTCCGATCGCCGCGCGAGGGTCCTCGGCGTTGCGCCAGAACTTGTATTCGTCCGTGTGCGGCAGTCCCATCGCCTCGGCCAGCAGATGGATCCAGTTCGCCACCCGGATCGTCCGGCCGCGCTCCAGCGCCACGGCTTCGCGGTGGCAGGAATGAAAAATGGTCGCCAGCGTGTCTGCGCCGACGGCGTCCATCGCCGTCAGCGTTTCCCGGTGCGCGCGCGCCAGTTCACCGGGCACAGGCGCGATCGCCGAGCACATATGGCCGGGGATGCGCAGCGGGTGATCCAGCATCGTGAGCCCTGGAATCATGCCAAGCAGCATCGGCACGTCGGTGTTGACCGGCACGCGGCCTTGGAAACCGTGATGGGCATGGAGCAGAACCCGCGCCGGTACGTGATGTGTCAGCAGCGGACGCAGCCGGTCGGCACGGCTGACCAGCAGTTGGGTGATGTGCTGGGTCTCGAACGCCGTCTCGGTCACCGGCGCCATCAGATCGTCCATGTTCATGTGGCAGGACGGGCACCAGGTGACGACCGTTTCCCGCCCGGCCTGATTGAATTTTTCCACTGTGCGTGCGGCCATGCCGGCGGCGATGCGCGCATTTGCCTCCTGCGTCGAGCCGCAGCAGTAGCCGGGCCCGCCGGCCGGCGCCGCCTCCACCCCAACGGCCTCGAGAATGTGTGTGACGAGACGCACGATCTCGCCGTGGCGGGCCATGTTGCAGCCGTACCAGAAGGTGACGCTGGCATCCGCGGTCACAGCCATTTCGTCTGCTCCTCCTCGCTCATGGTCAGTCGCGCGAACGCCTTCACGCGCGCGGACCAGCCGGGATCGTGTTTGCCGGCGACGCGCGGTGCCTCGCCCAGCGTGCCGCGGACGCGCAGCGATGCCAGCCGCATCAGGAACGCCGCGTCAAGTTGCTCTGGGCAGGCTGGCGTGCATACGCCGCTCCTGGTGCAGGCGCCGGCGAAAGCGATCGCCTCCGGCGTGCCGGCGCCATCGCGCAGGATGTCGCGGATGCCGGCCATCACCGCTTCGGGCTCCGCTGCGTTCAGCGCGGCGGCGCGTGGCACCATGGGGCAGGCGCGGTAGCACTCGCCGCAGGCCGTGCAGGCAGCCGCCAGGCGCGTGGAGTTGTCGCGGATATGGGCGACCAGTCCACTTGCCAGATCGGGCATTGCTGTTGCGCAGCGCTAAACGACGAGGCGGATCTTCGCCCCGGCCGCGGGTTCACGCGGCAGGCCCTCGGTCTCGGTGAACGACCCCCACATGTCGCCGTTGTAGCCTTCGAGCGAGAACTGGCGCGGGCGGTAAGTGGATTCCTGTTCCGGCATGATGTGCTTCACCCCGACGGAATACTCATAGACCATGCCGTCGGGTCCCTCGAAATACACCATCATCGCGGTGGAGATGGGATGCCGCCCGGGGCCGTAGACGATCTTCACGCCATGCTGCTTGAGCCAGTAGTAGGACTGCATTACATCGTCGATGTCCTCGACCTGATGATTGATGTGCTGGATGCCGGGCCGCGACGACGGCATCAGCACCACCGAATGATGCACCGTGCCGATGCGCAGGAAGGTCGCCTCGCCGAGCCAGTCGGAGACGCGGGCATTGACCAGCCGCGTCCAGAATTCGGTATCGCGTTTGGTGTCGGTGCTGAACAGGGCGACGTGGCTGAAATTGGTGATTCCCACCTGGCGGCCCGGAAAGTACTTCGAGCCGCTGTTGTAGGGGCGCGCCAGGATTTCCAGCTTGTTGCCGCTGGGATCGGATGAGGCGATGTAGGCGCGGGTGCGCCGGCTGTCGCATTCCGCACGGTTGCCCCAGTGCACCGGCCGTCCCGCCTGTTCCAGCGCGGCACCGACCGCGTCCAGATCGTCGGGATCGATCAGTTCGAGGCCGATCGTCTGATCTGCCGGGTCGCCTTCGAAATACACCAGTGTATGGTCGCGCGTATCGCCGCGCACCTCGGCCTTGTCGCTGCGGAAGTAGGCGGCATTGGCTTCGCGCGCCACCAGTTGCAGCCCGACGATGTCGGTGGCGAACCGGATCGAGGACTCCAGGTCCTGCGTGCCGAGGCGCGCATAGCGGATGTCGTGCAGGTTGATCATCTTAGTTCCTCCCTTGGAAGAGGTGCGCGATGGTAATCCTGTCCCCACCGCAACGCACTACATATCCACCATCGATCCGTCCTCATGCGGCCGCATCTTGATCGGCCGCGGCCGGTACGGGAACCGCCGCTCCACGTCCTCCACCAGTTCCACGCCGATCCCCGGTCCGCCGGGGATCGCAATGAACCCGCCCACCTGCTCCTCTAATCCGGTTGCCAGATCGTTCCCCAACAGCTCCTTCCCGCCATCCAGGTCCGGCGTTCGTGACGGATACTCCTGGATCGCGAAGTTCGGGATGCAGGCGGCGATCTGCAGACACGCCGCGGTGCTGATCGGCGACAGCGGATTGTGCGGCACCACCCAGGCATCGTGCGCCTCGGCGATCGCCGCCACCTTCTTCGCCCCGGTGATCCCGCCCACCAGGCACACGTCCGGCCGCAGATACTGCACCGCGTTGCGTGTCAGCAGCGTCTGGAACTGATACAGCGAGGTGAACCGCTCGCCGGTCGCGATCGGGATATCGATGTGCCGCGCCACGTCGGCCATCGCGTCGAAGCTGTTCGGCCGCAGCGGATCCTCGAAGAACATCGGCGTATACTTCTCGATGCCGCGTCCCAGCGCGATCGCCTCGGGCGGCGTCAGGCGGCGGTGGATCTCGATGCACAGGTCCACCTTCGGCCCCACGGCTTCGCGCAGCCGGCGCACGTTGTCGATCGCCTCCTCGATCCGGGCGGCATGTGACTTGTAGAACGGTTCGTCCTCGCTCTCGTCGAGCAGCGG
>DASXNR010000342.1:0-4096 GCA_036494925.1 Acetobacteraceae bacterium
ACGTGGACGCCAGGGCAGGAGAAGGCTCCTGCCGACGGCGACGTACAACGCGGTCACCGAGCCGCGTGAGGCCTGAGCGAGCGCAACGGCGAGCTCAGCGCCCTGACGTGACACACGCGTCCCTGACACCGGCACCAGAATGCTGAGCGCCCCGTCGGTCTCACGGCGATGCGGGCCGCGCGCCACCGCGATGGCGAACGGACCGCCGAAGCGCACGGCACTGCGCGCGATCTGGGGGTCGAAGGTCGCACCGGCGGAGGTCGGCTCGCGGCCGATGATCAGCAGGCCATAGCCCTTGCGCGCTTCTGCCGCGATCGCCTGCCCGGACTCGCTGACCGCGCCCGAGCGCGTTCTCACATCGGCCTTGTCCGCTGCGGCAACCGCTGCTTCGTCGCCCGCGTCGACCCCGGCCCTGACGGCGGCGGTGGAGCGCTCCGCCTTCTGCGCTGCGGCCTGCGCCTCAGGCTCGTGATCCAGGTGCAGCACTGTGGTCGGAATGCGCCGCACGCCTGCCAACAGCCCGGCAAGACGGGAGGCGAACTGCCCGCTCGGACTTGCGTCCACTGCGACCAGCAACCGCTCGACCTGACCCAGAAAACCTTGTGCTTCGAGCTCTTCGCGCTCGATGCGAGCTTTCTCCTGCGCGGTCAGCGGCAGCCGGCGCAACGCCCAGCGCAGCATCGGCGGCATGGCCATGGTGGTCACCACCGCCATGGCGACGATCGCCGTGAACAGCTGCTGATCGAGTGCTGCCATGGACAGTCCGATGGAGGCCACGATGATCTCGGTCGACCCGCGCGCGTTCATTCCGCAGCCGACGGCGAAGGACTCGGCGTAGCTCAAACCGCCGAGGCGGCCGCCGAGGAAGGCGCCGACGAACTTGCCGACGCTCGCCAACACGATCAGCGCGCCGCTCAACGCCAGGAATTCGCGCCGCGCGAGTGCCCCGAAATCGGCGCTGAAGCCGGCCAGCGCGAAGAACACCGGCATGAACAGGCCGACGATGAGGCCGCGCAGCTGCGCATCGATGCGCTGCGTGAGCAGCGGCGACTGACCGATCAGCACGCCGGCAACGAAAGCACCGAGGACGACCGACACGCCGATCGCATTGGTCAGCAACGCCATGAGTCCGGCAATCACCAGGATGGTGGTGATCGTCGCCATCTCGCTCGTCAGATCATCGATCGACCAACGCAGGACCGCGAACACCACGCGGCGTCCCACCGTGAAGCTCGCGACCAGAAACAGCACCGTGCCGAGTACGGTGCGGGTCACCGCCGGGACGTCGATGGTGCCACGCACGGCGAGCCCCAGGATCACCGCCACGATGAGCCAGCCGATGGTGTCATCGAGAACGGCAGCGGCGATGATGACCTGACCGACGGTGCGGCGTATGAAGCCGAGATCGCGCACCACCAGCGCGACGATCTTCACCGAGGAGATGGCGAGCGCGGTGCCGAGGAACAGCGCAGTGATCAGGCGCCGCCCCGGGTTGGGCAACATCGCCTCCGGCAGCAGCGCCCCGAGCGCGATACCGCAGGTGAAGGGTACGACGATGCCGGTGACGGAGATGCTGAGTGCAGGACGGCGCGCATCGCGAAACACCGCGAGATCGGTCTCCATGCCGGTCATGAGCAGCAGCAGCAGGATGCCGAGCTGCGCCACCGCGTCGAGCATCGCCTTCTGCGTGGGGCTGTCGGGGAACAGGCCATGCCAGAGGGCCGGCGCGAAGCTGCCGAGTACCGAGGGGCCGAGCAGCACGCCGGCGATGATTTGTCCGATCACCTGCGGCTGTCCGACGCGCTGCATGAGCTCGCCCGCCAGCCGCCCCGCAACCAGCATCACGACCAGCTGCGTGATGAAGACGACGACCGATGCCTCGTGCGTCATGAGCTAGCCGATATCCAGCGCGGGCCGTCGCTGGTGAAAGCCGGTGACCTGTTGGAAGGCCGCACCGGCGCGGCACAGGATCGACTCCCCGAGCGCCGGCGCCGCCAGTTGCATCCCCAGCGGTAACCCGGCCTCGCTCCAGGCGCACGGCAGTGTCAGAGTCGGCAGACCCGCGACGTTGAACGGCGTCGTGTACCGGAACAGCCGTCTGCCGAGGCTGGCGCGATGGCGATTGAGCGCCTCGAACTCGTCCCAGGTCGGGATCACCGCCGACAACGCGGGCAGGATGACGAAGTCCGCAGCCGAAAGTGCCGCCCGCAACTGGCCGCTGCAACGGTCCCTCGACTGATAGGCGTGGACGAGTTGCAGCGGCCCGTAGCGCGCCTTCTCCAGCATGCTGCGCAGACCTGCGCCGTATTGCTCCGCATGCTGCGGGAAGTGTGCGGCGTGTGCGGCGGCGATCTCCATCACCAGCAGCGGCCGGATGGCCTCGCTGATGGCGTCCAGGTCCGGCAGCCTGACCTCGCGCACCTCGACGCCGAGGCGTTGAAACACCTCCACGGCGCGCTCGATGCCCGCGGTGACCTCGGGTGTCAGGTCATCGCTCGCCAGGCGCCGGTCGACGCCCAGGACCAGGCCCCGGACGCCACGGGAGATGTCGGTGCAGTAATCAGGCACTGCCGCCGCCAGGCTGGTTGGGTCCTGCGGATCGTAGCCGGCGAGCACCTGCAGAATGGCCGCAGCGTCGGTGACCGAACGGGCAATCGCACCGACGGTGTCCAGGCTCGCGGCGACCGGAACGACGCCGCGCCGGCTGACGCGGCCCCATGTTGGCTTGATGCCGCACACGCCGTTGGCCGCGGAGGGCACACAGATCGAGCCGGCAGTATCGGTGCCGATGGCACCGAAGCACAGGCCAGCCGCCGTGGCAATCGCCGAGCCGCTCGAGGAGAACCCGGGGTGGTGCGCGGCGCTCCAGGGGTTGGTGGGTCGTGGGAAGTGCGGATGATGTTCCGCGGTGCCGCCCTCGGACATGTGCAGCTTGCCGAGCAGAACCGCGCCCGCCTCACGTAACCTGCTCACCGCCTCCGCATCGGCCGGCGCGCGCAAGCCGCGCAGCAGCGCCATTCCCGCCGTGGTCGGCACGTCCCGGACGTGCAGCAGATCCTTGATGCCGAGCGGTACACCGTGCAAGAGACCGCGCCAGCGGCCGGCGTCGATCTCACGATCCGCCTCGCGGGCCTCCGCGACAGCTGTGTCGGGCAACACCTGCACGAACGCATGCAGCAACGGCTCGAGGCGCGCGATGCGCTCCAGCAGCGCCTCGGTGACCGCCTCGGAGGTGACCTCCCGATGCCGGATGCGTTGGGAGACCTCCAGCAGGCTCAGATCGTGGATCGCATCGCTCATGTGTCTGGGAGCCGAGCATAAAGCCCGCGGCGCGGAACGGCGACGTCGGGGCGGTCCTGCGTGGCTTGCGGTCTAACTGTCAGTGGCATCCGACACTTGATTCAGACAAGCCGTCGCTGTAACACTGGCAGACTCCTTCGACGCAGCGCGCGACGCAGTCGCGCAGCTGCAACCGGGAGAATCGGGTGCACCCATGTTTCTCAGCCTGCGGAAGCCGGCCGTGATAGCCGGATTCGTGCTGGCCTCCGTGTTGTTGCCGCTGAACTTCGCTCCCCCGGACCAAGGCGCACCGGCAAAGGCGCCCCCGCCGCCGGCAGTCGAGCACAAGGCGCCGGCCGCCGCGCCTCCGGTCGCGCAGACGGCGCCCCCCACCGAGGGGGAAGCCTTCGGCTTTGGCAACGTGCGGCAACTGGCACGCGAGCGCGCCGCCCACGAGTACCGTCCGGTGTCGCAGGCCTTGCCTCAGGCGCTCGCCGATCTCACCTACGACCAGTACCGGGACATCCGCTACCGGCCGTCGAGCGCGCTGTGGCATGGGCAGGCGATGTTTGAAGTTCAGTTCTTCCACCGCGGTTACCGTGTCCGGCAGCGTGTCAACATCTATGAAGTGGGACCGGACGGCACCGCTCCCATCGAGTACAACCCGCGGCTGTTCACCTTCGGCCACCTGGTGAAGGTGCCCAAGGCGCCCGCCAACCTCGGCTTTGCCGGGTTCCGGGTGCACTACCCGCTGCAGACTCCTGCCTACAAGGACGAGTTGCTCGTGTTCCTCGGTGCCTCGTACTTCCGGGTGCTC
>DASXNR010000343.1:0-10588 GCA_036494925.1 Acetobacteraceae bacterium
TGCGGCCCGTGGTGCCAGGGGCCAGCGCTGCTCGAGGCGCTGGCCCTGCTGGAGCGCGTCGGCATCGCCGATCTGCCGCACAATTCGGCGACCTACCTGCACCGCCTCGCCGAGTGCGTGAACCTGGCGATGGCGGACCCGAGTATCACTTCGGCGATCCGGCGTTCGTCGACGTGCCGATCGATCACCTGCTGGATCCGGCGACCATCTCCCGCCGCGCCTCGGCGGTACGCGACGACCGCGCGTTCGGCGAGATGCCGGCGCCGCTCGATCGCACCAACCTGCCGCACCTGGCCAGCACGGCCGAGCTGCCGAAGGTGGAGGCCGACACGTCGTATTGCTGTGTGGTCGATCGCTGGGGCAACGCGTTCAGCGCCACGCCGTCGGATGGCTCGGGCAACGTGCCGGTGGTGCCGGGCCTCGGGATCACGCCGTCGGGGCGCGGTTCGCAAAGCCGGCCCGATCCGCGCCATCCGGCCGGCGTGGCGCCCGGCAAGCGGCCGCGGCTCACGCCGAATCCGGCGATGGTGGTGACCGGGGCCGGCGGGGTGATGCCGTTCGGCACGCCGGGCGGCGATGTGCAGACCCAGGCGATGCTGCAGGTGCTGCTCAACATCTTCCAGCACGGGATGGAGGTGCAGGACGCGATCGAGGCGCCACGCGTGGCGTCGTACTCGTTCCCGTCGTCGTTCGCGCCGTTCGAGTATTTCCCCGGGCGCCTTGCGGTGGAGGGGCGGATCGATCCGGCGGTGCGCGCCGATCTGGCGGGACGTGGGCACGAGGTGAAGGCGTGGCCGGAATGGACCTGGCTCGCCGGGTCCGTGGAGGCGGTGCTGCATGATCCGGTCAGCGGGCTGCTCGCTGCGGGCGCCGATCCGCGGCGGCCGGCTTATGCGATCGCGATCTGAAGGGTTCACATGGGACCAGGGCCAACCACGGAAGCAATGAGAGATAAGTGCAACAAAGTAATCGGACACAGAGTTATACGGAGTTGCACGGAGAGAAAACTCAGCGCTTCGATCGAAATCTTCTTCTTTGTGTAACTCTGTGTGCACTCCGTGTAACTCTGTGTCCGATTACTTGCTTCTAACTCCTGACGGTCGGCCGATCGCCAGGAACGACAGGGATCGCCATATGCGATTTCCCTGAAGACCACCGGATGAAATCGTGTGCAGGAGGGCGTATAGTTTCGCCATGAGCAACCAGACTCGCCAGGCCGCAATGGCCCGCCTGACCGCCCTGGCCGCTCGGCCGGACGGTCGTCGCATCACCCCGCTGTTCGCCGCCGATCAGGAGCGCGCCCATAAGTTCAGCGCGAGCCTGCACGACCTGACGCTCGACTATTCGAAATCCGCGATCGACACCGACGCGCTCGATGCGCTGTTCGCGCTGGCCGAGGCGGCCGACCTGGAGGGTTTCCGCCGGCGCCTGTTCGCCGGCGAGATGGTGAACGCGACCGAGCACCGGGCCGCGATGCACATGGCGCTGCGCTCGCCGCCCGACGCCGGCCTCAAGGGTGCACTCGCCGGCGGCATCGACGACGCCTCGAAGCTCGCGGCCGCCGAACGCGACCGCATGCGCGGCCTCGTCACCGCGATCCACGAAGGCAGCCAGCGCGGCGCGACCGGCGAGCGTCTGACCGCGGTGGTGAACATCGGCATCGGCGGTTCCGATCTCGGCCCGCGGGTCGCCACCGAGGCGCTGACCATCGGGCGGACCGATGCGCGCATGGAGGCACGGTTCCTGTCGAATGTGGACGGGCATGCGTTCCAGGCGGTGATCCAGGGACTCGATCCGGCGCGCACGCTGTTCCTGGTGGCGTCGAAGACGTTCACCACGCTGGAGACGCAGACCAACGCCAGGGCGGCCAGGGCCTGGATCGCCGGCGCGCTGGGTGAGGCGGCGGTCGTCAAGCATTTCGCGGCGCTCTCCACCAACCTGAAGGCGGTCGCCGAGTTCGGCATATCGGCAGAGCACACCTTCGGCTTCCGCGACTGGGTCGGTGGGCGCTATTCGCTGTGGTCGCCGGTCGGCCTGGTTATTGCGCTCGCCACCGGGTGGGAGAAATTCCAGGCTCTGCTGGACGGTGCCTGGGCGATGGACTGCCACTTCCGCGATGCGCCGCTGCGGCAGAACCTGCCGGTGCTGCTCGGGCTGGTCGGTATCTGGAACGTCAATGCGTTGGGCTGCGCGACGCACTGCGTGCTGGCCTACGACGACCGGCTGCGGCGGCTGCCGGCGCATTTCCAGCAGCTCGAGATGGAAAGCAACGGCAAGCATGTGACCCTGGCGGGCGATCCCACCGGCTGGGACACCTGCCCGATCCTGTTCGGCGAGCCGGGCACCAACGCGCAGCACAGCTTCATGCAGCTGGTGCACCAGGGCACGCGGCCGGTGCCGGTGGACTTCATCCTCGCCGCCAATCCCGACCACAACCGGCCTGAGGCGCATCGCGCGCTGGCGGCCAACGCGTTCGCCCAGGCCGAAGCGCTGCTGCGCGGGCGTCCCGCGGCAGAGATCCGCGCCGAGATGGCGGCGAAGGGCGCGGCGCCGGCAGAGATCGACGCGGTGACGCCGCACCGTGTGTGCGTCGGCGAGCGGCCCTCGAACACCATTATGTTTGGGCGGCTGGACGCGTTCAGCCTGGGGCGGCTGATCGCGCTCTATGAGCACAAGGTGGCGGTGCAGGGCTGCGTCTGGGGGATCGACAGCTTCGACCAGTGGGGGGTGGAACTGGGCAAGGAGCTCGCAGGCAGCATCATACCGGAGCTGGAGCCGGGGGTGGTTCCGGGCGCGCACGACTCGTCCACCACCGGGCTGATCGCCCGGTTCCGCGCGCTGCGTGGGGAAAGCTGAGCCGGTTCTCCCGCGGCGTACGGCAAAGATTCAACACGGAGTGGCGAAAATATCTGACCCCCGCACCGCACGCATGCCCGCGATCCGCATCCTGCCGCCGTACACGGTCAACCGCATCGCCGCCGGCGAGGTGATCGAGCGCCCCGCCGCCGCGGTGAAGGAGTTGGTGGAGAACGCGCTTGACGCCGGCGCCACGCGGATCGCCATCGCCCTCGAGAACGGCGGCATCGACCGCATCGAGGTGACCGACGACGGCAGCGGCATGGATCCGGATGGGCTGGCGCTGGCGGTGCTGCGGCACGCCACCTCGAAGCTCACCGACGACGACCTCGTGCACATCGCAACCCTGGGGTTTCGCGGCGAGGCGCTGCCATCGATCGGTGCCGCGGCGCGCCTGCACATCATTTCGCGCCCACGCGACGCGGCGCACGCCTCCGAGATCCACGTCGATGGCGGCGAGGTGTCAGACCTCGCCCCCGCTGCGGGCGCCCCAGGCACCCGCGTGGTGGTGCGCGACCTGTTCTTCGCCACTCCGGCGCGGCGCAAGTTCCTCAAGCACCCGCGCACCGAGGCCGACCACGCCGAGGCCGCGGTGCGCCGTCTGGCGCTTGCCGCTCCGGCGGTGGCGTTCCGGCTGGAGAGCGACGGCCGCGTGGCCTTCGACCTGCCGGCACAGGACCGCGCCGACCGCGTCGCGGCGCTGTTCGGCGCCGAAGCGGCCCAGGCGATGGTCGAGGTCACCGGCGAGCGCGGCGCGCTGCGGATCGCCGGCTACGCCTGCTCGCCGGCGGTCACCCGCGCCACCGCGGCGGCACAGGCGCTGACGGTGAACGGCCGCCCGGTCGCCGATCCGGTGCTGAAGGGCGCGGTGCGGGTCGCCTATCGCGAGGTGATCGCGGTCGGCCGCCATCCGATGGTGGCGCTCTGGCTCGATCTGCCGGCCGACGAGCTGGACGTGAACGTGCACCCGGCGAAGGCCGAGCTGCGGTTCCGCGACGTGGCCGCGGTGCGGTCGCTGGTGATCGGCAGCATCGGCCGCGCGCTGGCCGGCGGCGCGGGTACCTCGCTGCCGGCACCGCGGCCTTCGCTGCACCTGGCATATTCGCGGCCGGCGCCGGTGCCGTATCGCTCGGTGCCGCTTCCCGGCATGGCGGAGACCCAGCTCGCGTTCGGCGCCGCCCCGGCCGCGCGCATGCTGCCGGCGGCCGAGCCACGCGCAGAGCACCCGCTGGGTGCGCCGGTGGCGCAGGTGCTCGATACCTATGTGATCGCGGTCGCCTCCGATGGCTCGCTGGTGCTGGTGGACCAGCACGCTGCGCACGAACGGCTCACCCATGAAGCGCTGCGCGAGCAGATGCTGGACGGCGGTGTGCGGACGCAGCCGCTGCTGCTGCCGGCGGTGGTCGATATGCCGGCCGCCGATACGTCGCGACTGCTGTCGCGCGCGTCCGAGCTGGCGCGGCTCGGGCTGGAGATCGAGGCGTTCGGACCCGGCGCAGTGATGGTGCGCGCGCTGCCCGCGGCGCTCGGCTCGCCGGAGCCGGGACCGCTGCTGCGCGACCTCGCCGACGAACTGGAGGAACTGGACGAGGCCACCGCGCTGAATGCGCGGCTTGATGCGGTGATCGCGCGGCTCGCCTGCCACGGCTCGATCCGTGCCGGGCGGCGGCTGAACGCGGCCGAAATGGATGCGCTGCTGCGCCAGATGGAGGCGACGCCGCGCGCTGCCACATGCAGCCATGGGCGGCCGACATTCCTCAAGCTGTCGAAGGCCGAGATCGAGAAGCTGTTCGGCCGGCGATAGTGCTGTTCGGCCGCTCTCCGTATTGACACGGCGGCGCGACGAACCGCACAAACCGCTCGGATTCCGAGGATACAGGGCGATGATGCGATGGGTGATGACGACCGTCGGCGCGGCGGTGGCAGCGTGCGTAGCCGTTGTCGCGATGGCGGACTCGCCGGGCGTGACCGCCACCGAGCTCAAGATCGGCAACACCATGCCGTACAGCGGCCCGGTCTCCTCCTATAGCCCGATCGGCAAGCTGGAGACCGCGTTCTTCGCCATGGTCAACGAGCAGGGCGGCATTGCTGGACGCAAGATCGACTTCATCTCGCTGGACGACGGCTACAGCCCGCCGAAGACCGTCGAGCAGGTGCGCCGGCTGGTCGAGGAGGACCAGGTCGCGTTCCTGTTCAACACGCTGGGGACGCCGACCAACTCGGCGATCGTGCGCTACGTGAACCAGAAGAAGGTGCCACATCTGTTCGTCGCGACCGGCGCGGCCAAGTGGGGCGACGAGAAGCAGTATCCCTGGACCACCGGCTTTCAGCCCGACTACCGCACCGAGGCGCAGATCTATGCCAAGTACATCCTGAAGGAGAAGCCCGACGCCAAGGTCGCCGTGCTGTATCAGAACGACGATTTCGGCAAGGATTACCTGATCGGCCTCAAGGCGGTGTTCGGCGACCGCTACGCCAAGATGGTGACCGAGGCGACCTACGAACCGACGGATCCGACCATCGACAGCCAGATCATCACCTTGCAGGGATCCGGCGCCGATGTGCTGGTGGTGGCCGCAGCGCCGAAGTTCGCCACGCAGGCGATCCGCAAGGTGCATGATCTTGGCTGGAAGCCGATGTTCATCATGACCAACGTGTCGATCTCGGTGGGCTCGGTGATCACGCCGGCGGGGCCGGAGAACGCGATCGGCCTGATCAGCACCGGCTACCTGAAGGACCCGACCGATCATCAGTGGGACAATGACGCCGGCATGCTGGAGTGGCGCGACTTCATGGCCAGGCACATGCAGGGCGCGGACCTGACCGATGCCAACTATGTCTATGCCTACGCCGCGTCGAAGCTGATGATGCAGGTGCTGGCGCAGTGCAACGGCGACTTCTCACGCGACAACGTCATGAAGCAGGCCGAGAACGTGCACGGGCTGGAACTGCCGACGGTGCTGCCGGGGATCAAGGCGAGCACCAGCCACACCGATCACCGGCCGATCAAGGCGATGCGGCTGGAGCGGTGGGACGGCAAGACCTGGGTGCTGTTCGGCGACATCATCGAGGCGACGGGTTCCTGACCGAGGCGCAGCCTATCCCTCTCGCCAGATGCTGAGCCGCGCGGGACCGTGCGCGCGTTCGGCGAGCAGAGGCGCCGATGTGGGTGGCGGTTCCTCGCGCGCGGTCTCGGCGATCAGGAGGGAGCCGGGCGCGACGCGGCCGGCAGCACGCAGCCGGGCGATTGCGCGCGGCAGCAGATCGCTCCGATAGGGCGGGTCGAGGAAGACGAGGCTTGCGGCCTCGCCGGGCGGGACTGCAAGCGCATCGATTGCCAGGACGGCGCAGTGCTCCTGTGCGCGGCAGGCGGCGATGTTGGCGCGCAGGGCGGCGAGCGCAGCCCGGTCGTGCTCGATGAAGGTGGCGTGGGCGGCGCCGCGCGACAGAGCTTCCAGACCAAATGCGCCGGTGCCGGCAAAGACGTCGAGTACTTGCGCGCCTTCAATCGTCTTGCGCCCTCCCCAGTGGGCATGCAGCAACATATCGAACAGCGCCTGACGCACACGGTCGGCGGTAGGGCGCGTGGCGGGGCCTGGTGGGGCGGTCAGGGTGCGGCCACGCCATGCGCCGGCGACGATCCTCATGGGCGGCGACAGTGCGGTGGGTGGCATGATTTGACACGGAGTTGCACGGAGTTCGCACGGAGTTTCACGGAAAAAGAATGAAATGCGCTTCGCGCGAAGCGCCATTTGTTTCCTCCGTGAAACTCCGTGCGAACTCCGTGCAACTCCGTGTTAGAATCTTGCATCCTGATCACGCGGCAACTGATCGCGCAGCACACGCGCCGGCACCTCGTCGATTGCGCCCCGCGGCAGGGTGCCGAGTTGGAACGGTCCGTAGGCGATACGGATCAGCCGGGTGACCGCAAGCCCGAGATGCGCCATCACGCGCCGCACTTCGCGATTGCGCCCCTCCCGCAGGCTGACGGTGAGCCACGCATTGTCGCCCTTGCGCGAATCCAGCCCCGCATCGATCGAGCCATACGTGACACCCTCGATGCTGACGCCCTTCGCCAGTGCCGCCAGCCGACGCTGATCCGGCGTCCCGTGCACACGCACGCGATACCGCCGGAGCCAGCCGGTTGACGGCAGCTCCAGCTCGCGGGCGAGCGCGCCATCGTTGGTCAGCAGCAGCAGACCCTCGCTGGTGAGATCGAGTCGGCCCACGCTGACCACGCGCGGCATGCCAGGGGGCAGCTTCTCGAACACAGTCGGGCGGCCCTGCGGGTCGCGATGCGTGGTGACCAGACCGACCGGCTTGTGATAGCGCCACAGCCGCGTGCGGTCCGGCGCGTCGACCACGGTCGAACCCACCACCACCAGGTCGCCGGTCGAAACGAAGGTGGCGGGATGCGTCACCACGGTGTTGTTCAGCCGGACCCGGCCCTCGGCCACCAGCTTCTCCGCGTCGCGACGGCTCGCGACACCGGCGCGCGCCAGCCACTTGGCGATGCGTTCCCCGCGCGGGGGATCGCTCATGCGCGGCAGGCGGCGATCAGCGCATCGAACATGCGGCGGTCGCCGGGATCGATGAAGAACTCCGGATGCCACTGCACGCCTAGACAGAAGCGGTAGCGCACGTCCTCGATGCCTTCGATCACGTGGTCCGGGGCCACCGCATTCACCACGGCGAACGGGCCGGGATCGCGCACCGCCTGGTGGTGCGACGAGTTCACCTGCATCTCGGCGGTGCCGACGATGCGGTGCAGCAGCGTGCCGCTGCGGATCGCGACCGGATGGCCGGATTGGTGGCGCGGATTTGGCTGTTCATGCTCCAAAGCGTCCGCGATCGAATCGGGAATGTGCTGGATCAGCGTGCCGCCAAGCGCCACCGCCAGAAGCTGCTCACCGCCGCAGATGCCGAGCACCGGCATGTTGCGCGCGAGCGCGCCATTGGTGAGCGAGAGTTCCGCCGCGGTGCGACCTTCCTTCAGGGTCACGGTCGCGTGGCGGTCGGCATCGCCATACAACGACGGATCGACATCGAATGCACCGCCGGTGACGACAAGGGCATCGATGCGGTCAAGGTATTCGGTCGCCAGCGACGGGTCGTGCGGCAGCGCGATCGGCAGGCCGCCGGCCGCGGCGATGGCGTCCGCGTAGTTCTGCCGGATCGCGTACCAGGGGTATTTCGAGTAGCCGCCGGGCTGCTCGGAATCCAGGGTGACGCCGACGATGGGCCGCTGGTGCATGTGGACTTATCCTGGCGCTTTCCTTGCGTGATGGGTTGAGCGCAGCGAAACCCATCGTCTCGTCGCCATTAATCCCCCGCACCGTGGCCAGGCAAGGCCGGCAACGGTGGCGTCGCTCCTTCCGGCACGCCGATCTCGTGCGCGTTCAGGGTCATCGCGACCATCGCATAGTAACCGATCAGCGCGGTCAGCTCGACAATGCCGGCGCTGCCGTAGGCATCGAGGATACGCTGATAGGTCGCGTCGCGCACGTGATGATCGCGCAGCAGCTCGATCGCGTAGTCGTGGATCGCCTGTTCGTCCGCGACGTCGAACGTGCCGCCGCCGTGGCGCAGCGTCTCGATGGTCTGCTCGGACAGGCCGGCCTTGCGCGCCTCCGCCTCGTGCGAGAACCACTCGAACTGGCAGTCCCAGAAGCGGCCGGTGAGCAGGATGACGAACTCGCGCAGGCGCGGCTCGAAGCTGGAGTTGAAGCGCAGCACCAGGCCGAGATCGGACCATTTCTCCGCGAGGTCGGGGCGATGCATCGCGGCGGCCAGCGGTCCCACCGGCGGCGAACGGCGGGGCCCCGACATCATCGCGTCGTATACGCGGCGCTGCGCGTCGGTCATGCTGGTCGCGGTGACCAGCGGGATGCGGGGCATCGGGTTTCCTCCATTGTTTGGGGACAGTGTGGCATGATGGCCGGATCGAGTCCGGCCATGACGGACGTTGGCTGGGCTCCGCTCGGGGGTCATGAATGACGCCGATGGAGATCGCACTGGCCGAGGCGCGCGCGGCGGCGGCGCGCGGCGAGGTGCCGGTGGGCGCGGTGGTGCTCGACGGCAAAGGTGCCGTGCTGGCACGTGCGGGCAACGAGGTGGAGGCACGGCACGATCCGACGGCGCATGCCGAGATGCTGGCGTTGCGCGCGGCGGCCGCGGCGCGGAGTGAAACGCGACTACCGGATTGCGAGCTGGTGGTGACGCTTGAGCCGTGCCCGATGTGCGCGCAGGCAGCAAGTCTGTTCCGGGTGCGACGGCTGGTGTTCGGAGCGTACGATCCGAAAGGCGGTGGCGTGGAGCATGGCGCGCGGGTGTTCGATGCCGCGTCGTGTTTGCACCGGCCGGAGGTGGTGGGAGGGATGCGCGAGGGCGATGCCGCGGCATTGCTTAAGGAATTTTTCGCGGCGCGACGCTAGCAAAGATGTTGCCCAATATCCGCTCCGTGAAACTCTGTGTGCACTCTGTGTAACTCCGTGTCGGATTACTTGCTTTAACTTTATTCCTGCCATTTCAGCCGACGGGTGCAATGACTGCTGCGGTACGCCGCTCCGCGCCGGCAAATGCGATTGCCCCGGCCGCTCGCCTGCTTTGACCGCTTTGCCCGACTGCTGCTACGCTTTTGCGATAGGGAGGCCAAAAAACGTCCTGAGCGCTGCAAGGGAGACCGGGCATGACCGCTTCGATCCATCGTCTGAGCCGTCGCACCACACTGGCGCTCGGCGGCGCCGCGATTGCCACCGTTGCAATGTCGCGGGCGCACGCCGCCGACAAGGTACTGCATATTCCGATCAACATGCCGTTCACCGGCGAGGAGGCGGAGGGCGCGTCGCTGATCAAGAACGGCGCCTACCTCGGGATCGACGAGATCAATGCGAAGGGGGGCATCGCCGGCTACCGGTTCGAGCCAGTGCTGATGGACGATGGTACCGCCAACGCCGGCGGTTACGATCCTGGTCAGGCGGCGACCAACGCGCGCAAGATGGTCAACGATCCGCTGGCGCTGGTGGCGCTCGGGCCGTACAACAGCGGCTCCGGCAAGGCGATGTCGCCGATCCTCAGCGCCGGCAATCTGGCTATCATCACGCCTACCTCCACCAACCCCGACATCACCGATCCGAAATTCGCGCAGATCTATCGCCCGCAGGGGCCGGCAATCTATTTCCGCACCGTCTCCACCGACGCGTTCCAGGGGCCGAACATGGCCAATTTCTACGCGCAGGTGTTGAAGGTGCCGACTGTCTATGTGCTGGATGACGGCGGCGCCTATGGCGTCGGCATCGCCGACACGTTCGAGGCGCAGGCGCGCAAGAAGGGGATCAGCGTGCTGGGACGCGATCGGCTGGACCCGAAGGCGGCCGACTACTCCTCGGTGTTCACCAAGATCAAGTCGCTGGGTACCGCGTCGCTGTATTACGGCGGTAATCCGCAGGCCGGCATCAAGGTGATCAAGCAATCCTACGACTTCGTGCCCAACATAGTGAAGGGCGGCGGTGACGGCGTGTACGAACCGGAGATGTTGGGCGGCGGCGGATTCCCGGCGGCCGAAGGCTGGTATGCGACGATCGCCGCGCCGCATCTGCTGGACGATCCGAAGTCGGCACCCTGGGTGAAGCGCTATGTCGAGAAAAATGGCAAGCAGCCGAACGACTATTGCATCACCGCCTACGACGCGGTGCTGGTGATCGCCGACGCGCTGGAGCGGGTGGTGAAGTCC
>DASXNR010000344.1:0-3188 GCA_036494925.1 Acetobacteraceae bacterium
GCCGCGGTGCAGGCATCGACGTCGATCATGTCATAGCCGGCACCGGTGGAGCTGAGCGCCAATATGTTGGGGCAACGCGCGAGCAACGCGGCATCGCCGAACCACGGTTCGCGAAGTTCGCCGCGCGGCTGGATCTGATAGCCGTGCGCCTGGCTGATCTCGGCCCAATTGTCGGCTTCCGGCGTGTCGTATTCGAGCCGCACCAGGTCGATGTCGTCGCGCCGGCCGATGATCGCGTTGGCGATCGGGTCCATGAAGCTGTCGAAATACACCAGGCGCTTCAGGTTCACCGCCATGCCCGTGTCCCCCCGCGAAATTGCCCGTCCTGGGTCACTGGCCTAGCATCTCACGCATGAATGAAGAACCCGCACCGAAACGCGGCCTGGCCCGCAACACCGCGAACTACGGCGATCGCGACTTCGCGCTGTACCTGCGAAGGTCGTTCGCCAAGTCGATGGGCTATTCGCAGGCGATGCTGGACCGCCCTGTGGTGGGCATCGTCGATACCGGCTCCGGCTTCAACAATTGCCACCGCACCGTCCCCGAACTCATCGAGGCGGTGAAGCGCGGCGTGCTCGCCGCGGGCGGATTGCCGCTGGCGTTCCCCACCGTGTCGCTGTGCGAGCCGTCGCTGTTCCCGACCTCGATGCACTATCGCAACCTGGCCGCGCTGGACACCGAGGCGATGCTGACCGCGCAGCCGATGGACGCCGCGGTGCTGATCGGCGGCTGCGACAAGACAGTGCCGGCGCAGTTGATGGCCGCCGCATCGGCGGATATTCCCGCGGTGCAGCTGGTCACCGGCCCGATGCTGGCGACGCCATACCAGGGCGAGCGGCTGTCCGCCTGCACCGACTGCCGCCGCTACTGGGCGGCGTATCGCGCGGGCCGCGTCACCGCCGAACGGATCGGCGAGATCGAGGGCCGGCTCGCAACCACCGCCGGTACCTGCGGCGTGATGGGCACCGCATCCACCATGGCCTGCATCGCGGAGACCCTCGGCATGGTGCCGCTGGGCCACGGTTCGATCCCCGCGGTGCACGCCGACCGGCTGCGCGCGGCGGAGGAGGCCGGCGCCCTGGCGGTGAAGCTGATCGCCGCGCCGGTCCGGCCATCGGAGATCATCACCGCCGCCTCGGTGGAAAATGCGCTGCGGGTGCTGCTGGCGCTCGGCGGTTCGACCAATGCGCTGATCCACCTCACCGCGATTGCCGGAAGGCGCGGCGTTCGCGTCGATCTGCACCGGTTGAACGAGCTGTCGGACACCACGCCGGTGCTGGTCGATCTGAAGCCGACCGGCGAAGGCTACATGGAGGATTTTCATAGCGCCGGTGGCATGCCGGCGCTGCTGTGGGAGCTGCGCGACCTGCTGCACCTGGAGGCGCGCGATGTCACAGGCACGACGCTGGAACAGCGGCTGTGCGAACCGGCGTTCGTCGATCGCCGCTACATCCGCGTGCGCACCGAGCCGGTGTCGCCGGTGGGTGGACTGGTGGCGCTGTTCGGTTCGCTGGCGCCACGCGGCGCGATCCTCAAGCGCAGCGCGGCGACGCCTGCGCTGTTCGAGACCGAGGCGCGCGCGGTGGTGTTCGACGGGCTGGAGGACCTCGCCGACCGTATCGACGATCCGGCGCTGGATGTCACCGAGCGCGACATCATGGTGCTGAAGAATGCCGGCTCGCTGACGCCGGCGGGAATGCCGGAGGCCGGCTACCTCCCGATCCCGCAGAAACTGGCGCGCGCCGGGGTGAAGGACATGGTGCGGATGAGCGATTGCCGGATGTCGGGCACCGCGTTCGGCACCATCGTGCTGCACATCACGCCGGAGGCGGCGGCGGGCGGCCCGCTCGGGCTGGTGGAGAGTGGCGACCGGATCAGGCTGTCGGTGCAGCAGCGGCGGCTGGACCTGCTGGTGGCGGCGGATGTGCTGGAGCGGCGGGGAGCCGCATGGCGGCCGCCGGCAAGACCGGCGCGGGGGTGGGACCGGATTGTCGCCGAACAGGTGCTGCAGGCGGACGAGGGTTGCGATCTGGCGGTGCTGCGGGGAGGCGGGTGACGCATCAGCTCAGGCGCTGCGGCGCGCCTGACATACCCGCTCTCCACTGTTGGCACTGGCGCTGCAGGAACGGATGCAGCGCGATCGCGACGTGTAATGCTGGCGTCCTGCGACCGCATGGCCGGTTCGAACGGCGCTGTTCGAACCCCGCATCGGCGACATTGCGCGCCGCCGTTGCAGCGGTGCCGGCTTTGTCAGTGCATGGTCGCGGGTGTCTCGATCACTCGCAGGTCCAGCGCGCGGATGCGCGCCGCGCGCTGCCGGCTGGCCTCGGCTGCGAGGTCGGTGACGACTGGCCGCGGAGTTTCGAGCGAGGCAGGCAGCGAGACCACGTGGGGTTGATCGCTGAGGCCTGCAGCGACTGCCGGCTGCTTGCCGGCCTCCGACCGTCGGCGCGACGCCTGATGGCTCTGGTATGTGCGCAGCGCATCCCGCACCTGGCGCGCCAGGGCGCCAGCAAGGGTGCGGGAGCGGTGGGCGGTTTTGGCGTCCGTTCCCGGCTGATCGGCGCGGCGCAGGCAATCGGCGGCATGGGCATCGGCAACGACGATCAGGGTAGCGCGCATCGCCTCGAAGGCGTCGCCTGGTTGCAGGCCGACGATAGCGGCGATGGCGGCTTTGTCCCGGGCGGCGCGGTTCTCGGGGGTGTCAAGGATCGGCCGCGGCAGGCTGCCGCGAACAGTGTCGAACAGATGGCGGGCGACCGCGGCCGAGAGGTTGGGGAGGAGGTCGGTGATGTTCATAGGGCACGGCCATCGACAGGGGCAGCTGTCAGATGGTGGTTAGATATAATGTCTTCAAGGGGTATTTATACTGACCGGGGCGATTTCGGACAAACTGGGTTCGCGACCTGATAATGGGTTTCGCTGCGCTCCACCCATCCTACGGCAATGCGCGCAGCGGGTCGGCTGGTCGGATGGGTAGAGCGCAGAGGCTGGGCAAGAATTAGTACCGCCGGCTTCTGCGATGCGGTACGATTCGTTGCATGACGATTCGCCGGTTCAAGACTGGAGAGTGCCGCGAGCAGGGCAGCCTGCTGCCGGCGCGGGTGGATGATTACGTTGGACCGGACAACCCGGTTCGTGTGATCGCGGCGTATGTTGGCACGCTGGATGTTGCGGCGCTGGGTTTC
>DASXNR010000345.1:0-2077 GCA_036494925.1 Acetobacteraceae bacterium
AGATCGAGCGCCGCGAGCACGCGAGGATGCAGTTCGCCGAAGCTGCCCAGCAAGGTCTTCGGTCCCTGCCGCACGCTGGCGGAGCGGCCGGGATGATAAAAGCCTGGCGCGTCCTGGGTAAGCACCAGCGCATCGAGCGGCACCCCGATCGCCGACATGGCAGCCCAGAGATCGGCCTTGGCGTCCATCGCATCGGCCGGGCGCGACGGAGCAAGCCAGTTGCGCGGCGTGGTCCCGGTACGCAGGCCGGCGGCGATCCAACGCTGCCGCTCCGCGGCGTCGGTCGCGAACTCCGGGCCGATTTCGAACAGCGCAACGTCGGGATAGCCGCGTGCGGCATTGCGCTGCGCCGCCAGCGCAAGCGTGGCGATCGGTGTCGGGCGAAGCTGATCCAGGTCGGCAGCGATTGGATTGATCAGGCGCAGCGCCTCCGGTGTAGCGCCGAACAGCGCCGCTTCGGACTGCGCCATGAAGCTGAAGGTGACGCACTCGGCGAGACCCTGGGCCGCGAGCGTGCGTCGGGTGAGCTCGGTGCGCACCTGCTTCGGCGTCAGCGTGGCGCGCGGCACCGGCGAGGCGCGCGGCAGCGAGACCGGCGGGACGGCATCGAGGCCGCGCAGCCGCAGCACCTCCTCGACCAGATCGCATTCCGGCTCGATCGCGGCACAGCCTTCCGCGGCCGTCGCGGCAACGGCGGCATCGAGCGTTGCCGACTGCTCCAGCACAATCTCCGCCGCGATGTCGTTGCGCCACGGCGGCACCGCGACCGTGACACGCGTGGCGTCGCGGGTCCGCACGGCGAAGCCCAGGCGCTGCAGCGAGGCGACGGCCTCGTCGGCCGAGATGTCGGAGCCGCCCAGACCGGCAATGCGCTCGAAGCGCAGTGTCGCGGTGCGCTGCCAGGCGGGCGGCGCGCCAGCCTCGGTCATTTCGCCGGGTTCGCCACCGCACAGCTCCAGCACCATCGCGGTGGCTGCCTCCACGGCGTCGGGCATCAGCGCGGCATCGATGCCGCGTTCGAAGCGCTGGCGCGCATCGGAGACGATCTGATGACGCCGTCCGGTGAGCGCGACACGGATCGGATCGAATAGTGCGCACTCGATGAACACGGTGTTGGTCGTTGCGTCGCTGCCGGTCGCCTCGCCACCGACCACGCCAGCCATCGACTGCACGCCGGCCGCATCGGCGATGGCGCAATCGTCCGGCGTCACCGTGTAGTCGCGGCCGTTGAGCGCGCGGAACGCCTCGCCACGGCCGGGGCGCAGGGTCAGCACGTCGCCGGTGAGCTTCGCCACATCGAACACATGCAGCGGACGGCCGAGGTCGACGGTGAAGAAGTTGGTGATGTCCACCAATGCGTTGATCGGCCGCAAGCCGATCGAGGTCAGCCGGTCCTGCAGCCAGTGCGGGCTCGGTCCGTTGCGCAGATTGCGGATGGTGCGGCCGAGGATCCAGGGGCACGCCTCGGGCCAGTCGATCTGCCAGCGCGGGCCGCCACGGAACACGGGCGCCACCTTCGCCGGCTGCCACGGCCGCAACGTGCCGATGCCGCCGGCGGCGAGGTCGCGCGCTATGCCACGAACGGAAAAACAGTCGCCGCGGTTCGGCGTGACGCTGACATCGATCACCGGATCATCCAGACCGGCCCATCGCGCGTAGGGCGTGCCGACGGGGGCATCCTCGGGCAGATCAACGATGCCGGCGTGGTCGTCGCCAAGACCCATCTCGCGCTCGGACAGCAGCATGCCGGCGCTGCGCACGCCTCGGATTTCGCCGACCTTCAGCGTGATGCCGGTGCCCGGGATGAACGTGCCGGGTGGGGCGAACACGCCCTTCATGCCGGTGCGCGCGTTCGGTGCACCGCACACCACGCGCACCGTATCGGTGCCGGTATCGACCGTGCACACGCGCAGGCGGTCGGCATTGGGGTGCTGTACCGCCTCGATCACATAGGCGATGCGGAACGGGGCCAGGGCGGCGCCGCGATCCGCGACGTCTTCCAGTTCCAGTCCGATGCGGGTCAGCGTGGCGGTGATCTCATCGAGCGCTGCGTCGGTGTCGAGATGCGTCTTCAGCC
>DASXNR010000346.1:0-10758 GCA_036494925.1 Acetobacteraceae bacterium
ACGTCTACTATTACCCCATCGTTTCGTCCGCCCGCGCGTTCAACGCGCTGTGGAAGCGCGCCTATTCGAAGGCGGCGGCATTGCTTGGCGGCGTGGTCTACGAAGATCCCTGGCTGGCCGGCGGGCATAACGGCCTGTCCAACAGCGAGGACCCGACCAGGCCGGAAGACCCGTTTCCCCGCGTGCTTGCGCTGCGCAAGCTGATGCGCGAGTTCGGCCTGCACGAGACGCCGATCATCATGGCCGGCGGCGTCTGGTGGCTGGAGGAGTGGCAGGACTGGATCGACAACCCCGAGCTCGGTCCGGTGGCGTTCCAGTTCGGCACACGCCCGCTGCTGACCAGGGAAAGCCCAATCGGCGACGCGTGGAAGGAGCGGCTGCGCACGCTGCGTGAAGGCGACGTGTTCCTCAACAAGTTCAGCCCCACCGGTTTCTATTCCAGCGCGGTGAACAACGGCTTCATCCAGGAGCTGCGTGAACGGAACGAGCGCCAGGCCGCCTTCACCACCGAGGTGATCGGTGATCACGTGGCCCAATACGGCGTCGGCCCACGCAAGCGCATCGTCTACCTGACGCCGACCGACCTTGCGCGCGTCCGCGGCTGGGAGGCTGCGGGATTCACCGAGGCGCTGCGCACGCCGGACGCCACGCTGATCTTCGTCACGCCGGAGAAGGCGAGGGAGATCCTGGCCGATCAGGTCGCCTGCATGGGCTGCCTCAGCCAGTGCCGCTTCTCCAACTGGGAGCAGCAGGAGCCGGACCACAGCACGGGCAAGCGGCCCGATCCGCGCAGCTTCTGTATCCAGAAGACGCTGCAGAACATCGCGCACGAAAGCGACGATGCGGCGGCGCTGGAACGCAATCTCATGTTCAGCGGCCACAATGCGTTCCGGTTTGCCAGGGATCCGTACTATTCCAACGGGTTCATCCCGACGGTGAAGCAGCTCGTCGAGCGGATTTTGACGGGACGGTGAAACTCCTCCTCATCAATCCCAACATCACCGGGTCGATGACAGCCTCGATGGCCGACGAAGGCCGTCGCTACGCCTCGCCCGGCACCGACATCGTCGCGGTCACCGCCGCATTCGGCACGCAATACGTCGAGAACCGCGCCGAGGCCGCGATCGCCTCGCATGCCGTCCTCGACGCCTTGGCGAAACACGCCGCCGGCTGCGACGCCGCGATCGTCTGCGCGTTCGGCGATCCGGGTCTCGCCGCAGCACGCGAATTCGCCGAGATTCCGGTCGCGGGCATCGAGGAATCCGCCATCCTCGCCGCCTGGATGCTCGGCCGGCGCTATTCGATCATCTGCCTGACGCCGCGCCTGCGCACCTGGTACATCGAATGCGCCCAGGAGCATGGCCTGGCGGGACGCCTCGCAAGCGTGCGCGCGCTCGATGCGGCAATCACCGACATCACGCTTGCCAAAGCGCAATACCGCGACCGCCTGGTCGAACAGTGCATGCGCGCGATCGAACAGGATGAAGCCGAGGTCATCATCTTTGGCGGCGGTCCGATCGCCGGACTGGCGCGAGAGGTACGCGACGACATCCCGGTGCCCACGCTTGACGGCGTCAGCTGCGCGGTGCGGATGGCCGAGGCGCTGGTTGGTCTCCGGCCTCGTCCACCATCACGCGGCAGCTTCGCGTGTCCCGTCGCCAAGCCGGCGAAGGGCCTTGCCCCTGAACTGATGCAACGCATCACCGGCGAGGCGTGATAACCTGCGCGCCATGGCCGACCAGCCGATCGCCCTCGTGGATCATGATCCGTCCTGGCACGAACAGTTTCTTGCCCAGCGGGCGGTGCTGTCGCGTCTGCTCAGCCCGTGGCTCGCCGCTCCACCCGAGCACGTCGGTTCGACCGCGGTCCCCGGCCTGCGCGCCAAGCCGATCGTGGACATAATCGCGCCCGTGCACTCGTTCACCGCTGCACGCGAAGCGGTGCCGGTACTGGAACGCGACGGCTGGCTGTTCTGGGCGGACGATCCGAATCGCAGTTATCGGCTGTGGTTCCTGCGCCCCACGCCTGCGGCACGAACGCACCATCTTCAGATCATGCAGCACGACCATCCGGAGCTGCACAAGCTGCTGCTGTTCCGCGATGCGTTGCGCAACGACCCCGCGCTGCGGCAGGTGTATGTTGCGCTGAAGGATCGTCTGGCCGAGCAGCATCACAGGGACAGGAACGCCTATACCGATGCGAAGAGCGACTTCGTGCACGCGGTGCTGCAGGCGGCAGGCGCTGCTCCGTCGTCGCGGCGGCCGCTCAGCTAGATCGCATCCAATTCGGCATCAACCGCGTATAGGCTAATGTCGAACCGGAAACACCCAGCCGATGTCCGCCACCGCGCATGCTGCCGAAATCGACGACACCGAGGCGTTGCTGCATCGATGCGCCGGCGGTGACCGTACGGCATTGCGGCAACTGTACGACCGATGGGGCAATCGGCTGCACGGGATTGCACTGCGGATCACCCGGCAGGCCGCGCTGGCCGCGGACGCGACACAGGATGCGTTCGTGCAGATTTGGCGGCAGGCGCACCGGTTCGACCCCGACCGCGGCGGACCGGACGCCTGGCTGATCGGCATCGTGCGCTACCGTGCGCTGGACATCGTGCGCCGCCAATCGCGTGAGGTGCCGGGCTACGAACCAGAGAAGATCGAGGACGCATCGCCCGACGCGTTGGCACGCCTGGTCAGTACGGCCGAGGGTGCCGCCCTGCGCCGCTGCCTGGGCGAGCTGGAGGACGATCGCCGCCGGCTCGTGGTGATGGCGTTCGTCGACGGGCTGTCGCACAGCGAACTCGCCGCGCGGATGAGCGTGCCGCTCGGCACGGTGAAATCGTGGATCCGGCGCAGCCTGATCTCGCTGCGGGAGTGCCTCGCGTCATGAGCGACCAGCCGGACCGCGATCTGCTCGCCGCCGAGTACGTGCTTGGTTCGCTCGAGGGTGAGGAGCGGCGTGACGCGGAGCAACTGCTCGCCGCCGATCCGGAATTCGCGCGCTCGGTGGCTGCCTGGCAGCAGCGGCTGACGCCGCTAGCCGCGCATGTCGCACCGGTGGTGCCGCCCGCCGATCTATGGGGTCGCATCGAGAACCGCATTACGCCGGCTGCTCCAACCGTGAGCATCCTGGCGTTCCGACGGCAGGTGCGATTCTGGCAGGCGACCACGGTGGGGGCACTGGCAATTGCCGCGTCGCTCGCCGCGTTCATGGTGTTGCGTCAGCCGGAGCCGCCACGCGTTGCCATGTTGTCGCCGCTGGCAGGTGGCGCGCCGGTGCTGCTGGCGACCGCCGAACGCGGCGGCGGCCTGGTGGTTCAGCCGACCGCGCCGATCACCGTGCCGACCGACAAGGACCTGGAGCTTTGGGCGCTGCCGCAGGGCGAGACGCGGCCGCGCTCACTCGGCGTGCTGCCGGCGTCGGGCAGGACGCTGGTCGCGCAGCTTGCGCCGAATACGCAGTTGCTGGTGAGCCTGGAGCCGAAGGGAGGATCCCCGACCGGGCAGCCGACCGGGCCGGTGTTGTATGGCGGATGGCTGACCACCGTCGAACTGCCGCGTGGCTAGGAGACAGAGGTGACAATGTTGAACCGGATTCCACGGCGTGCCCTCCTCGGCGGACTGACCGGTGCATGCCTTGCCGCGCGCAGTGTCTCGGCCAGGGAGCCCGCGGGCGAGGTTGATACCTCGCGTGGCGAATGTTACGCGCAGACGTCCGCCATGCGCCGCGTCTTGGTGCCCGCCGCAGCGCTGTTCATCGGCGACACCGTCGCCACCGGCGAACAATCGGCAATCAGCCTGCATCTTGGTACCGCGACGCAGGTGAAGCTTGGCGCCGAGACACGGCTTCGCATCGACCGGTTCGTGGTGAATGCCGGTGGCGTGCTGGTGCTGGAAAGCGGCGGCATGGTGTACGATCATGATCCGAAGGCCGATCAGGGCAATGTCGCGGTCCGCGTCCCGTTCGGCCTGGTAGCGGTGCGCGGCACTCGTTTCTTCGCCGGCCCGAGCAATGGCGTGTTCGGTGTGTTCGTGGAACGCGGCGAGGTGATGGTCGTTGGGGTGAACACCGCGGTGAGCGTGACCAGCAGTTTTGGCAGCGACCTTCCCAACGCCGGCGCCGAGCCTACGGTGCCGCATCAGTGGAACGCGACCCGCATCGCCAGCGCGTTCGCGTCGGTCGGTTAGAGCAATTTCTGCCTGACTGGAAACTACGGCTCGATGGGTTTCGCTGCGCTCTACCCATCCTACGATTTGCTGTGCGCTCGCTGCCGCAGGATGGGTAGAGCGCAGCGAAATCCATCACCCCGTCGCGATTCCGATTCCACTTTGCCTGAAACCGCTCTCAGACGCTGTCCGATGATTTGACGGCGCCACAAATCACCTCATTCCCTGGAGAGCGGGAATGACACGGGAGCCGTTCCTTCATAGGCTCGAAGTCGGAGTGCCAGCGAGCGATACTGGCGTATATACCGAAATCTCCCTGCTCTGGCCGCGCACGGTCAGCGTGCCGATCTGGCGCACCGTCGTCGGATCGAGCCGCGCCGCGGTGCCCGGCCCGATGCAGATGGCGGACCCGAGGTCCTTGTTCGCCGCTTCCAATCGCGCCGCGGCGTTGATCGCATTGCCATGCGCGGTGTAGTCGAGTTTGCGGCTGCCGCCGACGTCGCCGACGATGGCTGGCCCGGTCTCGATGCCGATGCGCGTGCGGCCAAGCGCCAGCCGTTGCCCGAGTGGCAGCCGTCGCACCTCCTCGGTGGCCTGCAGCAATGCGAGCGCCGCCGCGACCGCGCGCCGCGGGTGATCTTCCAGTTCGAACGGAGCATTGAAGATCGCATGGATCGCATCGCCGACGATCTTGTCGATCATGCCGCCGTGGTCGGTGATGATGCGCGTCGCGACATCGAAATAGGCGTCGAGCAATGCGACGAGATCGGCCGGTCCGGCGCGCTCGGTCATGCTGGTGAAGTTTTCGATGTCGGTGAACAGCGCGGTGATCTCGCGCATCTCGCCGCGCAGGCGCAGCGCGGCGGGGTCGGCGGCAATGCGGCGGACCACTTCCGGTGCCAGGTGCTGTTCGAAGCTGAGGCGCAGCAATCGGGCGCGCCACTCATCGCGCACGAAACGAGCCAGCGTGGCCATGGCGAATGTGACGATCGCCACCATCGGCGGACCGGCTGGGTCCAGCAGCAGCGCAAGGCCAGGAACGGCCGCTGCAGCCGCGGCAGTCCACGCGAGACAGACCAGCAATGCGAGCACAGCCGCGGTGGCCGGGCGTAGTCGCGCCGCAAACAAGAGGCAGATCAAGCCGAGCAATGCAGCGCCGGCCAGTTCAATGAACTTTGCCCACACTGGCCGGTCGAGCACCTCCCCGCGCACGATTGCCGCTATGGCCTCGGCCTGGATCTGCACCGATGGCGTTGCCGGCGATGCGGGTGTGACACGCAGGCCGCCGGCCTCCGGGGCGCTGCTGCCGATCAGCACGATCCGCCCGGCGAGTGCGGCGCGCGCCGCAGGTTCCTCGATCAGCCGTGTTGCCGACATCGTGACCGCGGCCGGAGGCCCCCCCAGACGCAGTGTCGCATCGCGGCCGAGCGGCAGAGCGAGGTTGCCGACGATCAACTCGCCCTTGGGATCTATCAGCAGCGCACTGGCTTCCTGGGCCAGCCGAACCGTCTCGACCGCCAGGCCGGGGCGAACCATGTTGCCCGTCATCACCAACAGCGGAACCCGGCGGATCGGGCCGTCCGGGTCGGCGGCTGCGACAAGGGCACCGAAGCCCTGCGCTGCATTGGCAAGCACAGGGATCGGGCCGATGACGCCGTTTGCCTGCCAGACGCCCGGCAACGAGACGGGGCGGCGGGACAGGACCGGCGTTGTGGGCAACTCCTGACCGGAATTCGCAGTCTCCAGGACAAACCCAAGCACGGTTGGGACCGCCGACAGGGCGTGTGCCAGCGCCGCGTCGCCATCCGGCGAAAACCGGTCGCTGCCGGCGAACAGGATGTCGAGCGCCAACGCGGTGGGGCGGCCCTCGGCTGCCGCGGCAACAAGTTCAGCCATACGACTGCGCGGCCAGGGCCACGGGCCGAAACGGGCCAGCGTGGCGCGGTCGATATCGACGATCACCACACCGGGTCCGCCAGCGGTCTGCCGCGGCAGCAGCGGCAACAGCCGGTCGAATGCTCGCTCGCGCAGCGCGTCACGCGCATTGCCGGCTGACAGCGCCCACGCGCCCAGCACTACCGCTAGCAGGCCCAGTCCCACGAGCCCTGGCCGCAGTCCGCGCCTGAGCGTCGCCGCCGACAAAGGCTTCCGCTGCATAAACCAGCCTTCTATCAGCTACCGCCGATGCGGTTGTAGCCGTCGTCATCCTTGAGCCCACCCGGATTTCATGCCGGTCACCACGGAGCGCCCAACGTTGCGAACCGAAACATGGCTGGTGTCGTACGGCTTGCTCGGACTGACCCAGAACGGCCTGGTGCCGGTGCTGATGCCTCTGGTCTCGGCAGGAAGCGGCGCCGCCGGTGTGACCTACGCGGCATTCTCGCTGCTGGGCCTGTTCGCCCCTTTTCTGGGGAGTTGGGCCGACCGCAACGGCCGCCATCGGGATCTGCTGATCTGGGGCACACTCGGGTCGGGCGTGCTGCTGTTGATGTTCGATGCGGCCAATCTTCCGCTGCGCATCATCCTGGCGGCCGGTGCCGGCCTGGGAGTCATGGCGACGACGACAGCCGGCAATGTGCTTGCGATTCAGGGATTTCCCGAAGCGGAGTGGGATACCCGGGTGGCGCTGTTGCAACGCTATGTCAGCGCCGGCCAGGTGATCGGTCTGCTAGCCGCCGGCCTGCTGGCACGCAGCCGTCCGGGCGACGGCTTCGTGTTCGCCGGCGTCGCCCTGCTGGCCGCCGGCGCGCTGGCGTTTGTCTCGGCGCCTGGACGTCGGCCGCGCGATGCCAGCGACAAGCCTGCCCCCAGGCCGATGATCGGCGGCGACGCCGGCCTATCGGGGCCGCACCATCGCGGCCACCATCTCTCCTGGCGGGAACTCGGGGCGTTCCTCGGCGTGATCAACCGGCCACTGCGGCAGTTCCTGATCGTCTGGCTGATTGCCTATCCCGCGATGAACGGGTTCGCCACGCTGTTCCCCGTGGCGATGACGCGCGAGTTCGGTATGGACCCTATCCTGCCATCGAGCGCCTATGCGATCGGTGTCGCCACCAGCCTGCTGCTATACGCGCCGATCGGCATGGCGACCCATCGTCTGGGCGGCTGGCAAATGCTGCTGGCCGGGTTCGGCGCGAGACTTGGGTTGCTGGGTGTGGTTGCCGCCTCGGGCCTGCTGCATGCCGGATGGGTGGGATGGCTGGTGCTGGTCGGGTTCGCGCTGATCCAGTTCGTCTGGCCGTTGCTCGCCGTCGCCGCGAATTCATTGTCGGTGCGGCTGGCGCCAACCGCGCGCGGCGAAAGTGTCGGGCTGTTCAATGCTGCTACCGCGCTGGCCGCATCGATTGGTTCGGCCTTGGCCGGGGTGATCTATGGTATCGGCGGATTCGCTGTTCTTGCAGCGACGGCGTTCGTGGCGGTGGGGCTCGCATTGGCGCTGGCCGCGGTTTGGCATGGAAGGCGTGAGGGGTAGGCTGGTAGCGCGGCCGACGCGCGCATGCCGTATGCGTCCGATATATCCGCGAACATCGCAGGAGACTTGCATGGCCAGTCAACAGCCGTCGCCGCTCGGCCGGCTTCCCGACCACAAGCTCCTGCTCGGCTTGTTCCTGCCCATGCAACAGGGTGCGTGGAGTCCGTCGACCGCGCCTCGCTCGACGTCGTGGACGTTCGACTACATCGTGCGCTGCACGACGATGGCGGAACAGCTTGGCTTCGATCTGACATTCGGCCTCGCACAATGGCTCGGCAAGGGCGGCTACGGCGGCGAGATGCACTTCCGCGAGCACGAGGTGGATCCGATCATTGCCAATGCCGCTCTCGCAGCGCTGACCAAATCGATCGTGCTGATCAATACCGTCCATGTCCTGTACGCGTGGCACCCGCTGCACCTGGCAAAGTTCGGCGCGGCGATGGACCACATCAGCGGCGGACGGTGGGGCATCAACGTCGTCACCGGATACAAGCCGAGCGAGTACCGCATGTTCGGGCTCGAGCCGATCGAGCATGATCTCCGCTACCTGATGGCGGATGAATTCACCACCATCATGGAGCGGCTCTGGACCGACGATGAGGAGCTAAGTTTCGGGGGAAAATTCTGGCAGACGGAACGAGCATTCCTGGCGCCAAAGCCGGGACTGCGGCGCCCGTTCCTGGTCAATGCCGCCTCGTCCGATGCCGGGCTCGACTACGCGGCGAAGCATTCCGACCTGATTTTCATCACGAGTCCGGCCGGCGCCGATCCGGAACAGGCCTGCGCGGCGCTGCCCGCGCACAATGCGAGGATCAAGGCGCTTGCCCGCAAATACCGGCGCGAGGTCAAGACAATCATCAACCCTCATGTGATCTGCCGTGCCACCGAGCAGGCAGCGCGAACGGCCTATGCGGCGATTCTCGAAAATGAGGATTCGGTTGCAGCCGATAATTTCGTGCGCACATTCCAAAGCGGCGACACTGCGTCATGGCGCGGACACAGCCGCTCGCAGTGGGTGATCGGCGGCAACGTTCATCTCGTGGGCACGCCCGAACAGATCGTGGAGTGGTTCAGCAGGCTGAGCAGGGCAGGCTGCGACGGCGTGCAGGTGAACTTCTTCGACTATCTACCCGATCTCGAGTTCTTCGGCCGGGAGGTCATCCCGCTGATGCGCGAGGCCGGGCTGCGTCGCGCCTGAACCGTTGCGCTGGTCGGTGTCGCGTGCAGGCGCTACTCTCGCCGCCCAGTAGGCCGCCAACCCCAGAGAGATGACCCAAACCGATGGACACCCTGCCAGCACGCGTCGTGACCCCGCCGCATCACACCGAGCACTTCGATGTGTTGATCGTCGGTGCAGGAATTTCCGGGGTCGGGGGCGCCTATCACCTCATGAAACAATGCCCGGGCACGAGCTTTGTCGTGCTTGAAACGCAGGAAAGCTTTGGCGGGACATGGCTCACCCACCGCTATCCGGGCATCCGGTCTGACAGTGACCTGTACACCTTCGGCTATCGCTTCAAGCCATGGACCAGCGCGCCGATCGCTACGGCCGCCGAAATACTTAAATATATGGGAGAGGTCATCGACGAGAACGACCTGGGCCCGCACATCCGCTATCGGCACACGATCTCCTCGGCGCGGTGGTCGAGCAGCGAGAACCTCTGGACCATCGATGCGACCCGGACGGACACCGGCGAAAGCGTCCGTTTCGCCGCAAACTTTCTTTGGATGTGCCAGGGCTATTATCGGCACTCGGAGGGCTACACGCCCGAATGGGACGGGATGGCGGACTTCGAGGGCCGCATCGTTCATCCGCAGACATGGCCGGATGACCTGGACTACAAGGGCAAGAAGGTCGTCGTCATCGGATCCGGTGCCACCGCGGCAACGCTCATTCCCGCAATTGCGACCGACTGCGACCATGTCACGCTGCTGCAGCGCTCGCCGACGTATTTCCGGACCGGCCGCAATGCGATCGAGCTCGCGGACGAGCTGCGACAACTGGAAATCAACGAGGAGTGGATCCACGAGATCGTGCGCAAGAGGATCCTGTTCGATCAGGCCGTGTTCACCCGCCGTTCGTTCAGCGAACCGGAAGTGGTGAAGCAGGAACTGCTGGCGGGGGTTCGTACTTATCTGGGCCCTGACTACGATGTTGCCACGGACTTCACGCCGAACTATCGGCCGTGGCGGCAGCGTATCGCCTTCATTCCGGACGGGGACCTGTTCCAGGGGATCAGCGGCGGCAAGGCATCGGTGGTCACCGACGAGATCGAGCGGTTCACGCAAACCGGCATTCTTCTGAGGTCCGGCAAGCTGCTCGAGGCCGACATCATCATCACCGCCACGGGCTTCAATCTCAACGTACTCGGCGACATCGACTTCACCATCGACGGCATGCCCCTGGTGTTCTCGGATACGGTCACCTATCGCGGCATGATGTTCACCGGTGTGCCCAATATGGCGTGGGTGTTCGGATACTTCCGGGCGAGTTGGACGCTGCGTTCGGACCTGGTGAGCGACTTCGTCTGTCGCCTGCTCAATCACATGAAGGCCAAAGGCGTCAGGAAGGTCACGCCGGCCCTCCGACCCGAGGACAAGGACATGCCCTTGTTGCCCTGGATCGATCCGGAGAACTTCAATCCCGGCTATCTCATGCGCGGCATGCACCTGCTGCCGAAACGCGGCGACAAGCCCGAATGGCAGCACACCCAGGACTACTGGAGCGAGAAGGACGAATTACCCGCCATCGACCTCGACGACCGCGCCTTCGTCTACGAATGATGCGGACTGCGAGATGGTCAAAGGTTCTTGACCAGGCGCAACGCGTCATAGATGGCGGCATGGATGTTGCGGCTGGCAACCGCGTCACCGATGCGGAACAACAGAAATTGTCCCTCGGAGTTGCGCGTCACGTCCTGTCGTCGGCCCGCAAGAAGCGCCGGGTGATCGACCTCGCCCAGGTTACGCGACTGCGGGCGTAAGGCGTCGTACAACTCGGTCGGCGGCAACGTCCCGTGTTCCACGACAACCTGGTCGACGAGGCGCTCGAACCGTTCCGGTCCGTGATCTGAGCCGATCGTCGCACTCAGCGCGTTGCCCTCGCGCCGTACCGAT